>CP001626.1 GCA_000023185.1 Rhizobium leguminosarum bv. trifolii WSM1325 | reverse complement strand
TCTCCGGGGGAAAGAGTGGACAAAACGAAAGCTCTTCCCTGGCCGCGGTTTCCCGCGACCAGGGATGATTCCGGAGGCCTCGGCGGTTTTCAGAGCGGTCGATGAGTCTGCAGCCACCGATCAAGAAGAACATGCACTGCATAATTCTTGCGCATGCGACCAAATTTGCCGAAGGCGAACTCCTGCCGGGCCGCGGTGCCGTGTGGCGCGACAGCAGGCGTAAGATCACGATTTAACGGGGCACCGTCGGGTTTTATGCTGCGACGTTGATATCCAGCGCGAAGCTTCGCTCCACTTGGCGCGCAACTTGCCTCTCCCCTGCCAGGGAGAATGAAACAATGCCCGATATCGACCCGCAGATTTTCTCAATAAGCCGGCCATCCCTTGGAGGCTACAAGGCTTTCGTTCAACGCGACATGATTGTCGAGACCTATCGCAGCGCCGCGGGGCAAATGGTTTCGAGGGGCTCCCTTCATCGAATTTCGATCAACCGCACGGCGCACGGCAAATATGCCTATCGGCTTGGAAGCGGGGCATTCCGCAAAGTTGAGAGGCCGCCGTTCACCCTCGGATTTCAACCGGCCGCCACCGTTCTTGAAGTCGATGGCGATGCGGCGGATTATATCTCGATCTTCCAGTCACCTGCGCTCTACAGCAGCATTGGCGGCTCTCGCTTCGATTCCGAGCATTGGGATAGTGATGCGCTCAGCGCGACGACTGATCCGACAACGCTGCAGGTCGCGCTCTCCCTTGCATTTGCCGCCGAGAAGACCGGGCGCGACGACCCGCTTTTGATGCAGCATCTGGGGATGGCGCTCGCCTGTTGCGTTGTAAAACTGCTGGGCGCCAAACCTGAAGCCGGCGATCGTCCGCTGACATCGGAGAACCTTCGACGGGTGATCGACTACATCGAAAACCTGCTTGGCAAATCCGATCTGAGTGTGGAGGAGCTGGCCGGGGTGGCCCATATGAGCCCCTTTCACTTCAGCCGGGAATTCAAACGGGCGGCCGGCATGGCGCCGCATCGCTTCGTTCTCGAACGCAGGATCGAACGAGCACGGCTTTACCTCGCCGATGGCAAGGAGACGCTCGCAAACATCGCTTATGCCACAGGCTTTTCCAGCCAGGCGCATTTCTCCAGCGTCTTTCGCCGTCTGATGGGGGCGACACCGAAGGAATACCAGCGTTCGGTCCGTCTTTGAGCCGGCTCTTGCCGATGACAGATCAGCAGCTTTGCGAAAGACAACCGCACGAATTTGAAATCTCTTGAGGCTGCGGTCTGCGAGGCTTTTCCCATCAGGAGGCCCATATGACCGCTTTTGCCCAAACCAATCCGATTACCGACATCTGCTTTTTGGTCGAGGACATCGACAAAGCATCGGCCTTCTATGTCGAGCGGCTTGGCTTCAAGCCGCGCCGCCGGGCTCCGGGCTTTGCCGATTTCAAAGGGGCGGGCGTGACGCTGGCGCTCTGGGAGATCGAGCATATCGCCGAGAATACCGGTGTCTCAAGCCGCCGTGCCCCGCAAGGTGCGCACAAGGCCTGCGCGGCCATCGAACTCGCCTCGCCAGAGCAGGTCGATGCTGCCTATGCGGAGCTGAAAGCTGCGGGCGTGCTCTTCCACGCGCCGCCGCAGGATTATGTCTGGAACGCGCGATGCGTCTATTTCGCCGATCCTGACGACAATCTCTGGGAAATCTATGCGTGGTCCGCAGGTGGCCCGATCGGTGACATCGGCCCGCAATAGCGAGCGCAATCGGTCGGTCGTCCAACAATCCAACAAGGGGAAAGGCAAGCAAATGAACGGGGAAGACAAACAAATCGTGGTCGGCAGGCGTACCGTCCTGAAGGGCGGAGCCTTTGCCCTTGCTGCAGCGACGGCAGGGATCAGCGTGTTCGTGCCGCGTCACTCCAAAGCCGCCGCATCCAAGGTCGTCATCAAATATGACTGGCTGATGAGCAACGGACAGATCGGCGATATCGTCGCAGTCAAGCGTGGGCTGTTCGAGGCCGAGGGTCTCGACGTCGAGTTTTCCCCTGGTGGTCCCAATTCGGCAACGGTGCCGCCCGTGATCACGGGTGATGCGCAGCTCGGCCAGTTCTCGGATTCGGCACAGCTTCTTCTTGCCAGGTCATCCGGCGTGCCGATCAAGATCTTCGCCTGCGGTTTCCGCATGGCGCCTTTCGCCTTCTATTCGCTGCCCAAGGCGCCGATCCGCACCGTCAAGGACATGATCGGCAAGCGCATCGGCATCCAGCCGACGGCTCGTTATGTCCTTGATGCCATCCTGCTGAAGAACAATATCGATCCCTCGAGCCTGACCATCACCAATATCGGCTTCGACATGACGCCGCTGATGACCGGTCAGGTCGATGCAGTGACCGGATGGATCACTAACACGCAAGCCCTTTCCATCATCGGCCCCGACCGCATTGATCTGATAATGAAGGACACGGGCCTGCCGTCCTACGCCAACGTCTATTTTGCCACCGACGATGCCGTGACCGGCCATGCTGAGACATTGGCAAAGGTGTTGCGTGCGGTCGCCAAGGGTTGGGCCTGGACGCATGACCATCCCGAAGAGGCGGTCAAATTGACGGTGGAGGCCTATCCGCAGCTCGACCTTGCCGTGGAGCTGAAGACGATACCGCGCATATTGTCGCTGAGCTTCGACGCAGCAACGGGTAAGGATGGCTGGGGCAGTTTCGATCCGGCGGCGCTTGCCGAACAGATTTCCGTCTACGACAAGATCGGCCAGTTCAAGAGCGGCGCGCCGAAGCTGGAGGACTGCTATACGGCCAAAATCCTGGACATGACGGCGGACGACCGCCCGAAGATTGCGTGAGAGCGGATTTGCCTGAAGCAGCGGCCATCGAAACCAAGGATCTGGCTGTCGGTTATGCCGGCGCTGTCGAGACGACCCGCATTCTGTCCGGCGTCGACCTCAGCGTCGGCAGGGGCGAGTTTCTGACCATTCTCGGTCCCTCTGGCTGCGGCAAGTCGACCTTGCTGCGTGCCGTGGCGGATCTTCTCCCGCCGCTTGACGGGCGGCTGTCGGTGCTCGGCAGGACAGCGTCGGAGGCGCGCCGGCGGCGCGAGGTCGCCTTCGTCTTTCAGGACGCAACGCTGCTGCCGTGGCGGACCGTGAAAGAGAATGTCGCGCTGCCGCTGCAGGTGGGGAAGAAGAGCGTCTTGCGATCGGTCGATCCGCGGCCCGACCACTGGATCGAACTGGTCGGCCTGTCGCATCTGGCCGATCGCTATCCGCATCAACTGTCCGGGGGCCAGCGCCAACGCGTCGCCATAGCGCGCGCGCTTCAATGCGAGCCGGATATCCTGCTCATGGACGAACCCTTCGGTGCGCTCGACGAGATCACCCGTGAACGACTGAACGACGAGCTTCTGGACGTCTGGCGCCGGACCGGCACGACCATCCTGTTCGTCACCCACAGCGTCGTCGAGGCGATCTATCTCGGCGGACGCGTGCTGGTCCTGGCCGCCAATCCGGGCCGCGTCCAGGCGCTGATCGACCTTGCACCGCTGAAAGACGAGCGTGGGCTCTGTCGGCGCGAGAGTCTCGATGTCCAGGAGACAGCCGCCCATCTGCGCCATTTGTTGCAGCAGGGGAGTTCGGCTGCATGATGCATCGTCCGTTGTCATTCGCCGAGGCAATCGGCCTTCCTGTTATCGGCGCCCTTTCGCTGCTTCTCGCCTGGCAGTGGCTGGTGCCGGCGCTCGGTATTCCGGCCTATATCGTTCCAACGCCGCTGGCGATCCTGCGCACGCTTGGCATCGAATGGCGCTTCCTTCTGTCGAACGCCGTTCCGACGTGGGGTGAGGCGGGCCTCGGCTTCCTCCTGGGCAACAGTCTCGCCGTGATCATGGCAATTGCCTTTGTCTATAATCCGCGGTTCCAGGCCGCCTATTTTCCCGTTGTCCTGCTCTTCAACACCATCCCGGTGCTGGCGCTTGCGCCGATCATCATCCTCATCTTCGGCCTCGGCATGCTGCCAAAGGTCATCATCGCTGCTCTCATTTGCTTCTTCCCAACCCTGGTGAATACCGCCCGCGGCCTCAATCTGGCGACGGCGAGCGAGCTTGACCTGATGCATGTGCTTTCGGCGAGCGGGTGGGAGACGTTCTGGCGTCTGCGCGCCCCACGGTCCGCCCCCTTGCTTTTTGCGTCGCTGCGCATTTCGGCAACCACCTGTGTGATCGGCGCCATCGTCGGGGAGTGGATCGGCTCGAACCAGGGGCTGGGCGCAGTGATCATCCAGTCGACATTCAACTATCAGGCGGAAAGGCTTTTTGCCGCCGTCGTGCTCGCCTCTTTCTCCGGCATCGTCTTTTTTGCCGCTGTTGCCCAGATCGAGCGGATTTTCCGTCGGCTGCAGCCGGCGCGCAACTGAAAGCGTTCAATGCGGGCAGCACATCTCCATGACTGGCTCATCGCCTGGGCAAACAGGGGATGGCCAAAACGCTGACACTTTCCAGCATATGGCAAGGCCTCCCGCTTTGTCTGCGGGAGGCCTTGCTTCCGCTATTCGTCCATCGTCTCCCCGATGTCGGAGAGATCGATGCCATGGGTGTCGAACCACCAGTCGGGACTCATCTCGGAATGGCGGTCACGCAAACGCAGATATTTGGCGCGCAGTCGCTTCTGGCGTTCGACCTCTTCCGCGAAGAAGGGATGATCGAGCGTGCCGCCCATCTTGTGGATGCGGCGGAGCAGTTTTCGCAAGACGTATCCCTGCTCCTTATTGCCCGGCCGGTAGCCGCTTTCCACGATGGTCATGACCGTCTCGCACAGTGTCCCGAGCGCATCGTCTTGCGGCGCGCCGCTGACGATCATGTCGAGGCGTTCCGCGCCGAAGCCGACGTCGATGCAGGTTCCGAGCGGATTGACGATGTTTCCGATCTCGACGCCATCCTTGTAGAACTCGGTGCAGTATCCGCTGATGCCGCCATCGCTCCATATGCATTCGGGATCCGGCACGATGGGCACGCGCCCGCCATAGAGCGGCGTCCATTCCACCAGGCGGTCGGGATGGATCGTCACATGATCCGGCACGAGCCCTACCGTTTCCAGAAACTCGAGCCAGAAATCGATGGCGTTGCCGACGGTCATTTCCCTGAAGGAGAAAAGGCCGAGCATGGAGAAATGGAGAAGATGAGTTCCGTCGCCGATCTCGTCGAGGTCGCCCATGCGCAGGCAAGCCTGGCTGTTTGCGACGGTTCCACTATGGGAGGGATCGGAGAAGAGGGGCTTGTACTGCTGCATTCCAGCGCTGCAGAAGAGCGTGGTATCGTCATGCGGCCGTACGGATTCGATGCGTATGAAATTGATGCCCTTGGAAAGGCAGAAGTCTTGATATTGCTGGATCAGGCGTCCCGCGGTGACATAGGCAACCTCCTTCATTGTTCGTATGCCTTTGGTAAAGATAGCGGTCTCTCGCGCGCACGGCAATCCGCCGCTATCGAAGATAAGCCGGGATGGCACCCTTGAACATTGTTTCACTTGAGACTAAGTATAGCCTCAAGTGAAAAGGAGCCGTTGCCATGATGGGATTTGCCGGTATCGCCGATGTTCTCGGGCTGCCCGCCAGGGAGCCGGTATCGCGTTCGGCCTTCGGCCTGCTCTCCAGCATCGAGGAAGGATTGCCGGTCAAGGCGCTTGACCGCATGGCGCTGCTTCTGGCGCCTGATGATGCCCAGTTCAAATACCGGCTGGTTCCGAAGGCCACCTATGAACGGCGCAAATCCAAGCATCGGCTCTCCTCGGATGAAGGCATAAAGCTTGCCCGTCTCGCGCGTGTCTGGGGCCAGGCGCTCGATGTCTGGCAGACCGAGATCGAGGCCCGCGACTTCCTGTTTCGGCCGCATGCAATGCTTGAGGACAGGCGGCCGATCGACGTGGTCATCCAGAGCGAGATCGGCGGCGAGCTCGTGCTCGATATTCTCGGAAGCCTGAAATACGGCAGCGCTGCGTGAGCGCACAGGTTCTTGACCGCACACTGACATCCGTCCGCATCGGAGATCCCCACGGAACCTATCCGATCTTCGACGCCACCGGCTCGACCATCGCGCCTGGCCGGTGGAACACGTCGGGCAGCCCGATCATCTATACGAGCGAGCATTATTCGACGGCACTGCTCGAAAAGCTCGTCCATGGCAGCGGGCGGCTGCCACCCAATCAGCACTATGTCACGATCACCCTACCGCGTGGGCTAAGCTACGAGGTTTTCTCCGAGCCCGCGCTGCCCGGCTGGGACAGCATGCCGGCAAACGTCAGCAAGGCTTTCGGCGAGCGCTGGTGCCAGGAAAAGCGCAGCGCCATCCTGCTGGTCCCAAGCGTCGTCGCCCGCGTCGACCGCAACGTGCTGATCAATCCGGCCCACCCGGAATTCCCGTCGATCACCACCAGCCTCCACCAACCGGTCTTCTGGGATCGTCGCTTGTTCGGCATGTGACGGGTTGCGGTGCAATCAACGTTTCCGCTGAGCAGATCAAAACGCCGGACAGATGAGGCTTGGTCAGCAGATCATGATGCTGCCACCAAACGCGCCGACAATAGTTCTCGGCCCGACGTAGCCAAGGCCTTTATCCAAAGGCACAGGAGGCCATTTTAAACGAGGAAGTGGCTGCCTCGACTGCTCACGCGTCCGTCTCCCATGGATTTATCACCGCTGCGCCGGTGTCGTCAAAATCGCCGACATTGCGAGTGACGACAATCAGATCATGAACGATCGCGGTTGCGGCGATCAGCCCGTCGATATCGCCACGCGGCCGGATGGCGGCGATGCGGCCCCATTCGACGGCGATCTCGTCGGTCACCGGCAGGATCCGGTCGCCATGATCATAACGCAGCTTGCGCAGCCACTCGGTGAGATGCGCCGCGGTCTTCGGATCCGATTTCTGTTTGAGGGCAATGCCGCGCATGATCTCGCCAAGCGTCAACGCGCTCAGGTGGATGGTGAGCGGATCGACGGAGCGCAGCCAGGAGACCGCCTGCGGCGTGCCGCGTCGCGCCTCCGAGACGATGTTGGTGTCGACCAGATACATCAGAAGGCAACGTCGCGGCTTGGAGTCTTGTTGCGTGCTTCTACCGCATCGGCGAACTCATCGTCCCAGGCGGGGCCACCGAGCAAGTCGTCGACGAGGGTCGGCCTACCGGCACGCAGGGCGTCGTAGTCGCGCGCGGACAGAACGACGGCCGTACGCTCGCCCCGCACGGTCACCACCTGCGGCCCTTCTTGTCGGGCCTTCTGCACGACCTTCGAAAATTGGTTCTTGGCGTCCTGCAACTGCCATTCCATCGATTCTGCTCCTAGCTAGACTGTCTAGCTATGTAGTCTTGGAATGTCGACGCGTCAACGGCGGGACGCTCCTGAACGACAGAGTCCGGTTCTGCTATTGGATGTCATAACGAAGTTCAAAATCGTTGTGTCGGCGATGGGCGCTTGTTGGTCCTCATGGAAGCCGCGATCACGCTCTCTGCCGCGGCGAGCGGGCCATCAGCCTGGCATAGGCGATGGCCGACAGCATGTTGACGTGGTTTGCCTTGCCAGTGCCGGCGATGTCGAAGGCGGTGCCGTGATCGACCGAGACGCGGTCGATCGGCAGGCCGAGCGAGACGTTGACCGCCGTGTCGAAGGCAACGAGCTTGATCGGGATATGGCCCTGGTCGTGATACTGGGCGATGACGAGATCGAAGGCGCCGTTATAGGCGCGGGCAAACACCGTATCGGCGGAGATCGGACCGACGACGTCGATGCCCTTTGCCTGCGCCTGCTCGACGGCGGGCGCCAGGAATTCCGTATCCTCGGTGCCGAACAGGCCGTTTTCGCCGCAATGGGGATTGAGGCCGGCGACGGCGATGCGCGCTGTTTTGCCAAGCCGCAGGAAGTGTCGATGGCCAGCTTCGATGGTGGCCAGAACACGCTCGGTCTTGGCGCGCTCGATCGCACCCTTCAGCGAGATATGGGTGGAGACGTGGATGGTGTTCAGCCGCTCGGAGGCAAGCAGCATGAAGGAGCTCTTCGAGCCGGTGAGATGCGCGAGCAGCCCGGTATGGCCGTCATGGTGATGGCCGGCGAGGTTCATCGCCTCCTTGTTGATCGGCGCGGTCACGATGACGTCAGCTTGACCCGACATGGCGAAATCGACGGCGCGGGTGATGTAGCGCACCGAGGCATCGCCGGCGACGGGGCTGACCTTGCCGATCTCAGGTAGAGCCGCACCGAGCGCCACTTCGTCGACGGCGATCCTGTCGTCACCGGGTGCATCCGCAGGCCCGAACCGCAGTCCGGTGCCGGTGACGCGGTCGGCGCGCTCCAGCGCTTCGACATTGCCGACGATCACGAAATCGCGGCGCTCTTCCCTCGGAAGGGCTGCCAAGGCCTTGACGATCACCTCGGGGCCGACGCCGGCCGGATCGCCGAGCGTCACGGCAACTTTCGCATTCCTGTCCATCGATCGAGTCCCTTCTAAAAAACCTTACCGCTTAAAAGGCAGCCGCGTAAATCGCGCGAATGTCGGCCCGAGAGAGATCTCGCGGATTGTTATCGAGCAGACGGCGAATGGCAAAGGCGTCGTCGGCCATGGCGTCGAGATCACTTTCCGGCACGCCGAGGCCTGAGAGCTTCATCTCGATGCCGAGTTCGGCGCAGAAAGCATAAGCCGCATCGAAGACGGAGGTGACGTTGCCGGAGGTTTCACGCCCAAGCGCTTCCATCACCGCCTTGGTTTTCTCAGGCGCGGACGGTGTATTGAAGGCGAGAACATGCGGAAAGATCAGCGCATTTGCCGCGCCATGGGCCACATGCCAGCGCGTTCCGAGGGGATAGGCGAGCGCATGGCCGCCGGCGGTGTTGACCGGGCCGAGGCAGAAGCCACCGTAAAGCGAGGCGAGCGAGAGGCCGGCGCGCGCTTCAGCGTCGTTGCCGTCCTTGACGGCGCGGGCGAGATATTTGCCGACGAGCCGCGTCCCCTCGATCGCATAGATGTCGACCATCGGATGCGCCTTGCGGTTGGTGAAGGCCTCGACGCAATGGGCCATGGCATCGACGCCGGTGGCGGCCGTCGTGCGAGCCGGGACGCTGAAGGTCAAAGCAGGATCGATGACGGCGATATCGGCCAGCATATGCAGGCTTTCGACGGCAAGCTTTGCCATCGTCGCCGGATCGGTGACAAGCGCACGGATGCCGGCCTCGCTGCCGGTGCCCGATGTCGTCGGCACCTGGGCAAGCGCTACCTTGCGCGGCCCATGCACCTTGTTCGGACCGACGACCTCGTGCAGCGTCTGGGCAGAGCCGGCAAGCACGGCGGCAAGTTTTGCTAGATCCATGGCGCTGCCACCGCCGAAGCCGACAATCAGCTCGGCATCGGCGGCGTTTGCCGCCGCCAGCACCTTTGCGAGATTGGCCGTATCCGGTTCGGGCGTCACTTCGGCAAAGACGGTTACCTCGCCCTTCAGCTCCAGTACGTCGATGCGCGAGGCATTGAAGGCATCGGAGATGACGAGCGTGCGACGATAGCCCTTTTCGGCGGCCCATTTGCCGAGCTTTCCCGCCGTGCCGACGCCGAATTCGATCAGATGCGGCCGAACTATCGTGATCGGCGAATCCAAGCTGGCCATGAACCAGTCCTCCCTGCAAGATCTTGCGGCAATATCATCGTCCTCTTTAATGTAAAGTTGTAATGTCAATGTCAAGCCAGCATTCCAGAGAGCAGAAGTTTTTATCATCTGACGTGCGCTCGAGCGCGCTTCAACGCGGCGTTGCTGTGCCAATATCGATAAAGATATCAGTGTGTTATGAAATTCGTCATGGTTATGCCGGCATTTCATGCACCGCTGGCCCATCATCTTTGCGACGGCGGTGAATAATCTGAGCCTGTTGTCAATTTCCCCGTCCGTCAACCCGCAGCCGTTGCCATCCTGCATCCTTGCGATCGGATGCAGGTTTACAATTTTCCGGCTGCCGCTTTGCTCACGGCAGGGATTGCGGGGCGAGGCGCACATATTTGATGGCGCGCCGGTAGTAGGTGTAGGCGATATGCAGCGTGCCGTCGCCGCCCTGGACGATCGAGGGGTAGGAGAACTCACGGTTCAGCGACTCTTTCGAATTGTTGCTGAGGCAGAAGCCGTCGCCGGTATCGAGATCGATGCGATGCGGAAAGCTCTTGCCGCCATCCCTTGATATCGCCAGGCTCAGCGGCGCACGTGGAACACCCCAGACGGCCTTGCGTGCGCTGGTATCGGCAACGACGGTGGTCTCTCCAGCATCGCCACCCTCGATTTCGTCATAGAGAGACTGGCGACGTGCATCCGACATGCCGGCATTCGAATGGTTGTAAACCATTGCGATTGCTCCATCATTCAGGATCGTGGCCTGGATCGAGGAGTTGTTGTTCGGCAGTTCGGCGGGCTCGGGTGCACTCCATGTCTCGCCGCCGTCGGATGATCGGCTGGACAGGATGTTTTCGGCAAAACGATTGCGGTAGAAGGCGATCATCTCGTCGCCGCCAAGCGGCAGGATGTTCATGTGCACCGCGCCGATACTGTCTGGAATATCGCGCATCTGCCAACTCGCGCCGCCATCACGTGACATCAGCACCGCAGCCGTATCGGCATCGCCGCTCCAGCGCTGGCCATTCAGGCCGACGCAACGGAAGACCGGAAGCAGCCAATCGCCCCTGCCGTTGACGACGATCTGCTGGCGAACGAAGGTGCCGGGACTGTCGCAGAGGATTTGGACCGGGCCGAAGGTCTGGCCGCCATCACCTGAAACCCGGAATTTGACAACAGAACCGTCCTGATTGCCCGAGGTTTGCGAGGTATAGAGCAGCCATACGTTTCCGTCTGGAGCCTTGAAAATTAACGGATTTTGTTCGGATTTCTCCGGGTCGTCGCTCATCTTTTCCGGCACGGACCATCGCCCAGAGCCCGGCGCCAGCCGCGACATGTAAATCGAGATATCGCCCATGCCCTCCATCGTGCCGCCGAACCAGACGCAGGTCAGCGTGCCGTCGGGCAGAAAGGCGAGATTTGCGGCATGGTTCTGGATGCAGGGGGAGGGCAGATAGGCATCCGCACGACCCTCGATTGTGGGGTGAGGGGCGATGGCCCCGGTCATCAGGGCCGGAATGGCTTCCGGAGGCAGGCCGGTAAAACTCATGACGGATCTCCTCAAGGTAGCTTGGCGTAGCTTTCGGCGAGTGCGGCATAGTCGGCATCGCCGAGCGGCATCAACGGCGCGCGCGTACGCTTCCAGGCGGGATTGCCGGTCTTCAGCCCCACCATCGCCTTGATGGTCGGGATCTGGACGTAGGAATTGGAAAGCGTGCGATAGGCGTTGATGCGCGCTTGCGCCGCCTCGACATCGGCGGCGCGCGCCTCGTCATGGACATGGTCGTAGACGGTGCGGAGCGAATTCGCCACGAGATTGGAGGTTGCCGTGATGCAGCCAGCGCCGCCCGCCTTCAGCAACGGCAGCAGCAGCGGATCGGCGCCCGCCAGCACCGAGAAGCCGGGATGGGCGGCGATGATCGCCTGCATGTTGTTGAAATCTCCCGCAGATTCTTTGATGCCGACGACCGTTTCCGGGAAGGCTGCAATCAGCCGCCCGATCAGCGGAATGGACAGCGGAACGCCTGAAACCTGTGGAATATGATAGAGGATGACCTGCAGGCGGGTGTCGGCGACCTTTTCCAGCACCTGCGAATAGGCGGCGAAGAGACCATCGTCGGAGACGCCCTTGTAGTAGAAGGGTGGCAGCATCACCACCTTGGTGACGCCAAGCGACAGCGCGTGCCGGGTCAATTCCACAGTCTCGGGAATGGCGACGACGCCAGTGCCCGGCAAAAGCCTGTCGGCGGGAATGCCGGCCTTCAGTGCTGCTTCCAGAATGGCACGGCGCTCGGCTCCGGAGAAGGAATTGGCCTCGCCCGTCGTACCGAGCAGCGCCACGCCATGGCACCCCTCGGTCAGCAGCTGCCGGCAATGGTCGGTGAAAAGGGCGAAATCCGGCCTGTTGTCCGCCGTCAGCGGCGTTGCGGAGGCGCTGAAAACGCCGGTAATCCTGTGATGGCTCATTCCGCCCTCCTCGGCGCGTCCTGTCTTGCCGATCCGTGTTCGAACCGGGGGCTGCGCGTTCCAATTGTCATCGGTCTGTCGCGATGGAGTGCAAAGAACTTTTATATTGCCGCGATTTTGTCAAGAAGACAAAATGCCGTGAAGCCGCCGCGAAAAGTTATCTATCTGTTATAACTTATATATTTTCAGGAGAAAATTTTGTTCGGATTGAAATCGCGATTTTTTGTTGACATATTTACAATAACGAGAGAACGATACGGAACGGATTGTGCTGCGCCTGGCAGGTGCAGGGAGAGCGCTGCCGAATTCACTCTGGGAGGAATGCCATGTCTGATCAATCGGATAAAACCAAAATATCACGTCGTAACGCGCTGAAGCTCGGCCTTGCAGCCGGTGTCGGCCTCACCGTATTCGGGATGAATGCCCGCATCGTTATGGCCGATGAAGGCCAGGTCCTGAAGGTCGCAAATCCGGCCTTCGACCAGGACTGGTCGCCGCTGCGCGGCGGCGGCAGGACGTTCCGCTGGAATTCGATCTGGTGGGCATCGCCGATGTATTTCGACAGCGAAGGCAATATCAAGCCCTACGTCTTCACCAGCTGGGAATCGGCCGACAACACAGTCTGGACCTTCAAGCTCGACCCGAAGGCCGTCTTTTCCGACGGCAGCAAGATCACCTCGGCGGATGTCAAGGGATCGTGGGAAGTCTCCTCGATGCCCAACACCAAGAACCAGCGCGCCGACCAGGTGCTGAGCAGGGTCAAGGGTTACGCCGAAATCGCCGCCGGCTCCGGCAAGGAGTTGACTGGTGTCGCGACACCCGACGAAGGGACGGTCGTGGTGACGCTTGGTGCCGCAGACCCGATCTTCTTCATGCGCCTGGCAAACCACATCGCGCCGATCACCAAGGCATCGCAGTCGCGCGGCAGCGACGGCGAGGAGATCATCGATTGGTATAAGCCCGATAGCAAGCCGGTCTTCTCCGGTCCGTTCAAGCTGACGAGCATCGACATCGACGCCGGCAAACTCTCGTTCGAGCCGAATGAGAACTTCTTCGGACCGAAGCCGAAGCTTGCCCGTATTGATATCACCTCGATCGAGGATAATGTCACTGCAACGTCGCTGATCAAATCGGGCGAGTTCAACGCCCATACCGAACTTGTCACCTCGACCATCATCCAGGATCTTGGTCCGGAATTCTCGGCCGGCCCGCTGATCCCGACCAGCCAGCATTTCTGGTTCAACATCTCCCGCGCGCCGATGGACGATCCGAAGGTCCGCCAGGCGCTGATCATGGCCGTCGATCGCGACGGCTTGTTCAAGGCGTCCTATCCCGACGGCCCGCACAAGAAAGCCGACCAGATCCTCAATTCGGTTCCGGGTGCGGAGAATTCCGGTTTCGAGCCTTATCCCTATGATCCGGCTGCTGCCAAGAAGCTGCTTGCGGAATCGACCTACGGCGGTCCGGAGCGCCTGCCGAAGATCCTGTTCGTCGGCATTTCGGCGCCGGCCATTCAGGCCGCCGCCCAGTTCATCGCCGAGCAGTGGCGTCAGAATCTCGGCATCACAGCCGTCGACATGAAGCCGCAGCAGGATTCCTATGCGGGTCCGGATCAGAATTCGGTCCAGATCTTCCGCGACGACGTCGGCACCCGCGTTCCCGATGCCGTCTCCTATCTGGCGGGCTGCATCGCCTCGACCTCGTCGAATGCGCAGAACAAGCTCGGTGGATACAAGAACGACAAGGTCGACAGTGCCCTTGCCGAGGCCACGACCAAGGCTGCGGACGATCCGAAGCGCATCGCTCTCGCCCAGGAAGCCCAGAAGGCGTTCCGCGAGGATTGGGCCTTCATTCCATGGTATTCTCAGGCGATGTCGCGCTGGGCTACCAAAGAGGTCAAGGGCCTGGAAAAGAACCTTGACTGGCAGGTCGTCGAACCCTGGAACATTTCCATCGGTTGATCCGGCGGAAACCGTTCCAATCGGCAATAACCCGCGCGAAGGCCGCAAGGCCTTCGCGCACGTATCAAAAAGAAGAGATGCGATCGCAGCCAAAAGCGGGAACGCGTCGAACAACAGGTGGGAGGTGGCCTTGCTGCGCTACGTGCTAACCCGATTTGCCATCTGGATTCCGTCCGTTCTGGTGGTGATGCTGGCGGTCTACGCGCTGGCCTTCTATGGTGCAGGCGATCCGATCAAGCTGATCTTCCTGCGCGCGCCAGGCGACGTCGCCTATAATCCGCAGCGCATCGAAGCCATTCGCGAAAGTGCCGGTCTCAACAAACCCTTCATCGTCCAGTTCGGCCTTTACATCTGGAACCTGCTGCACGGCCAGTTCGGCAATTCGTTGACCTCGGGCCGCTCCGTCTGGGCAATGGTCTCGGCCGCAGCCCCCGTCTCCTTCCAGCTTGCGATCTGTTCCATCATCCTGACCGCCGTCGTCGCGATCCCGCTCGGCATGATCGCTGCGCTCAACCAGAATTCGCGCATCGACTATGCCATTCTGGGCTCCGCACTCTTCCTCTGGGCGATCCCGGCCTATGTCGCCGGTCCGATGCTGATGGTCGGCCTCATCGTGCTGCTGCCGGGTGCAAGCGTGCCCTATGGCTGGGGCGGCATCTTCGATGTCCGTATCCTGCTGCCGTTGCTCGTCCTTTCCTTCCAGCCGATCGCGCTGATCGTGAGGCAGACGCGTGCCGCCGTCATCGAGGTACTGTCGGAGGATTTCGTCCGCACCGCCCGCGCCAAGGGCGTGCCCGAGATCATCGTGGCATTGCGCCATATCCTGCGGCCGGTGCTGACGCCCGTCGTCACGCAGCTCGGCCTGATCATGATCACCATCGTCAACGGCGCGATCTTCGTCGAACTCGTCTTCGGCCTGCCGGGCCTCGGCCGGTTGACTGTGCAGGCGCTGATCAATTCCGATTATCCGGTCATTCTGGCGATCACGCTGATCGGCTCATTCCTGGTGATGGTCTCGAACCTCCTGGTGGATGTGCTCTATCCGCTGCTCGACCCGCGTGCCAATGATTCAAGAAGGAGCCGCTGACCATGTCCGCCATCCCTCTTTCCACCACCGAAACCGTCGAAGAGCCGGTCAGCCTGTGGCGCGATGCCTGGTATCGGCTGAAGCGCAACAGGCTCGCCATCTTCGGCCTCGTCATCGTCCTGATCCTCGGCTTCACGGCGATCTTCGGCCCCTACCTCACGCCTTATGATTATTTGAGCCAGGACCTCAACGCCCGCAACGTCCTGCCGTCGATGAGCCACCTCTTCGGAACCGACGATCTCGGCCGCGACGTCTTCAGCCGCGTGGTCTTCGGCACACGCACCGCCTTCCTCGTCGCCATCATCGTCACCGTCTTCGCGGTGCTGATTGGCCTGGTGCTCGGGGCCGTCGCTGGTTTCTTCGGCAATCCATTCGATCGCGCCATCATGTGGCTGACCGACGTGACGATGTCGGTTCCCAACCTGCTGCTCGTCGTCGTCATCAACGCCTCGCTGAAATCGCCGATCAGCAAATGGATGGAGGCGCGTTATCTCGCGACCCTCAATCCCTTCTACCGCGAAACCATGTGGGTGGATTTCATTCTCGTCTTCGGCTCGATGGCGCTGATCTCCTGGCCGCCTTACGCCCGTCTCGTGCGCGCCCAGGTACTGTCGATCCGCAGCCGGCCCTATATCACCGCGGCCCAGGCGCTCGGCCTGTCGAACTGGATCATCATCAAGCGTTATGTCATTCCGAATGCGCTCGGCCCCCTGATCGTCTCGGTCAGCGCCGGCCTCGGCACGGCGATGGTGCTGGAAAGCGCCTTCAGCTTCCTCGGCGTCGGGGTCAATCCGCCAACGCCGAGCTGGGGCAACATGATCTCGGACGGCCTGCGCGTCTGGCAGCATTATCCCCACCTTCTCGCCGCTCCGGCGGCCGTGCTCGGCCTTGCCTCGGTTGCCTTCAGCTTCCTTGGCGACGGACTCAACGACGCGCTCAATCCGCGGGGCAGCAAATGATGGATACGAAAAGCACCGACCGCCTGCTCGATGTCAGGGGCCTCACCGTCGAGATCGACGGCCGCAACGGCCCGGCCGTGGTCGTCGATGGCATCGATCTCCATGTCAACAAGGGCGAGACCCTTGGCGTCGTCGGCGAATCCGGCTGCGGCAAGAGCCTGACCATGCTGAGCCTGATGCGGCTGCTGCCGAACAAGATCAAGGTCACCAAGGGATCGGCGACATTCGACGGCCGCGACCTGCAGACGATGTCGAATCGCGAGCTGCGCAAGGTGCGCGGCGGCGATATCGGCTTCGTCTTTCAGGATCCGATGACTTCGCTCAATCCGGTGATGCGCGTCGGCGACCAGATCTGTGAGCCGCTGGTCTACCATCGCGGAATGAAAAAGGCGGCGGCCCGCGCCCGCGCTGTCGAACTTCTGCGGCTTGTCGGCATTCCCGGCCCGGAAGAGCGCCTGCAGGCCTATCCGCACGAGCTCTCCGGCGGCATGCGCCAGCGCGTGATGATCGCGATCGGTCTTGCCTGCAATCCGAAGCTTTTGATTGCCGATGAGCCGACGACGGCGCTCGACGTCACCATCCAGGCTCAGATCGTCGATCTGGTGAAGGATCTCAGAGCCAAGCTCGGCATGTCGGTCGTCTGGATCACCCATGATCTGGCGCTGATCGCCGGCCTGGTCGATCGCGTCGCCGTGCTCTATGCCGGCACGGTGGTCGAGGATGCGCCGGTCGACGAGCTCTATGCCCGCCCGAGCCATCCCTATACGCGCGGCCTGCTGTCTTCTATCCCGAAGCTTTCGGACCCGCCGGCAAGCCGGCTGAGCTCGATCGGCGGCACGCCGCCGGAGCCTGGCCGCCGGCCGAAGGGTTGCCCATTTGCGCCGCGCTGCCCGCTTGCCGAAACCATATGCCACGAGAAGGTGCCGCAGCTCGAACCGTTGAGCGGCAGCGCCAATCACCGCGCCGCCTGTTTCGTCGTCCAGAGAATGCAGGAGGCCGCGTGATGGGCGCTCAACCGCTGCTCAAGATCGAAAACCTGGTCAAGCATTTCCACGTCAAGCTCGGCGCCTTCGGCGAACGCTCGGCAACCGTCTATGCCCTCGACAATGTCAATCTCGACATCATGGAAGGCGAGACGCTGAGCCTGGTCGGCGAATCCGGCTGCGGCAAGTCGACGACCGGTTTCACCATCCTCAACCTCTACAAGGCGACCAGCGGCAAGGTCGTCTACAAGGGCCAGGATCTCGCGACGCTCGACGAGAAGCAGATGCGGCCGTTTCGCCGCGACCTGCAGATCGTCTTCCAGGATCCCTATTCGACACTCAATCCGCGCATGACGGTGGGCGAGGCGATCGGCGAGCCGATCCTCTTCCACAAGCTCTGCACCAAGGCCGAGCTGAAGGACAGGGTGACGACACTGCTCACCGATGTCGGCCTGCCGACGCGGTTTGCCCAGCGCTACCCGCACGAGCTTTCCGGCGGTCAGCGCCAGCGCGTCGTCATTGCCCGCGCGCTCGCCTGCCAGCCGAAATTCATCGTCTGCGACGAGGCGATTTCGGCGCTCGACGTGTCGATCCAGGCGCAAATCATCAACCTGCTGCTCGATCTGCAGGAAAAATACGGGCTGACCTATCTCTTCATCGCCCATGATCTCGCGGTCGTGCGCCATATCAGCACCCGTGTCGGCGTCATGTATCTCGGGCGGCTGGCCGAACTTGCCACCCGCGAGGAACTGTTCGACAATCCGCTGCATCCCTATACCAGAGCGCTGCTGTCGGCCGTTCCGGAGACCGATCCGGAGCATGAGCGCACGCGCCAGCGCCAGATCCTGCAGGGTGATGTGCCGAGCCCGCTGAACCCGCCGACCGGCTGCCGTTTCCACACGCGCTGCCCGATCGCCATGGATGTCTGCAGCAAGGTGATCCCCGCGTGGCAGGAAGCAAAACCCGGCCATCTCGTCGCCTGTCACGCCGTCAACACCGGACAGACCGCATGACGCTGAAGGCCGTCATCATTGCCGATGACCTGACCGGCGCGCTCGATACAGGCACGCCCTTCGTCGAAGCCGGCCTTTCGATTTCGGTCGCCGTTGATGTCGAGGCCGCAGAGGATGCCATCGCCACTGGCTGTGACGTGGTCGTTATCAACACGGCCTCGCGCGCGCTCGGCGAGCGCGAAGCTGCCGAAAGGGTGCGCTTCGCGACCGAGGCACTTCGTGGCGTGAAGCCCGCAGTCGTGATGAAGAAGATCGACTCCCGTCTGAAGGGCAATGTCGCGGCGGAGAGCCTGGCGCTGGCAGATGCGCTCGGCCTGGAGACTATCCTAGTGGCGCCCGCTATTCCCGATCAGGAGCGCGTGACCTACAGAGGCTGTGTTGTCGGCCGCGGCGTCGACAAGCCGCTCCCGATCGCCGATCTGTTCGAGAGCCGCGCAGGCAGCGTCACCGTTGCCGATGCGGAGAATGACAGTGATCTCGACCAGATCGTGGTTGATCAGGACTGGCGGCTGGCACTTGCGGTCGGCGCACGGGGTCTGGGTGCTGCTCTTGCCCGCCAGCTCGGCGAAACGGGGCGGCAGCCGGTGCCGGAATTTGCAGCGACCCGACGCACCCTTTTCGCTTTTGGCTCGCGCGATCCGATTACCGCTACCCAGATGGACCGGCTCGAAGCCTCGGGTGTCCTGCGCATGGTGGTAGACGCGCCGATGGGGCAGGTCGAAGTCGGGGAGGGCATGGCGCTGCCGGCGCTGCTGCGCTGCACCGGCGATATGACAGCCGATGCAGCAGAGGTCGCCCGCTGTTTTGCTGCAGGCGTTAGATCGGTCATCGACGATACCAGGCCTGACATGCTGATGGTCGGCGGCGGCGATACGGCGCTTGCCGTTTTCCAGGCGCTTGGGGTCAGAGTGCTGGCGCCGCAGGGCGAAATCGAAGCCGGTGTGCCGTGGTTCGATGTCACGGCAGCCGACGGGCGGCATTTTCGGTGCGCCGTGAAGTCGGGGGGCTTCGGCAAGCCCGATAGTTTGTTAAGACTGGTCCTTTGGAATCGGGCGGCATAGTAAGATACCGTCGGGGAGAATGACGTGGCTGAAGTGAATGGCGAATCTTTGAACGCGGAAGCCGGCCCGCCGGGCAAGCCCGAACGCGGCAAGGGCGTCAAGCTGGTCGATCGCGTCTTCGACCAGTTGCTCGAGCGTATCCGCGGCGGAAACTATCCGCCCGATTCACGCCTTCCCGGCGAGCATGAGCTTGCCTCGATGCTGGGTGTGTCGCGGCCGATCGTCCGCGATGCGCTGGCGCGCCTGCGCGATCAGGGCATGGTCTATGCCCGGCAGGGCGCCGGCACCTTTGTCAGTGCGCATGGATCGCCGACGACGCAGCTTGCCTATTCGCCGGTCAAGACGATCGCCGACATTCAGCGCTGCTACGAATTCCGCCTGACGATCGAGCCGGCGGCGGCCTATTTCGCCGCCAAGCGCCGCAATGAATCGGCCATTCAGAAGATCGCCAGCGCGCTTGCGGATCTGCGTGAGGCGACCAGCCATCAGCTTCACCGCACCGATGCCGATTTTCTCTTCCACCGCGCGGTGACGGAGGCTGCCAACAATCACTATTACACGGCCTCGATCGATGCGCTGAAGGCTCATATCGCCGTCGGCATGCATCTCCACGGCCTCTCTTTGCTCGGCCCTCGCCAAGGGTTGGAACAGGTCTATGAAGAGCATAACGCCATCTACAAGGCGATCGCCGATGGCCGGCCTGACGATGCACAAAGACTGATGAAGGCGCATCTCGAAGGCTCTCGGGATCGTCTGTTCGAGGGCAGGGTGCTCGACCTATCCTTCTGACGCGCATTCCCAAGCGGCTATCAACTCAAAAATGGCAGCGAGTTCATGCCCTCGAGGTGTTTCCTTCGTCGTCAGTTGTCAGCCGGATTTCTGCTTCTTGATGATGCTGATGCGGCAGCGCGGGCAATTTGTCTATCTTTCCCATACCCCTCCCTGTGCGTCTTGCGGAGATCTTGGCTCGGAGGCAACCACTTTCGGCAATGAGGGGGCCGTGGCCGTATACATCGGATGGGTAGCAGTCCAGGCGTCTTCACCGATCAAGGGAACGAAGCGCACCCCGCCAAGATCTTCTTCCTCGAATACGGTGGCGCCGGTGCGCGTGAGCCGTTTCAGCCGCTGCCCTTCACCGCCGCCGACCGGGATGATCAGTCGCCCTCCGAGCCCCAGCTGTTCTTTCAAGGCGGTTGGTACCTCGGGTGCGCCCGCGGAAACGATAATGGCATCGAACGGAGCGGCTTTCGCCCAGCCCTTGCTGCCATCGCCGACGCGAACGTCGATGTTGCGGTATCCTAGCTTCTCGAACCGTTCCTTAGCCTCAAGCGCCAGCTTTTCATGGCGCTCGATAGAATAGACATACCTTGCTATCCGGCTGATGAGGGCGGAAGCATAGCCAGAGCCCGTTCCGACCTCGAGCACTTTGTCACCGGCATTCAGATTGGCCTTTTCGAGCATCAGAGCCACGATGAATGGCTGCGAAATCGTCTGGCCCTCGCCGATCGACAGCGGCGCATCCTCATAGGCGAATTCCTCGGAGCCTGGAGGAACGAATTTTTCGCGCGCCACCATGCGCATCGCCTCGATGACGTTTTGATCGCGAATGCCACGACACGTCACGTGGTGCTCCACCATGCGATCTCGAATGCGCGTCATATCCATGGATCAGCTCCACTGCCGCCGATTGCATCTGGGGGCAATTTCTGGGCGGTGCAGAATGTAAAACAAATGGGCGACCGGAGAGTTCCTGAGATGCGCAGGCGCACGTGGATGTATCCGGAAGAGCTCGCAGTCGAGATCGACCGTCGATGCGCGGTCTATGACCCGCCGCGCGTCCTCAACTCGGTAGCAACGAGTTGCGCCTGCAGTGCGGTCGCTTCGTCGCAAATCAGCACGTTTCCAAGCCCGGACAACAAAACCGCGGCAATTGCGTGAACCTTGTTCAAGCCGCCCGATGCGAAGACGACATTGGGAATGGCTCGTAACACCTCAAATTCCGGAGCAATCGCGCACCTGTTGATCGGATGCTCGATCGGGCGCCCGGTCTTATCGACAAACTGGCCAAGCACGTCACCACAGGCGCCGGCTGCGACAAGCTCTTCTATGTTGATGTTGCTCGGCAGGCCGTAGCGCATCAGCAGTGAGCGTTCGGTCATGTCGCCGATGCTGAGCACGATGACGTCATTGGCCTCGATCTGCCGGAAGGCCGCTTCAAAGACGTCTTGTCTGACGATCGCTTCGCGCGACTCGGGGCTGCCGGCGTAAATGGGCGCGGCAAGATAGGAACATTCGGCATTGAGCTGGCGGGCAAGGTCGCTTGCGATATCAAACGTGTTGATTTCGATGCCATGCGTCAGTCCGCCCATGACCGAGTTGACACAGATTTCGGGTCGCCGCTGTGAAGGCATATGACGCACCATTTCGCGCAGAGTGGCTCCCCATCCGACGCCGATGCCGCGAATGTTGCCGCCGTTCAGCAACTGAACGAGATAATCGGCTGCCGCTTGACCGAGCAGGACGGGGATGAGGTCCTCATCCTCTGGAGTCGGTACGATGATAGCCCTGGTGAGCGAGAATTCCGCCGCCAACTGCTGTTCCAGAGCCACACAGGATGTCAGCCGCGAATTGAGTGTGATCGTGACCAATCCTGATCGGCGCGCTTCTGCGATGATCTTGTTGACGCGAAGCCTGTTGGTTGAAAGTGCTTCGGCAATTTCACCTTGCGTGCGCCCCTCCATGTAATAGAGCCAAACCACGCGCACCTGCATTTGCTCATCTGGGAGCGCAACGGGGGCGAATGGAGAATTTCTATTCTGCGTCATGCAATATCTGCGCCTCCGCTTTGACGGCTATGGATCGCGAATTCCTGCCGTTGTCAATTGTGACGGTTGGATGCCGTTTGCTTCCCCTGTCATTCGGTTCGACGCCCGGTCGCCCGGTTGAAGGGATGCAGGCCATCCATTCCCACATGACACGAAATCCGATCACCTTCCTGCAGACGCTGATTGGTGGAAACACTGGCCACGACGCGCTTGTCCGCGCCATCGATGCGCAAATGGACGTTATTCTCATCGCCGACGGTCTCGATCAATTCAACGAAAGCGTCGAACCGGAGATCATGCGCTGAACGCCCACCGAGATTGATTGCACTCGGCCGGATGCCGATGACATCGGTATCCCTGGGAAGCGCGAGTTGGCAGGGGCCAAGCTGATCGAGATCGATCAGGTTCATCGGCGGTGAGCCAATGAACCCTGCCACGAACACCGTTTCAGGCCGGCGGTACACCTCGATTGGTGTCCCGATCTGCTCGATCCGGCCACCGTTCATGACCACCAGCCGGTCGGCAAGCGTCATGGCCTCGAGCTGGTCGTGCGTCACATAAAGGCTTGTCGTTTTAAGCTGCCGCTGCAGTCTTCGGATTTCGACGCGCATTTGCACACGCAGCTTCGCATCCAGGTTGGACAGCGGTTCATCGAAGAGAAAGGCGGCGGGATCGCGGACGATGGCGCGGCCCATGGCAACCCGTTGCCGCTGTCCGCCGGACAGCTGGCGGGGGCGCCGCTCGAGGAATTCGCCAATCTCCAGAATGCTGGCGGCATTGGCGATTCGCCGATCAATCTCGCCGCGAGCGACACGGCGATTTTTGAGGCCGTATTCGAGATTCTGCCGAACGGTCATGTGAGGATAGAGCGCATAGTTTTGGAACACCATGGCGATGTTGCGGTCGGCCGGATCGACATGGCTAACGTCGCTGCCAGCGATCCTGAGGTGCCCGGAGCTTATGGCTTCTAGGCCGGCGATCATACGAAGCAAAGTCGACTTTCCGCATCCCGACGGTCCGACCAGCACGATCATTTCACCATCTGCGACGGTGAGATTGATCCCCTTCACCGCGGAGACGGGGCCGTAATTTTTCTTCAGGTCAATCAGTTCGATCGCTGCCAAAGTATCCTCCCTTCGATATCGTCATACATTTGTAACACGCTATTGACATTTGTAACAAGTGGCCCCACCCTTGTTTTCATCGCCACCTTGGGAGGGGTTGATCGGCGCTGGACGTGCCGGTCGGCGAACACAACGGCAATGGAGAGGAAAGCGAAATGACGACAGAATTTTCGATGGGCGCTCGCATAGGACGGACATTCCGGTCCTTCGCGGCAGGCGCTGCTCTTATGACGCTCGGATTGGCAAATGCAGGCGACGCCAGTGCAGCTGATCGCGTCAAGATCGAGTGGTGGAACGCAGCAAACGGCCGCCTGGCCGAGATCACCAAACAGCTGATTTCGGACTTCAATGCCTCGCAGGACAAATATGAGCTCGTTGGCATCAGCAAAGGCAATTACGAGGAAACCATGGCGGCGATGGTGGCTGCCTATCGCGTCGGTCAGCAGCCCGTGCTTATCCAAGCCGCCGAGCGAGGCTTTCTGACCATGTATAATTCCGGCGCCATCATCCCGGTGCCGGAGCTTATGGAGAAGGAAGGCTACAAGATCGACTGGGGCAATTTCATCGCTCCGGTCGCGGGCTTTTATCTCGTTGACGGCAAGCCGGCGGCAATGCCCTTCAACAGCTCGACACCGATCTTCTGGTACAATGCCGATCACTTCAAGGCAGCCGGCTTCGACAAGCCGGCCGAGACCTGGCAGGAACTCGACAAGCAGTTGCACGCCATCAAGGAGAAGGGAATTTCAAAGTGCCAGATGGCGCTTGCGAACGACTTCTATTGGAGCCTGATCGAGAACTACGCCGCGATCCAGGACCAGCCTTACGGTACCAAGGCAAACGGCTTCGGTGGTCTCGATACCGAATTCATCTTCAACAAGAGCCCGCTGATCGTCGGCCAGGTGACACGCCTCAAGACGTGGCTCGACGATGGGGTCCTGCAGATCGCAGGGCAAGGCCTCTCACCCGACCAGCTGTTTACCTCTGGCAGTTGCTCGACCTATGTGGCCTCGACCGCGGCGCATGCCGCTGTTGAAAGCGGTGCGAAATTTCAATGGAGCGCGACGTTCCTGCCGCATGAGGAGGGCATCGAGCCTAAGAACAGCACCATTGGCGGCGGAGCGCTTTGGGTGTTGAAAGGCAAGTCGGACGAAGAATACGCAGGCACTGCGGCCTTCTTGAATTTTGTCGCCTTGCCGAAGACACAAGTCTGGTGGAGCAAGCAAACCGGCTATGTCCCGGTGACCAATGCCGCCTACGAAGAGGCCAAATCCGAGGGTTATTTCAAGGAGCATCCGACCCGCGAGGTCGCCATTCTCCAACTCACGCGCGGCACGCCAACCGACAATTCGCGCGGCTTCCGCTTTGGCAATCACAACCAGTCGATGGCGCTTCTGGTTGAGGAGATCCAAGGCGTGTGGACCGGACAAAAGACGCCGCAGCAGGCACTGGATGCTGCGGCGGCCCGCGGAAACCAGATCCTTCGGCAGTATGAGCAGCTTCATGCAGCAAAGTAAGACCCTCGGAGTGATGGGAGGCGCCACCCGGCGCCTTCGTATCCCGCACGCTCTTTCGGCGGGCCGCCTGATCGCGCCGTCGTCGGATGCTGGATTGAAGTCCGCTCACTTCAACAGGCCGTGGCTCGCCTTCGGACTTGTCGCGCCGCAGCTGCTGATCCTGTTGTTCTTCTTTTTCATACCGTCTTACAAGGCACTGTCGTTGGCCTTCGTTCAGGTCGACCCGTTCGGCGGCACGCAAATCTTCGTCGGGCTGAAAAACTTCTACAATCTGTTCGCAAGTCCGGAATATCGAAGCAGTGCGCTATTCACCCTCTGGTTCACCCTCGCACAGAATGTTGCAACGCTTGTGCTTGCCGGTCTGTTTGCATTCGCAACCGATTTCGTGGTCAGGGGCAGGGGAATTTATAAAAGCATAATCCTTCTGCCCTACGCGATCGCCCCGGTGATTTCAGGCGTGATCTGGGCCTTCCTGTTCAATCCTGCGGTCGGACCGGTCGCTCAATTTCTGCATGGGCTCGGTTTCGAATGGGATCCGAACCGGCGTCCTTTCGATGCGCAGCTCCTGGTGACCATCGCGTCGGTCTGGAAGAATGTCTGCTACGACTATATCTTTCTCGTCGCCGCACTGTTGGCCGTGCCCGTTTCGCTGCTGGAAGCGGCAAAGCTCGATGGCGCAAAACCCGTCCGGCGCTTCTTCACAATTTCGCTTCCCCTGATCTCACCGACGATCTTCTTCCTCGTGGTGATGAACTTCGTCTACGGGCTGTTTGAGACCTTCGGCATTATCGACGCGGTCACGCGGGGCGGCCCGGCCGGTGCAACGAACAGCATGGTTTACAAGGTTTACCAGGATGGTTTCATGCAACTGGACCTCGGGTCGTCGGCCGCACAATCCGTGCTGCTGATGTTTATCGCCATCCTATTCACCATCGTTCAATTTCGCGCCCTCGAGCGCAAGGTCAATTACCAGGTGTAATCATGCCCGAACGTCATCTCGGTCTTTCGATCTTCTGCCATGCCATACTGTTGATTGGCGCGGTCTTTGTCTGCCTTCCTCTCTACTTCGCTTTCGTCGCCGGTTCATTGACGTTGCAGGAGGTTCAGCAGGCACCGTTCCCGGTCATCCCAGGCCCGCATTTTCTCGAAAACCTTGCCGCCGCCTGGCAGCAAGGCGAGTTCTCGCAGTTGTTTTTGAATTCGATCATCGTCACTGCCGGCATTGTGATCGGAAAGCTGGCGATCTCATTGATCGCCGCATTTGGCGTAACCTATTTTCGCTTCCCGTTTCGTATGACGGCATTCTGGCTCATTTTCGTGTCGCTGATGCTTCCAGTCGAAGTCCGCATCATCCCGACCTATGAAGCGGTCGCCGATGCCGCCGGGCCGCTGCGCTGGTTGGCCGGGTCGATCGGTCTTTCCGGTGTCGTTGAAGGGCTCACCGGATACAGTATCGAAACATCCTTGAAGTGGAACATGGTCAACAGCTACGCCGGCCTCATACTACCGCTCATCGCCTCTGCCTCCGCGACCTTCCTTTTCCGGCAATTCTTCCTGACCGTTCCCGATGAACTTTGCGAGGCGGCAAAGCTCGATGGAGCCGGCCCGCTGAAATTCTTCAAGGACATTCTCCTTCCACTCTCGAGCGCCAATATCGCGGCCCTGTCGATCATCCTGTTTCTCTATGGCTGGAACCAGTATTTGTGGCCGCTGCTTTTCACCACGGACAAGGAGATGGGAACTGCGGTCCTTGGGCTGAAGCAGCTCGTTCCCGTCTCGGACTCAGCACCTGCCTGGAACATCGCGATGAGTGCGGCACTTCTCGTCATGCTTCCGCCTGCGGCCGTCATTCTCTTCATGCAGCGCTGGTTCACCAAGGGACTGGTGGACTCCGGAAAGTAACATCCCGAATTTCAAGGATATTCAGACAATGGTGCATATCATCGGCCACCGTGGTGGTCGCAATCTCTGGCCCGAGAACAGTCTTTCGGGCTTTCGCAAACTCGCGCAAATGCCGGTAGACGGTGTCGAATTCGACATTCATCTGACGCGCGCGGGAGAAGTGCTTGTCATTCACGACCCGACGCTGGAGCGAACGACAGATGCGGACGGGCTGGTCGCCGACCTTCACCCCGGCGAAAATCGAACGGTGCGACTCAAAGAGAGCGACGGAGAGACTGTTCCCACATTCGAAGAGGTCCTCGCCGTCTTCAAGGACACGTCGCTCGAGCTTCATATCGAATTGAAAACCAATGCCGACGGAACGCCGTATGAGGGGCTCGCCGCCAAGGCAGCCGCCGAGGTCGACCGTCTTGACCTGGCGAAGAGGTCAATTCTCACCAGCTTTCATCCGGACGTGCTCGTCGACATACGCAAGGTTGCTCCGCATATCCGCACCTTGTCGTCGTTCGATTCCAAGTCGGCCGAACGTCTCGGTCTGATCAACGGTCTGAAGTTACTCAACGAATGTTCCGATATCATCGCCGTCGAGAAGTCGCTGCTTACAGTACAATGGGAGCAGATCACCGAACTCGTGCCGCTCGACCGGCTTGGAGCCTGGGTCCCAAACGACATCGGAGATCTAGAATACTGGCTTGCCAAACCGATCCGGCAGATCACCACGGACCGGCCGGATCTCGCATTGCAGGCGCGGAGGTGAGACATGCTCGATAGCCGCGTCGATTGCCCCGGTATGCCGGACCGCCAAGCCTTGGAAAATATTGATCTCGTGATCTTCGATTGCGACGGCGTGCTGATCGATAGCGAGCCGATCGCCAGCCGCACCTTGGCGGAAACTCTGCAAGGTGCCGGCATTGCGATCACCGCCGCAGAGGCTCATCTCAAATTTACCGGCAATTCAGAAAGCATCATCGGCGAGATGTGTCGGCGCGATTACGGGATTGTCGAAATCCCCGAGCTGTTTGAAACATGGCACCAGCGTCTATTCGAAGAGTTTTCACGCTCGCTGCTGCCGATCCCCGGCATTGCCGATGTCGTCTACGGACTTCAGCGACCAAAATGCGTTGCGTCAAACAGCACGATGCAGCGGCTCCGCAACAGCTTGGGCATATTGGATCTGTGGAGCGCATTTGGAGACGAGGTCTTCAGTGCCGAAGCCGTCGCCCGGCCGAAGCCCGCGCCCGATCTCTTGCTGCACTGCGCGGAGCGTTTTCGAGCCCGTCCCTCCAGATGCGTCATGATCGACGATAGCAGTCATGGCGTGGCGGCAGCCGTTTCCGCAGGAATGACGGCCGTCGGATTTGTCGACCCGGCCGATCCGAGACCTGACCGGCATACGGCATTGGTGACAGCCGGTGCATTTGCCGTTGCCATGGGGGCGGAGCAGCTTGTCGCCATCCTGGAGGATATCGGAGGCACGCTGTGAGGGTCTCCGGCGCAAAAGGCCTTTCATTCCCGGTCTCAGCCAATGTGGTCTGGTTCGGGCATAAACCCTGCTCTCGTGGCAGCCATGGACGCGTCCCATCCCGCTTCTGCAAGGAATATTCCTCGTGACTGATCTCATGAAAGGCAAGGTTGCCGCCATTACGGGTGCCGCATCGGGCATCGGTTTGGAATGTGCGCGCAGCCTCCACGCCGCAGGTGTAACGGTCGTGCTCATCGACCGCGCCAAGGACAAGCTCGAAGCTCTTTGCAAGGAGATCGGCAGAGGCGCTCTGCCGCTCGTCATCGATCTTCTCGATGGAAAGCAGGTCTCGGGCATATTGCCTCGCATTCTTGACGTGGCCGGCGGGCTCGACATCCTCCACGCCAATGCCGGCGCCTATATTGGCGGTCCCGTTGTCGATGGCGATCCGGATGCCTGGGACCGCATGCTCAACCTCAACATCAACGCAGCCTTCCGCTCGGTCAATGCGGTGCTGCCGCAGATGGTTGCCCAGAAGTCCGGCGACATCCTGTTTACGAGCTCGATCGCAGGCGTCGTGCCGGTCGCGTGGGAGCCGATCTACACAGCCTCGAAATTCGCAGTTCAGGCCTTCGTCCATTCCACGCGCCGGCAAGTGGCGCAGCACGGCGTGCGCGTCGGTGCGGTGCTGCCAGGACCTGTCGTCACGGCCTTGCTCGACGACTGGCCGAAGGCGAAAATGGAGGAAGCGCTGGCCAATGGCAGCCTGATGCAGCCGAAAGAAGTGGCCGACGCCGTCCTTTTCATGCTGTCGCGACCGCGTAATGTGACTGTCCGCGATCTTGTGATTCTGCCGAATAGCGTGGATCTGTAAACACCGGCCCCAGACTGCAGTTAGCCTGATCCTTGCCGACTTCAAAGGAGAGACCATGAGCGACACATCTCGCACGCCAGAAGCAGATGCCAAACATGTCATCGGCGTCGACGTCGGCACCGGCAGCGCCCGCGCCGGCCTGTTCGACCTGACCGGCCGGATGCTTGCGTCCGCCAAGCGGAATATCACCCTGTTTCACGAACCGGGTTCCATGGTTGAGCAATCGAGCACCGAGGTCTGGGCGGCGGTTTGCGCGGCAGTGCGCGAGGTGGTTTCCTCGGCCGGGGTCGATCCGGCGTCCGTCATGGGGCTGGGGTTCGATGCCACCTGTTCGCTCGTCGTCCTCGGCGAAGGCGGCAAGCCGCTTCCGGTCGGGCCTTCGGAAGATCCGAACCGGGACGTCATCGTATGGATGGACCACCGCGCCGTCCCGCAGGCCGAGCGCATCAATACGCTTGGCCATGACGTCCTGCGTTACGTCGGCGGCCGCATCTCGCCAGAGATGGAAACGCCCAAGCTGCTCTGGCTGAGGGAAAATCGTCCTGAGGTTTTTGATGCCGCGTGGCAATTCTTCGACCTTGCAGATTTCCTCACCTGGCGGGCGACCGGCGATCTGTCGCGTTCGACCTGCACGGTCACCTGCAAGTGGACCTATCTCGCCCATGAAAAGCGCTGGGATGGCGATTATTTTCACCAGATCGGCCTCGGCACGCTCGCCGACGAAGAGTTTGCCCGCATCGGTCAGGCCATCGTCGAGCCCGGTTCGGCCCTCGGTCGAGGACTGACCGCGGCTGCGGCCGGCGAGCTCGGCCTGAAGCCGGAAACGCCCGTCGCTGCCGGACTGATCGACGCCCACGCGGGTGGAATCGGAACCGTTGGCATCGGTACCGACCCACAAGCCAATTTGGCTTATGTTTTCGGCACTTCCTCCTGCACGATGACATCGACAGCTGAACCATCCTTCGTGCCCGGCGTCTGGGGGCCCTATTATTCGGCCATGGTGCCGGGACTATGGCTGAACGAGGGTGGCCAGAGTGCGGCCGGCGCGGCGATCGACCAGCTGCTCGCCTTCCATCCGGCTGCCGCAGAAGCGCGGGAGCTTTCAAAGAGGGCGGGCGTTCCATTGCCGGTTCTGCTTGCGGATAAGGCCGCCCGAAAGGCGGGCCGTTCTTCCGACGCCGTCACGCTTGCGGCCGGACTGCACGTCGTTCCCGAGTTCCTCGGCAACCGCGCGCCCTTTGCCGATCCGCATGCCCGCGCAATCATTGCCGGTCTCGGGATGGAGGACGATATCGGCAGCCTGGTCTCACTTTACATCGCAGGGCTTTGCGGTATCGGCTACGGCCTCAGGCAGATCATCGAGACGCAGGTCGATGCGGGCGTTACCATTGAAAACATCGTCATCAGCGGTGGCGCCGGCCAGCACGATTTCGTTCGCCAGCTGCTTGCCGATGCGAGCGGTAAGCCGGTCATCGCGACAAAGGCTGAGGAACCGGTGCTCCTGGGGGCCGCCATCCTGGGCGCTGTCGCCGGCGGTCTGTTTGCGGATGTACGCGAAGCGATGACGACACTCTCGGCGGTCGAAACGACATTCCTGCCATCAGAAGGGCCGATCCCTCATATTCATGACAAGCGTTACGAAGGGTTCAAGGAACTTCAGGCCCTGGCGCGCAAGCTGCGTATCGAGAGTTAGATTCCAACGCCAATCCGCAGAGGTCCATCAGCGATCGATCGGCTACAGTTAGCGCCGAACGATGACCTTCGTTCCCGGCTGCACGATCTCGTAAAGCTCTTCAACATCTTGACGGTACATTCGAAAGCACCCGCTCGACGCGTTGGTGCCGATAGACGAGGGGTCGTTGGTGCCGTGGATGCGCAACAGGCCATCGGCGAGATAGATCGCGCGGGTTCCAAGCGGATTGGCGGGGCCGGGCTTCACCACCGCTGGAAGCCGAGGGTTCTTCTGCCGCATGCTGGCCGTGGGTCGCCATTCAGGATGCGCTCGCTTCGACACGATCCGCGTAGATCCATACCATTGCTTGCCCTCACGGCCGACCGCGATGGGGTAAGCGAATTGCTCGCCCCAAGGGGTGGTGTAAATGAGCGTATGCTCGCTCGTCACGATTTCGATGGTTCCTTTTGCACGTCCTGTCGGCGGTTGCATGCGATCATGCAGGGGCTCTTGATAGGGAGGCGCTGGATCGTAATCGAGTGGTGGCGGATAGGGGCTGTATGGATCGTCGTAACCGGATCCGTCAAAGTCGTCATATCCGTCATACGGCCCATAGATCTGGGCTTGAGTCTGAAAGACCGTCAGCAAAAAGGCCGCAGCCACGAGAGCCAGCAATCTCATCTTGTCGCCTTCCGCTTGTTGAACAAGCTTGATTGGGCTGAATTCTGTGGCGGCACTATGACTGCTCGCCGAAGGATCTTGAAAAGCTATTGCCGCTGATAATGCTGCGGTAGCTCAACCGGTCGGCTCCGGCATCGAGGAACTGGCTGAGACCGATCCTCGTCCGCCTCCATCAGGAGGCACCGGATGTCGACCCGATTGCCACCGCGCTTTACGATGGCCTCCTGGCTCTTGCCACAAGACCGTGAGCTCAGCGACAGTCAACGGAGGTACAGCGTCACGTTGCGGTGATTTCGCTTCGTACTCAAGCGCTAGCAGGTGCGACGATCGTTTGGGACAGCGACCGCCGTCATTGCCGCAACTATGATCGCCTCCTGAATTAGAGACGACAGACCGATGAACAGGGCTTGGGATGGGAGCGAAGGCCTCCCGTGGCGGCGCCTGCATGCTCGCGCGTTGAATCCAGCTTCTCCCATCGCTGAGCGAAGCACTCTTGTTGCCTTAGCGGCTCCCTTTGTTCTTTCGAAGCGCGTCCGTTATTTCCGCTCTCGCAACGCCGATCAAGGTTTCCATCGCCTTTCTGGCTGCGACTGGATCGCGAACGCGTATCGCTTCCAGAACGTCCTGGTGCTTTTGAATGGCCTGTTCGTGAGACTGACTGGCGCGGTTCGTGAGGCGAAAGCTCGCAAGGAGGGCGGCACGAATGGCGCTCGCAAACTGCCTGAAGACCCAGTTACCACTGGCATTGATGATCGCTGTGTGGAACTCAAGGTCCGCCCGGCTCCATTCCTCGTTGTCACGGGCGTTTGCATCGACCATGTCCTCGAATGCCTGGGCAATTCGGGCCAGCTGTTTGGCGGTTGCCTTTGTTGCCGCATGCTCCGCAGCGGCGGGTTCGAGCAAATGACGGGCGTCGATCAGTGACGTATAAAAGGACTCATCGCCACCGAGGGAAAGCATTACGTCAAGAACGAGCGGATCCAGGTAGTTCCAGTTTTCTCGCGGAAGCACCGTGGTTCCGGCTCGGGTTCTGGACCGGATCAACCCGATTGCCGATAGATACTGCATGGCTTCGCGCAACGTCGTTCTGCTGACGCCGAATTGATCGGTCAGGTCCGCTTCATTGGGGAGCGTAGAACCCTCAGGCAACGCGCCGGAGACAATCCGTTCTACGAACTTGGAGAGCAATGCCTCGCGAACGGAACGCTTGCCGCGAGATGCGATCTCGATGCCCCCGTCGGTGAGCTTCCACTCGTTGCGTGAGATTGTCACTGGCTGCCTCCCATAACCCCTATTGCGGCTTATCCGAAACTTGCGACGACCGGAAACTCTTTTTCAGGCCTTGTTTCTGTGCGCCGCGTCAATTGGGTTGTAGCACACGAAAAGAGCCGCCCGCCATATCTTTAAAAAAATAAATCCTATTTATATTGACAATAATCATACCTAACTTAAATTCGCCTGGTCGGTTGGCTCCGCCATGGAGCCTGTCGTTGAAGATAACGGGAGGGAGCAATGAAGCTCATCGTACGCGCCGCGATCCTGGCGCTCACCACAATTGCTGGATCACATGCCACGTCAGCTTTCGCGCAAGACAAGGACCTGAAGGTCGGCGCCATCTACATGGATGCTCAGGGGTTTTATGCAGGTGTTCGCAAAGGCATCCAGACCGGCGCGAATGATGCCGGCCGCAAGCTGGACATCGTCGAGACCAACGCTCAGGGTGATGTAAGCAAAGAATCTTCGTTCATCGACTCTCTGATCTCATCGGGCGTGCAGGCCATCATCGTATCGCCTGTCTCCGCCGATGGTTCGAATCGCGCGATCCGCCGCGCTCATGAAGCCGGCATTCCGGTCGTCTGCTACAACACATGCCTCAACGACGCCGACATGAAGGAATATATCTCGGCCTACGCTGTCGGCGATCCCTATGATTTCGGTCACAAGCTTGGTGATGCTGCAGCCGACTACTTCATCGCGGAAAAGAACGATGCGCCGAAGATCGCCGTCCTTAACTGCGAATTCGTGGAGGTGTGCGTGACTCGCCGCAAGGGCTTTGAGGAGGCACTGAAGGCAAAGGTCCCAGGCGCACAGATCGTCGCAAACCAGGAAGGCGCTGTCCTTGACAAGGCGGTTTCGGTAGCAAGCACGATGCTGTCGTCGAACCCTGATATCGATGCCTTTTTCGGCGAGGCAGGTGGTGCAACACTCGGTGCCGCTCGTGCGGTAAAGAGCCAGGGTAAGACCGGAAAGGTTGTCGTCTTCGGTGGCGACATGACGACCGAGATCGCTCAGGAGCTGGCCGACTTCACCGTCATAAAGGCCGTTGTCGATATCTCCGGCCAAGGTCTCGGGAAGCTTGCGCTCGCTCAGGCCATCAAGTCGATCGACGGGCAACCGCCGGAAGGCATCAAGGTTGCCTACAACATCGATCTCTACAAATCTTCCGAAGACGGCAAGGCGTGGCTGAAGGCCCACTCCGACGGCATTCCGTAAGCTCACCTCCCAAGTCACGAGCGTCGAGGCCGCCGGACGACCGGCGGCGCCTTTTCGAAGGTGGAAATTGAATGACACAGACATCGCGAACGGCCGAACTCGCTTCCCATCCGATCGCATCGATTGCGGGGTGCACACGTCAATATCCTGGCGTGCTAGCTCTCGACAACGCATCGTTTTCAGTAGCGGCCGGAGAGGTGAGGGCGCTACTTGGCAAGAACGGCGCGGGCAAATCGACGCTAATCAGACTCCTCACTGGAGCTGAAATCCCCGATAGCGGAACCGTGATGATCGACGGCGAGGAACTGCGACACTCGGGATCCAGCCGCGCTCAGGATGCATTCGAAAAGGGTGTTCGGGTCGTCTACCAGGAACTCAGTCTCGTTCCTGGCATGACGCTTGCGGAAAACCTATTCCTTGGCCGTTGGCCGAGGAAGGGCGGTGTCATCCAATACGCCGACATGGAAGCGGAAGCATCCGCGGCCATGCGACGACTAGGGCTCAACCGTACCCCCAATGCCCTGGTTGCAAGCCTGAGCCCGGCTGAGCGCCAGCTCCTCGAGATTGCTCGCGTCCTCCTTGGACGGCCGAAACTCGTCATTCTCGACGAGCCGACCAGTTCGCTTGCGGCCGCCGAAGCCGAGAAGGTGATGGCGGCGGTGACCCGCATCGCTTCGGAAGGCATCGCGGTCATTTATGTCAGCCATAGAATGAACGAGATCCGCCAGATTGCGCATTCAGCCACGATCATGCGCGATGGGCGCATCATCGATACTGTCGACGTCAAGGGCGCCGATACTCGAGAGATCGTTCGGCTCATGCTTGGCGCCGAGGCTTCAAAGGCAGCGGCATTGGACAATCGAAGCCAAGAGAACACCGTTCTGGAAGTTCGAGACATCGCCCTGGCGCCCAAGCTGACTTCCGTTTCCTTTCAACTCAGGGCTGGAGAAGTGCTCGGGATTGCCGGGCTTCTAGGCTCCGGGCGGACAGAGCTCCTTCAGGCAATCATGGGCGTCCGCTCCTACGATCACGGGCAAGTCCTCGTCGACGGTCAGGCCGCTCAACCCGGCCGGTACAAAAGAATGATTGCCATGGGCTTCGCCTATACGCCCGAAAGCCGGAAAGAAGAGGGGATCGTTCCTCTTCTCGGTGTCGACGAGAATACGCTTTCGACAAATTTTGCCGGCGTCAGCAAGCACGGAACCCTATCTGCCAAGATGATGGCGGATGCCACCCGCAAGGTGATCCAGCGCCTGCATATCAAGACAGCCCAGACGAACACCCCGATCGGCACGCTGTCGGGCGGAAACCAGCAAAAGGTCGTTATCGGCAGATGGGTTTACGCCAACAGCCGCGTCCTGCTCCTAGACGAGCCCACCAGAGGCGTGGACGTCGAAGCGAAGGCTCAGATCTACGCCATCATTCGTCAGCTTGCAGCGGAAGGGCGGAGCGTGATCTTCGTTTCCAGCGAGATTGAGGAACTGCCGCTCGTCTGCGATCGAGTGCTGGTCCTCAGGGACGGGACCCTCAAGGAAGAATTCAAATCACCCAAGATCGATCAGGACGCCTTGATGGCCGCCTGCATCGCCGGACATTGAGGGAGAGACGCGATATGTCACTCGACCAGACTGCAAAGTCGGAATCGGCGACCGAAGGAACAAGATCTCGTTTCTCGTTGTCGCAACATATGAACGAACTCAGTTTGTTCGTTGCGATCGTAATACTCTACGTCGTTTTTACAGCCACCGCGAACGGTTTCCTTTCGTTCAATAACCAGATCAATATCCTCCGAGACGCGGCTACGATCGGGATCGCTGCGTGGGCGGCTACGCTCATTATCATTGCAGGTGAAATCGACGTCAGCGTCGGTCCGATGGTGGCGTTCATTTCAGTCGTGCTTGCGTTTCTGCTTCAGTGGGGCGTTCCGACTCCGATCGCCTTCGCGCTTGCGATTTTGGTCGGTGCTATGCTTGGTTCGATCGCCGGAGCTCTGCGAGCATACTTCGATGTCCCGTCCTTCGTTGGCACGCTCGGTCTGTGGAGTGCTCTTCGCGGGACTGCATTGTTCGTGACCGATGCGCTGCCCGTTTCTATCGGTCGCAACGATACCCTGGACGCCCTTGATCGTTCGTTTCTTGGCATTCCGCCTGCCGCAATCATCATGCTGATCTTGTTTGCGGTGTTCACCTTCATCAGCCGAAAGACACCTTTCGGCAGGTCCGTTTTCGCAATCGGCGGTAATGCTCACGCAGCGTTTCTGAGCGGCATCAGTGTTTCCAAGATACGCGTCGCGCTGTTTGCGATCGCCGGTGCAATGGCGGCAATTTCCGGTATTCTCCTGCTCTCACGACTAGGATCGGGCAACGCGACCGCAGCGACCGGCCTCGAGTTCGACGTTATCGCAGCAGTCGTGGTCGGAGGAACTTCGCTGTCTGGCGGGCGGGGCTCGATGCTTGGCACGCTTCTGGGCGTGCTCGTTATCACCCTCATCGGTAACGGCCTTGTCCTGCTTGGCATCAATCCTTTCTTCCAGCAGGTTGTGCGCGGTCTGATCATCGTCATCGCGGTGCTCGCCAACATCCAGGCGATCAAGCGCAGCATGTCCCGTAACAAGAGCTGATCTCATGTCCATTGTAAGCCTTGAGGCTGGGCCGCTGTCTCTTCGCGTCTCGACAAGAGGAGGGCTTGTGCTCGGCTTTTGGCGAGATGTCGGGTCGGCCAGGACAGCGCTTCTGCGTCCCTGCCTGTCCGACGACGTCGATGCGCTTAGCTCTTCCTGCTACCCGCTTGTGCCATTCGGCAACAGAGTGAAAGACAATAAATTCTCGTTTGAAGGAAGCGACTATCACTTCCGCCTGAACACGGATTGGGACAAGCACTATCTGCACGGCGAAGGCTGGCAGGCGGACTGGTCTATCGGACGGAGGACACCGACGTCGGTTGAACTGGTGTTCGCCCACGAGGGCCAAGGCACCCCATACGAATACCAAGCCCGGCAGCGCTTCGCCCTCGACGAACAAGGGTTGACCATGACGCTTGCGGTCGAAAATCGTGGCCAACGCTCACTGCCGTTCGGACTCGGCTGGCATCCTTACTTTCCGATGACGCCGAAGACGACGTTGCTTGCTCCGGCTCGCAAGTTTTGGACGGAAGTCGAAGGATGGCTGCCAGGCCACCAGACCGAAATACCGAAGGAGCTGGATTTTAGTTCTCCGGCGTCGCTGCCCCAACATTGGGTCAACAACGGGTTCGAGGATTGGAGTGGTGAAGCACTCATCACTTGGCCGGAGCGGAATACATCGCTCCACTTAACTGCCGACGCCATTTTCAAGCACGCCTTTGTGTTCGTATCAGATACGACTTTCGATACGAGCTTCAAGCGTGACTACTTTTGCTTTGAGCCGATGAGCCATCTGGCCAACGGCCACAATATGCCCGACCTTGGCGGTCTCAAGGTTTTGAAATCCGGTGAAGCCATCTCTGGCAGCATCCACATGCGCCCCTCCAGCATCTGATATCGATTACGGAGTTCCCAATGCCTGCGAGTGACCGTTACGATTACATCATCGTTGGTGGAGGAAGCTCCGCCTGCGTCGTCGCCGAGAAACTGGTGCGCGAGGGCAAGGCGCGCGTCCTGCTTCTGGAGCGCGGACCCGCAAAAGCCAATCCGATCATGAGCTTTCCAGCCGGGTATATGAAGTTCCTTGCCAAAGACACATATCTCGCCATGCATCAAACCAAGCCGCAGCCCCAACTGGACGGCCGTGGTCCCATTGTGCCGCAGGGCAAGGTTCTAGGTGGCGGCAGTGCCGTCAACGCGATGGTCTACATGCGCGGACAGGAGGCGGATTTTGATCTTTGGAACGAACTGGTCACGCCGAAAGGATCCAATGACGGCGCCTGGTCCTACGGCGACCTGCTTCCATATTTTAAGGCGCAGGAGGACAATGATCATCTTGCCGGCGACTTCCATGGTGTCGGCGGGCCGCTGAAGATCTCACATCTTGGACACACAAGTGCGATGACACGGACCTACGTGAAAACCCTGCAAGCCATGGGAATCCCCTACAACCCGGACTTCAACGGCGCACATCAGTTTGGCGTCGGATTCATGCAGCATACCATAGACTGGAAGACCAGAAGGCGGTCCAGCGCCGTCGATGCCTTCCTCGCACCGGTGATGAGCGATCCGCTGCTGACCATCGAGACGGAAGCGACCGTCACCTCGATCAGGATGGAAAGCGATCGCGCGACTGGCGTCGATTACATACGCAACGGGAGCCGGAAATCCGCGAGCGCGGGGGAGATCATTCTTGCCGCTGGAGCCTACCAGACGCCAAAACTGCTGATGATTTCTGGTGTTGGACCGGATGACGAACTCACCAAGCATAATATCCAGAAGAAAGTCGTGCTGCCTGGCGTCGGCAAAAACCTGCAGGATCATTACGAGTGCCCGGTCGTTGCAACCACGAAGGGGGCGTTTGGCTATTACGGTGCGGACCGAGGCTGGCCGATGATCAAAGCTGGGCTGCAGTATCTCATGTTCAAGACGGGTCCGGTGTCGACGACTGGGGTGGAGACCTGCGCGTTCTACGACCCTGACGGCAATAACGATCGACCGACGATCCAGATGTTCTGTGTGCCGACCGTCTACCTGGACCGGGACGTCATGGGCACCGAACCCGGTGATGGCGTCACGATCAACTCGCTTCTGCTTCGTCCAAAGGCGAGAGGATCGGTGACGTTGGCCTCAAGCGATCCATTCGAAAACCCGATCGTCGACACCCAGATCTTCGGCCATCCCGATGACCTGCGCCTGACCATTGCAGGGTTCCGGTTCGCCCGGACGGTTCTCGAAGCGTCCCCCATGCGTGAGCTGATCGAAAAAGAGATATTCCCTGGCGCGGACGCGACAAGTGACGAGGCCCTCGCCGCTCATTGCAAGCGCACTGTTAAAACCGGCTATCACCCTGTCGGCACGTGCAAGATGGGTCAAGACAGCGACCCAGATGCGGTCCTGGATTCCAGCCTCAGGGTCTGGGGTACACGAGGCTTGCGGGTCGTAGACGCGTCTCTGATGCCAACGATCGTCAGCGGCAACACCAACGCTGCCGTCATGGCTGCGGCAGGCAAAGCTGCCGGCCTTATCCTCGCATAGACTGGGCATATCATGAAATTCACAAACTACAGGCCATCGCTGGATCAATTGGAATCGCCCCCGTAGGAGATAGGTCTGTTATGCGATCGTCGGCTGCGATATTCTCGACCGATGAAACTCAGTCAGACCATACGGTTCGCTACAGCCGAGGACGGCACCCGTATTGCCATGGCCTCTTGCGGGCGGGGTCAGGTGATCCTGCGGGCGGCGCACTGGCTGAGCCATGTCGATTACGATCTCGAAAGCCCGGTGTGGCGGCCGTGGCTCCAGGCACTGTCCGCCCACAACCGGTTTGTACGCTATGATCCGCGCGGCTGCGGCCTGTCGGACCGGCATGTCTTTGACCTCTCGGTCGAAGCGTGGCACGCCGACCTTGCTGCCGTGGCGGCGTCGATCGAGGAGCCGCGCTTCGTCCTCCTCGGTCTTTCGCAGGGCGGCGCGCTCGCTATCGCATATGCCCTCAAATATCCCGAGCGAGTATCGCATCTGGTGCTTTTGAACGCCTATGGTCAGGGTGCCCGCGCCAGAGCTCAGACCGAGGCGGAGCGGCTGGAAGCCGAGACCCTTGTCAATTTCGTTCGCGTCGGCTGGGGACGCGACAATCCGGCGTTTTGCCGGTTCTTCACCAATCTCTTTATCCCCGACGGCACGCCTGAACAGCATCGCTGGTGGGGCGATCTCGAGCGGCAAACGGCAACGGCCGACGTCGCCGCACAACTGCTTTGGCAGATGCAGGGGATCGATGTGCTGGATCTTGCGGCGATGCTGAGCGTTCCGACGTTGATCGTACACAGCCGCGGTGACATGCGCGTGCCGTTTGATCAGGGTTGCAAGCTCGCCGCCGCGATTCCGGGCGCGAGCTTCGTGCCGCTTGAGAGCAAGAACCATGTGCTCTTGCCGGACGAGCCCGCGTGGAAGGTGTTTCAAACGGAACTTGCTGCCTTTCTCGGGCAGGATCGGTCGGTGCGGCCGCGTGCGGTCAGTGAGGCCGGTCTGACACCCGCCGAGGCCGCCCTTCTCGACCTCGTTGCGGAGGGGCTAGACAACCGCGCGATCGCAGAACGGCTTGGCAAGAGTGCAAAGACCGTGCGAAACCAGCTGTCGGTGATATTCAGCAAACTCGGCGTGCATAGCCGCTCGCAAGCGATCGTCGTCGCGCTCTCCCGATAGTCCCGCTTCTGCAGGTGGATAGACCTCCTCCGATGCCAATGGGACATGTGTCCCTCCAAGGAGCGGGATTTCTTCGCAGACGCGGGACAACCGCCTCATGCCCGCCGAGACGGCAAGCTTCATCCTCGGCGTTACGGATGGCAGGACGCCATCCGTGCACTGGGAGGAATTCACGTGACGGAAATCAACGAAACAACGCTCAATGAACTCGTGGGCCGCGTCCTTGGCGATCTTGGCGGAGCGGTCAGCGTGCCGCTAGTCCGGATCGGGGATGCTCTTGGGCTGTACAGGACGCTGAAGGAGACCGGGCCGGTGAAGGCCGACGAACTTGCCGATGCCTCGGGATGCGCACCTCGCTATGTGCGCGAGTGGCTGGCGGCACAGGCCGCCTCCGGTTATGTGCACCATGAGCGAGGATTGTTCTCGCTGACGCCCGAACAGGCCTTCGTGTTTGCCGAGCCGGACAGCCCGGTCAATCTGATCGGCGCATTCGATACCGCTGCTGCGATGGTCGAAAACCAGCCGAAGGTGCAGTCCGCCTTCAAAACCGGCCGAGGCGTTGCCTGGGGCGATCAGGCTGGCTGCATGTTCTGCGCCGTCGCGCGGCTATTCCGCCCAGGTTATGTCAATGCCCTTGTGCAGGACTGGCTGCCGGCGCTCGACGGTGTCACCGACAGGTTGAAAGCGGGTGCGAAGGTGGCGGACGTCGGATGTGGGCACGGGCTTTCGACGATCCTGATGGCGCAGGCGTTTCCCAATTCCCGGTTCGTGGGCTACGACTTCCATCCGGGCTCGATCGCCGCTGCTTCCGCGCACGCCCAGGCACACGGGTTGACGAACCTGCACTTCGAGGTCGGCAGGGCGCAGGATTTCGACGGGCGAGATTTCGATTTGATCACCTGCTTCGACTGCTTGCACGACATGGGCGACCCGAAAGCCGCTGCGGCTCATATCCGAAAGGCGTTAAAGGAGGGCGGTGCGTGGATGGTGGTCGAACCAATGGCCGGAGATACGCTGGAGGAGAATATCAATCCGGTTGGACGGCTCTATTACTCCGCCTCGACGATGATCTGCGTTCCGACCTCGCTTGCGCAGGAGACAGGGCTGGCACTCGGTGCGCAAGCGGGAGAGCGGCGATTGGCCGAGGTGATCCGCTCAGGCGGTTTCACTCATATCCGGCGTGCAGCCCAGACGCCCCTCAACATGATCCTCGAGGCCACCTGACAGGTCGCGCCTTCTATTGGAAATGTCGCGCCACATTCCAGGCCTCGTCAGGAAAGTCAACGAGTGAGGTGGCTGGCTTGCAGGAGCACGCCAGCCACCTCAACTTCAGCGACGGCGGTAAACCGTGCATCTGATTGCCGGTCTGTTCGAAGTATTCGCTGAGCCCGTTCGATGCCCTGAACGATGCCGACGCGACGGTCCTGCTCGAAAAACACTCGATCGCTCCGGATGAGACGTTCTGTCAATGCGCCCAGCCTCCTGAAACTGCGAGACGCCATTTTATCGGCCAAGGACGCACGACTTCGGGACGTCTTGCAGGAGATCATGGGCACACAAAACGCGTGAAGAGCGGATTCGAACCGCGCTATAAGTTCGACCAGCGCTGTGGACTTGCCGTGCGTCATTCCATTGCCTTCAACCGAATTCCGGGACCACCGACCCCAGAGTAATCGCCATCGAGGAATATAACCCCTGCTTCTTCTAAAACTGTCCGAATGGCTGCGATTGTCCTCGGCTTCAGATCCTCGCCGCGCTCAAATCTCACGATCGTATTTGTTGAGACAGCGGCTGCATCGGCGAGTTGTTTCACGCCCATCTCCAGCGCGGTTCGCGCCATCTTACACTGAATAGGCAACAAAATCGCTTCCCCATATCGAATTCGCCTTGACATGGCGATTTTTGCGTCGTATGCACACTTTGCGGGGGCTACCTCCCGCGCGAGCTGATTCTATCAACGGCGACTATAGCCTAGCTCAGTGCTGAAGCGCGAGGGCGGCGTGAGACGTCGTCGGGACAGGGCATTCATGGAACTACGCCAGCTCTCCTACTTCGTCGCGGTGGCCGAGGAACTGCATTTCGGCCGGGCGGCCGCCAAGGTGCGCATCGCCCAGCCGGCGCTTTCCAATCACGTGCAGGCGCTGGAGCGGGAACTCGGCTGTCCGCTGTTCATCCGCTCGACCAGGCGGGTGGAACTGACGCGGGCAGGGGAGATCTTCCACGAACGCTGCGTCGGGATCCTGAGCGAGGTCGATCTGAGTGCCGAGATCACCAGGGCGGTGGCCGGCAAGACGATCCGGCAGATCAGGATCGGTACCGTCTATCCGGCGACCACCGGCGTGCTGCCGGCGTTTCTTGGAAAGATCGCCCGCAAGTACCCGGATATCCGCATTCATATATCAAGCGGCAATACCGGCGACATCATCCGCGGCCTGGAAAACGGCCAGATCAATCTCGGCTTCATCCGGCCGGTGGAAAACATCGGCTCGTTGCGCTTCTCCTCGATCGCCCATGAGCGGTATCTGCTGGCGGTGGCGAGGAGCAACCGGCTGGCGGAGCGGGCGGAGATCGCCATCGACGACCTGCGCTCGGAAAGGATCATCGCCTTCAATCGCAAGAACCTCTCCTACACCGAGCGGTACTTCAACGAGAAGTTCGAGGAATACGATCTGACCCGCAACATCGCCTATAGCTGCGATGATACCTATTCACTGGTGTCGCTGGTCTCGGCAGGCCTTGGCATCGGCTTTGCGCCGGAATGGACCGAGGGCCTGCCGAACCGGGACTTCGAACTGAAGGCTGTCAGAGGCATCGACTTCAGGATCGGGCTCGGTGTTGCGTGGAGCAAGGACGACCCAACCGCCTCGCGCGATGACATTGTCGATATCGCGAGGTCGTTGGCGAGGCCGGGCAGGTGAGGCGAGGGGATCGCCGGTACACCCCAATCGGAACGGCTTGCCGGGGGCAGTCGGTCCCGGGTTCCGCTCGTTCCCGAGCGGCGCTCCGCTAACCCTCCTGCGGCTGCCCTTTTAACCGGTTAAGCCGTGCGCGAACTGGCGCCGGCGCGGACGCGCCTTCGCCTGGTATGCTCATTGTTTGGAGGAGCGTCCTTGCCGAGGCAGGCACGATCTCAAGAACAAGAAGTGCTGACAGTCGCAAGTTCGGCATTTGATTCACGACGTACACGCGATAGCACATCGAGCGGTCCGTCTTCTGCTCCCACATTGTTCTCGCCGCCCTGATCTGTGATCGCCTTTCCATGGACAAGCGAAGGGATCTCGCGGTGGAAGACCTTGAGACAGCTATCGCGACCGTTCATGCAGAGCCGAGGCCGATAGCCCTTCAGGCAAGCAGCACCCCAAAACACGCGCCGCCAATTGCGGCCCGTCCATCTTCCTCGTATCGAGGAGATCATCGAGCCGGAAAGCCCCCATCTGCTCTGCGGCGGAGGCTTGCATGGCTTGGCGAGGACGTGTCCGAACGGTTGGGCGTCGTTCCAGCGCAGTGCACGCGTCCTCGTCACCGCCGTCCCAAATACGCCTGCCGGGCCTGTACCGACAGCGTTGTTCAGGCTCCAACGCCTGACTATTGCGAGGTTTCCAGATGGCGATCGCCGCGCAGAAGATTCAGCCAGGCCCGGGCCGCTTTCTCCCCGCCTGTGCCCCCGAAATGGCAATCGTCGTAGCGGTCGTCTCCATCGAGTAACGCATCAGAATTTACCCCCTCTCGGATACCATGGCTGCTTTTTGACAGGGCCAGTTGCGCCCGTACGATCGCATTGTCTGGAATATGCTCCTTGAAGCCGCCGTTGCTCGGTTCGAGGCATTTCGATGCAATCGAAATGTAAACGGGTGCTTCGACGCCGTGCTGACGCAACGTGTCAACCATCGACATGAAACGTTCCTGGTAGGCCTTCGCAGTGGTGCCCATAACGAGGTCCGCCTCTCCTTGCACCCAGAGGACGTTCGTTATCCGGTAACCGGAACCCTGAAGCTGTTTCACTGTATCGACTAGCACGGGATTGAAGTCACCACCTGCCGCCCATCGTGCGACCTCAGATCCGGAATATGCGAGAGGTGCGAGGATGACGTTGTCATTTTGACCCGATGCTATCAAATTGTTCCCAAGAAGCGTCCAATACTCTCCCCTCGTATTGGTCGATCCAAGAAGTGGCGACGCCGCGATGAAGCAGCGTTTGTCAAAGGCGTTTACAACGCGAGCGCCATAATTCGAGCGGTGCCGTTGTCCACCGTAGTTGGCCGCGTTCGATTGGCCAAGAATGAGTAAGACAGCAGTTCGGTCAGTCTGAGGCGGGCAGGCCACAAGCGTTTTTGATTCATCCCCGATCAGTCGTTCGTTGTCGTCGAACGTATAACGGCTTGGAGCCGCCGCCTTCTCTCCGCCAACCATTTTCTTCAGCGCGGAAAGTTGTGGCCAAGGAAAGATCTCATGTCTCGCGCTCATGCCGCCCAGAACATACATGGCGATCAAGGCGGCCAAGCCGACTGCCATTGTTTTGAGCATGTCGTTGCCTTTTGAATGTCAACCGATGATTTGGAGCCTCCGGCGGGCCGAGCTATCCTAGCGTGGACATTGGCCCGAATGAAGGCATGTCTGTATCCCCGCAATATGTTCCTCGCAATCACTACCGGCCACCTGATAATCGGGGCATCGACATCGTCGCCGAGTGATCGAGCCAGCCTGTGCTTTTCCTGACCGCTCACCACAAGCATCAGCGGAGGGAAGTCTTCGCTTTATCCCGACTCTTTGCATTGTTCGTTTCCAACACGGTTCGGCGACTTGGCAATTCATCAGGGAGGTTCTGACTGGAGTCGGCAACATTGCTAGAACCTCCCTGACGTCCTTTCAACAAGCATCAGGACAATCTAGGCCCGATTGTGCCGAGGGAAAGCCGGACCTAAGTCGGACTAGCGACCCTAGGTCTCACTGTTCATCTCGTTGGCATGGATCATGATGTTGCACTCCCGTTGCCGATATCGCCGATAGTCGGCTCATTTGCCCGCGGCTTCAGCAGATCGTCGAACAGATCCCGGTCGCCATCGCGGGTGAGGAACTTTGGCAGTTCGGATCTGAGCCAGGCTGCCAGTCCTGCGCCGATCTGCACATCGCGATCATTCTCCAGCCTATGCAGCACCAGTGCGCCGATCAGCACCTTGCGGCGGGTGTCGATGGCGCGCTCCTGCTTGCCGAGACGGATCTGCAATGTCTTTCGCTGGGCTTCCAGCTGGGCGAGCCGCTCGCCGATGGTTTTGCGCGCCATGATGATTTCTCCCTTGTTCCTGTTCAGCCATTGGCCGCGGCGATGAACGGATGATCACAGCCGCCGGCGTGCCTGGATCGAAGTTGTCTCGAAGAGCGGCACTTCGAAACCCGCAAATCTGCGCGTGGAAGCGACGGGCTGAACGGCTTACGAGGTCATCGGGAGATTGCCGCGTGCTCCCACCAGTGCCCGAAGGAGCCAAGCGACGAAGGCACAAGGGCGCACTTACGAGTTGCCGGGCAACTCAAAGCGCGGGCCGGCAGCCCGCTAACAAAGGGGACAAGCGATGGCGATCTATCATCTCAGCATGAAGCCGATCGCCCGCAGCGCTGGCCGTAGCGCTGTGGCGTCCGCCGCCTATCGTGCGGCCGAGCGGCTGACGAACGAGCGTGATGGGCTAACCCATGATTTTAGCAACAGGACAGGTGTCGAGCATGCCGAGATCGTCTTGCCGACTGGGTCTTCCGCCTATTGGGCGATGAAGCGATCGGCCTTGTGGAATGCCGCCGAGCGTGCCGAGAAGCGCAGCGACGCCCGTATCGCCCGGGAATTCGAAGTCGCCCTGCCACACGAATTGAGTTCCGACCAGCGACTGGTGCTGACGCGGGCCTTTGCCGAAGATCTGGCCAATCGCTATGGCGCTGCCGTCGACTTCGCGATCCATCGGCCAGGTGGGGCAAGCGATATCAGAAACAGCCATGCGCATCTGATGATGACGACGCGTGAGGTGAGGGAAACCGGTCTTGGCGACAAGACGCTGCTCGAGCGGGAGAACAGATGGCTTCTCGCCAATCACCTGCCGCCATCGCAACTGCAGCTGAAGGATCTCAGACAGGCGTGGGAGCATCTTGCCAACACGCACCTTGAGAGGGCAGGCCACGATATCCGCATCGATCATCGCTCGCATCTGGAGGCCGGGATCACGATCGAGCCGAGCGAACATGTCGGTGTGCATGCCACTCAGATCGATCGCCAGGGTGGGGCAGTCTCTCGCGCGCGCCTCTCACCGCAATCGGCCGAGCGAAATGCCGAGACCATTCGCCGGCGCCCTGAAGAGATCTTGAAGCTGATTACCAACGAGAAGAGCGTCTTCAACCGCTATGACATTGCCAGGGCCTTGCATCGATACATCAACGACGATGCGCAGACCTTCCAGAATGCTTTTGCATCGGTCATGGCGTCGAAGGCTCTCGTCGAGTTGAGGCCCGACAGTTCAAGCGTTCGCGGCCGCGATGGAGAGGCACGTTATTCGACGGTCGAGATGGTGGCGATCGAGGGCGCGATGGCAACAGCCACTGTTGCGATGAAGGCGCGCCAAACCCACGGTGTGGCAAAGCGCAATGTCGATGCGGCAATCGCCGATCAGGACAGATCGATCCAGGCGGGAAATCCTTCACCGGGGCAGGGGCTGTCGGCTGAACAGCGCCAGGCGATCGAGCATGTCACGGGTCCCGGTCAGATCGCCGTGGTGATCGGTTTTGCCGGTGCCGGCAAGAGCACGATGCTGGCAGCTGCCCGCCAGGCCTGGGAAGCGCAGGGTTATCGCGTTCATGGCGCGGCTCTGGCCGGCAAGGCCGCGGAAGGCCTGGAGCAATCGTCCGGCATATCGAGCCGCACCTTGGCATCGTGGGAATACAGCTGGCAGGCCGATCGCAGTCGGCTGAATGCTCGTGACGTCCTCGTCATCGACGAGGGCGGCATGGTCGGCAGTCGTCAGCTCGCCCGCTTCGTCGACGAGGTCAAACGGGCCGGCGCCAAGCTCGTCCTGGTCGGAGATCATGAACAGCTTCAGGCGATCGGAGCGGGCGCGCCGTTTCGGGCAATCGCCGAAGCCGTCGGTCATGCGCAACTGTCGGAAGTCCGACGTCAAAGAACCGATTGGCAAAAGCAGGCTTCGATTGACTTCGCATCTCACCGGACCGCAGCCGGACTGTCGGCCTATGCTGCACGGGAAAACCTTCATCTGAAGACGGATCGCGCTGAAACCCTGAAGGCGATCATTGCCGATTATGTCGCTGACCGATCGGCCAATCCCAACGACACGCGCATTGCGATGGCCCATCGGCGGATAGATGTGGCTGCCATCAATGCCGGCATTCGCTCTCGGTTGCAGGAGCGCGGTGAGCTCTCAAGAAGCACCGGCACCTCGGATGATCGTGGTGAGGAGCTCACCTACCAGACCAACAATGGGAAGCGATCCTTCGCACGCGGCGATCGCATCGTCTTCCTGGAGAACGATCGTGATCTCGGCGTCAAGAATGGCATGTTGGGCGAGGTGATCGCCGTCGCGCCGGACGCAATACAGGTTCGGCTTGACGGCAAGGCGCAGACGCAAGATGGGCAACGCCAGGTGACCGTACCGGTCAATCGTTACCAATCCTTTGACCACGGCTACGCAACGACGATCCACAAGACGCAAGGCGCTACCGTCGACCGGAGTTTTGTCCTGGCGTCGACGACGATGGACCGGCATCTGACCTACGTGGCGATGACCCGTCATCGCGAGGCGGTGCAGCTCTATGCGGGGCTGGATGCGTTCAAGACGGAGCGATCCCTGACAGAGACACTGAGCCGCTCAGGCGTCAAGGAGACGACGCTTGACTATACCCATGACTTTGCCAATCGGCGCGGCATGGAGGATCGCCGGGGGCAGGGCGAGAGCGAGGTCGCACCTGCGGTAATCACCAAGGAGGCGGAGCGCATCGCGGACACGACGGTTCCCAAGCCAATGCAAGAACCACGGCCGCCGACACCGCTCGCGGCCCGCAGCATCGCCGATGGCGGCTCTTCGCACCAGGATCCCACTGGCGATGAACGTCGCGATGAACGCGAGGATGAACGCCGCGTGCTCGTTGCGGCGGTTAAGACCTATGCGATGAGCGTCGAAGAGGTCGGACGATCAAAGGCGATGCCGGCATTCGAACGTGATTGGGCCGCGGCAAAGCAGCTCGCGCCGCAGGTGTTCAACGACGCGCCAGCGGCAATGGACGTGTTGCGCGGCCGCATCCTGGATGAGAATGCAGATCCGGTCGCGCTTGCCAGTCAACTCAGCACTTCGCCCGAGACGATCGGTGCGCTCGCCGGCAAAACCGGCCTGTTCGGAGACAACGCTGAACGCAAACACGCGCTTTTGCGGATCGATGCGCTGGCTTCGCATATTCGCCAATCCGCCAACACCTGGCAGCGTCGCCTTGCGGCTGAATGCGGCTCCGAACGCTGGAAACGAGAAAAGCAGGACGTCGTCGAGGTTCTGGGGCCGAGCCGCCGGAGTGAGGCGCTGCTGCGCAATCTCGATGATCTCCCTTATAGCGACAAGGCAAAGTTCGTCGAACGACTGGCGGCGACACCGGAGGGCCGTCAGGCGCTTGCCGAGGCAAAGGACATCGCTACTGCGATCGAAACGCGCTTCGGTCGCGCCGATCCCTCAGATCTCGCGGATCAGCTGAAGCGAGTGGGACCGGATCGGGATGGTGACGTCGAGCGCATCCGCCAGGTTGCTCGCCTTGCCGATCGCAGTCATCGTGCGGAGCTCACCCAGCAGATGGAGTTGAAGCGGTCGCTGAAGCGGGGCAAGTCCTTGGGGCTTGGGATGTAGATGTTTGGGTCGGACCAGGGATTTCGAGGAGGCTCAGGCTGGCGATAGACCGCTTCCGGTGTCTCGGAAAAGTCGCGCCAGACCTTGTCGCGGCGGCGAGCTCCTTGAGGGCTCGACCAAAGGCCTCGATTGTCAGCCACCCGTCGCAGCCGCTCGCGCGTCGCGCCTTGAACCTCTCTGCCCAGGGAATGTTGCCGCCGGGTAAGCGGCGGTCGTTCTCCAAAATGTAGACATGCACGATGCGGTCACTGTTTCGCGTGAACGCGCCGATTGGATCTGTCTCTTCGATTTTGCTGTGGAACGTGTCGTACATGGCGCGGATATGCGGATGTCCGACCGCGTCGATATGGGCCGCAAGATCGTCCATCGTGTTGAACAGAGCATTCGAGGCGATTCAGCGCCTCAAGCCCGATCATTACGCTGTGCTTTGCTGCATGATCGCCGATCGCGTGTTGTGAGGAAACCGAGCGCTTGAGTTCCGCCGCGCTCGGCCGGCTTCCCGAATTTTGCCGAGCGTCGAATGCCGCGGGCCGCTCAGCATCGTCGTGCCGAGCGCGTCGCTGCAGTCGATGGCCCATTTCACGTAGTCGATGCCGCGTCTGCGGTGCGCTCGCTCAGCGCATAGCCGAAGGCTTTGCTCTTGGCGGCCTATGTGGTAGGAGCGGGCCATGACATCATTGATCGATTTCAATTGCCAAGGCTGCGGAGCCTGCTGCTCCTATTCGCCGACCTGGCCCAGATTTTCCACGGAAACCGACGCTGCTCTCGATTTGCTGCCAGCGCATTTCGTAGCTGCGAACCAGCAAGGAATGCGTTGCGACGGTGCGCGCTGCTCCGCATTGGTCGGTCGCGTCGGTTCAGAGACATCCTGTCAAGTGTACGATCTTCGGCCTGATGTCTGCCGCGCCTGCGTCCCAGGGGATGACGCTTGCTTGACCGCGCGCGCGTTCTTCGGGCTCGGTAAGCCAGGTTTGCCGCCCAGTGACATCGATGCGGAACCGCCAATCAACTGAGGCGGGGTTCCGTCCGGCTCCTCTTCGCCTGTCGACTTTACTCCAGCGATTGTCGTCCGAAAGGTCAGCCGAAGGTAAGGCCCGGTGGAGTCATCCGATGTGGACTATCTGCCTAGTAGCGCGACAAGCGATATCGGCATTTCGACCGCGAAAAAATCCAACGCCGCACCGATAATCATCAACCACACGACCATCAAGAAAATGAGCGCTGCAATCCTGATTTCTACAGGCTGCATTATTTGCGCCGTCCCAGCATGTACGTCCCCCCGAGACAAAACCCCTGTTATCCCTCGTGCAAATTCCCTATGGCGAGGGATGATGCGCAACGGTCGAGAGCGTGGGCGCGTGCGGCGCCGAACTCTTCGCTTTCTCGAAACTGATGTCGCTTTGACCGATCAAGTCGCTGGACACAGCTCTGTCGCTGCGTTCGAGATGATGGCCATCAAGGAAGGAGCGGTAGGCATCTGCGATGCCCTCTTTCAGACCTATCTTAGGAGACCAGCCGAGACTGCGGAGCTTGTCGACGCTCAGGAGTTTACGTGGCGTGCCATCTGGCTTGGTGAGGTCGCGGGTGATCTTGCCTTCGAAACCAACGATCTTGGAGACGAGGTATGCCAATTCGAGAATGGTAATGTCTTCGCCACAACCTACGTTCACATGACTTTCGGCGGAATAGGTTTTCATGAGATGGAGGCAGGCGTCGGCGCAATCGTCAACATGCAGGAATTCGCGCCGCGGCGTGCCCGTACCCCAGACGCATATCTCTTGCTGCTCGCTGACCTTGGCCTCATGTGTCTTGCGTATGAGCGCCGGCATGACATGGCTTGACCCGAGGTCAAAATTGTCGCCTGGACCGTAAAGATTGGTCGGCATGGCCGAGATGAAATCTCTACCGTGCTGTTTGCGATAGGCTTGGCAGAGCTTTAATCCGGCAATTTTGGCGATCGCATACCATTCATTGGTGGGTTCAAGCGATCCGGTCAGAAGTGAGTCCTCAACGATCGGCTGGTCGGCGAATTTCGGATAGATGCAGGACGAGCCCAGAAACATCAGTTTTTCGACGTCAGTTCTATGGGCTGCGTGGATGACATTCGCTTGGAGAATCAAGTTGTCGTAAAGGAAGTCGGCCGGATAGGTAGCGTTCGCGAGAATACCGCCGACCCTCGCAGCAGCTAGGAAGACAGCATCGGGACGATGCTTACTCATCCAGGCCTCCACCTGGTCCTGCCGTCTGAGGTCGACCTCGGCGCGGGTGGACGTCAAAATTTCGCAGCCCTCGGAAGCGAGACGCCGCACGATCGCAGAGCCCACCATGCCGCGGTGGCCCGCGACATAGACCCTCTTTCTGGTAAGGCTGTAGATCACCTCAGGCATGGGCAAAACCTTTGGTTACACCGACCGACGGAACATTTCGTGCCATGACTTTCAGATCCGCGCGAACCATCTCCGCAATCAGTTGATCAAGACTGGTCTCATGTTTCCAACCAAGCTTCGTGTGCGCTTTCGTCGGATCGCCGATCAGAAGATCAACTTCAGTCGGGCGGAAATAAGCGGGATCGATCTCCACCACACACTGACCGGATGTCTTGTCGTATCCCTTTTCCTCAACTCCGTTCCCACGCCAATCAATCGGCATGCCCACCTGGGCAAAGGCCTTGTCAACGAAGGAACGAACCGAGTGCGTTTCGCCGGTCGCAAGGACATAGTCCTCCGGTTCATCCTGTTGCAGCATCAGCCACATGCCACGGACATATTCTCGTGCATGTCCCCAGTCGCGCTTGGCGTCCAAGTTGCCGAGATAAAGCCTTTCCTGCAGTCCAAGATGGATCGCCGCAGCCGCCCGGGTGATTTTGCGCGTCACGAATGTTTCGCCGCGGATCGGGCTTTCATGATTGAACAAAATGCCGTTCGAGGCGTGCATGCCATATGCCTCGCGATAATTGACCACAATCCAATAGGCGTAGAGCTTGGCCGCAGCGTAGGGTGATCGAGGGTAGAAAGGTGTCGTTTCGCTCTGCGGGACTTCCTGGACTTTGCCGTAGAGCTCTGAGGTCGATGCTTGATAGAAGCGGGTCTTCTTTGTCAGCCCCAGGAGGCGAATGGCTTCAAGTAGCCGAAGGGTGCCGGTTCCATCGGCGTTAGCCGTATATTCCGGGGTCTCGAAAGAGACTTGAACGTGGCTCTGTGCGGCGAGATTATAGATCTCGTCCGGCTGCGTTTCCTGAACCACGCGGATGAGGTTCGTTGAATCGGTCATGTCCCCGTAATGCAGAATAAAGCGAGGATTTTCGACATGGGGATCCTCGTATAGATGCTCGATGCGACTGGTGTTGAAGGACGATGAGCGTCGCTTGAGGCCGTGAACAATATAGCCCTTCTCCAGGAGCAGTTCGGCCAAATACGCACCGTCCTGACCTGTTATGCCTGTAACCAGTGCAACCTTATTTTCGTTTTTCATGCGGTCTCCGTAATTTATTTCGGCGGAATCAGGCGGACACGCGCTGTTCGAACTCACGTGAACTCGTGGTACTTCCGCAGTGAGCTCGCAAACAGTTCTGAATCGCGGAAGTTGTACATGGCGTGTTTGTTCGTATTGACGTTATTTATGGCAACGGCAATCTCTGCGTTGCGCGCGGTCTTCAGCTGATGTAGGCAAAACTCTACCGCCCGACGGCTCGTCTTTCCCCATTTTACGACCACCAGCGTTCTTTCTGCTAACGCTGTCAGATGCATCGTATCAGCCGAGGCGAGCACAGGCGCGCTGTCGAAGATGACGATTTGGCCCAGTGAGGCGGCCATCGCCACGATGTCAGCTGCATCAGTCAAACGGACGCGCCGATGGAGACTGGCATTGCCAGCCGGGATGAAGTCGATGCCGCTTGGATGGTGATGGATGATGTCACGCAATCCCGCCTGCCCACACAGGAATTCGTTCAACCCCTGCTTTAGCTCTGATTTGAAAAACGAGTCGAGATTTCCGAGTCTGAGGTCGCCATCGACAAGCAGCACCGGAATTCCGTTGGCGGCGAGATCGATTGCCAGGGATCTGGCGACAAGCGACTTGCCCTCTCCGCTGTGAGCCGACGTCACGACAATCGTGTTTGGCAGTTTCCCGCCGTTAGATTGTTTGAGCGAAGTCATCACGGAGCGAATTGCTTCGTCAAACATCCCGTCTTGGATGCTCCCGAAGAGCATCGACGGATCTCTCCGGTCTTTCCGTTTGAGGTGCGGGATGAATCCGGCGGGTACGATGCGCGACATTCCGGCCATCTGGTCGAAACTGCGGACTGAGTTGTCCAGCATCTCGACCACGAAAGCGGCCGTCACCGCGATCGATACCGAAGCCAAAAGGGCGCCGATCAAATAGAAAAGCCGCCCGCGTCCCGTTGGCGCCAGCGGCACCGCGGCCGGTGACAAGACTTCCAGTTCCGCGCCTGGCAACATGGCTTGCGCAGCCAGGCCACGGCGCTGCTCGTCGAGCTTGTCCAGTGCCGTCTGCTCTTTGTCAGCCATGCGCTCGAGTCGGGCCAACTCGGTTTGCGCCAGTGTGGAGCGAGCGCGTTTCTCATGAGCGGCCGCCAATGCCGACCGGACTGCGTCGTCCTCATGATCGAGCGCCGCAAGCTTGGCGCGTATCGATTGGAGATATCGATCAGTCGCAAGGCTGAGATCGGTGCGGGATTTAAGGATCTTGGCCCGCGTGTCGAGCACGGATTCTGCCGTGTTGCCATATGTCTCGAGAAGGCGCTCGAGATCTTGCTCCTGCGCACGAAGCTCGCGTTGCATTGCGCCAATGCTGTCGGGAATGACCATATTCTGCAGGGCGAGCGAGGGGTCGTCGGCCGCTTCGAGTGCAGATATCGTTGCTCTCGCTTCAACGCGGCTTTGTTCGATTTTTGTCCGCCGCTCGCCCAACTCCATGATCGACTTGATCTGTTCAACCTGATCGTCATCACTTGAGGCGACGTCCATAATTTTCTGGTACCCGTCGGCGGCATCGCGTGCTGCCTTGGCGCGCCCCATCTGTTCGTCGATGCGCAGCAGAATCCATTCTTCTGCTGCGTCCACTCGACCACGCAGACTGTCCTTGCGTTCTTCGAGGTAGATGCTGATGAGCCGGTTCGGGACCGAGGCGGCCAGTTCGGGGTCGCTCGCATCGAAGCCGATCTGAATGACGTCACCCTGGCCATCGCGCCAAACGCGGAGGGCCTTGTAGTACTTCGGGATTATGGGCTCGATGCTGTCCCGTACCGGCAGGGACGGTTTTTCACTGTCGACCCAACCGCGAAGCATTGATCGGATCTTGTCGATAGGCGAGATTTCTTGCAGCGCCGGATTGAATTCCGGCCATTCATTGAGGCGCAGGTCGCGGATTACCCGCTCTGCGATGCTTCTGGAAAGAAGCCGTTCGGTCTCAGATGTGGCGTCCAGCGGATCGTTGCGGCCGGACTCGTCGGTGCCGAGCTTCGTCGCCAGAGGCGTGTGGATGATCAGCCGGGACTCGGCATGATAAGTCGGCTTCAATCCCGAAATCACGGTTGCGGCAACCGCCATAAGTACCGTGATGATGGCCATTATCATGACCATCCGTCGCCGAATAAGGCGCAGGCCTGACGTCAGATCAATTTCGTCCGAACGGGTCTCTACCTGAAGCCGGGGATCGTAGCGCATCGATGAGAGCGAGGTGTTGCGGTCTGGCGGCACAGTCGAAATAGTCATCGTTCACCCGCCGTTGTTTGAGGTTGCGCGGAGATAGCGTCGTAGAGTTTGTCCAGCGATCGCATGTAAGCCTTCATACTGAAATTATTGAGATAATGAGCGCGGGCCTTGGCCGACAGATAGTTGCGGACTTCCGGGTCGGTGACGAGCTTAGCCAGCGCCGCAGCCAGGGCATCCTTGTCTCCGACAGGTACGAAGACGCCAGTTTCACCGTCGGAGATGACTTCGCCATGCGCGCCGACGCGCGTGGTGACGACGGCGAGCCCATGGGCAAGCCCTTCGACCACAGCCATTGCCAAGCCCTCGGCATGCGAAGGTAAGACCAGGATATCTGCCCGTGTACACAACGCCCGCGCCTCGTCGGCGCCAAGCCAGCCCGGCATTTTCACCAGATCTGAAAGTCCCATGGCGGCAGCCTGACGCCGGTAGTCTTCCACAGGTCCGTCGCCTGCCAGCACGGCTCGCCACTGGAGCTCTTTCATGATCGGATGACTTAAGGCAAGCAGAAGCTCCTGAACGCCTTTGCGTTCGCTCAGCCGGCCGAGAAATATGATCAACGGCATCTCGCCGACATGAACATTGCGCGGTCCGGGGTCGGGCACACAATTGCCAATGACGACTACGCGGCGCTCATCCACGCCGAGAAGCGTCGTAAGCGTCATGCGGTCGCGCTGGCCCAGTGCCACGACCTGGTCAGCATGTTGGAACATCCGGCGTACAAGCATTTGTTGACGTGGCGAGCGTGCGGCAAAATCGCGCGCGTAGTCGTAGTCGTGCAGGTGCAATATGTGAGAGCATCCGAGGAGACGGGCAGCCTCGGTCAGGATCAGTTTTCTTGCGGTGCTGCCGCGACCCGCGACATGAATATGGTGAATGCGTGCCGGAGCAATTATCCGGTCCTTCGCCATCATCAAGACGGCGCCGAGCACGCGCAAAGGCGACGCAACGGAGGACCACCGAGACCCTCTAGTGTCGGTGACGAGGTGTGTTTCGCCGGCCTCCTTTGCCGTGTTCGATATATAGCCGACGAGCCTGCCAATTCCGCCACCGTTTTCGCAACCACCCGGGACGTAGTGGCGGACGGTTGCTGCTGCGTTCCGCGTCGCTACCCGATTTCCATCCGTGAGCGTGTTCATCAGCATGCCCCGACCACCTTACGATAAACGGCCGCAGCCTGTGCTCCGACCTGTTGCGGCGAATTCGGACCTGTAGCCCAAGCGAGTGCGTTGATCCCGAAGCTGCTTCTGAGCTCGCTGTTTTCCGCCAGTGTCCGTATGGCTGTCGCGAGCTGTTCCGCATCCCCGGGTGGAACCACCATTCCCAGTCCGTTTGGCAGAACGGTGGCTCGCAATTCGCCGACATCCGTCACGATAACCGGTTTGCCAAATGCGGCGGCAAGATTGAGGACGCCGCTTTGAGAGGCTTCCGTATAGGGAAGGACAACGATGTCGGCATCCAGAAAGAGCTGGGCGACCTCCATATCCTCGATAAAGCGATTGCGAATATCATAGCGAGTAGCGTCCCCCATAAGGGGCTGGAAGATCCGCGGATCGTCGCCGCGGCCTGCCACCGTGATGCGTAGATTGGGGAGCAGGTCCTTGAGCATTGCCTCGGCACGGATCAGATGCTCCAATCCCTTGTAAGCAAAAATCCGTCCGAAAAGCAGAACGCGCAAAGTTCCATCTGCGCCGCGCCGCGCCATCTTGTGCCGCCGGGCGAGTTCCGCGTAGCGATGAATGGCGGGATGCGACAAGACATGGACACAATCAGGCGACTTTGAATATCGCTCGAGGACCATCTGTTTCAGCCCTTCGCCATGGACGACGACATGGCCCGATTGCCGCACCATCAATTGGGGAGCCCAGGCGGGCAGCGTGCGGGTGTCGGAATCGCCGGGATGCACTTCCACGTCATGGACGGTCGTCACGATCGGGATCGGTCGCCAGAACGGCGCGGCAAAATTCAACCAGAGCGTCGAGTTGCTCAGCAGGTGAATGACGTTCGGCCGCTCCTGCCGGATAAGACGTGTGAGTTGGTGCAGGAACCAGGGATTGGAGAGCGAGCGGTGCCTTGGCCAGTCCATGAGGTGCAGATCGACAGCCGGATCGATCCATGAAGCAAGGTGTGCGTAGCGCCGGCGCGGAACCGCGAGGACGACATGCGCATGTCGCGCAACGCCGCTAGCGAAGGAGATGGTGTAGTCTTCCAGTTCGGAAACCAGCAGCAGCGCCTTCATCCCGCAGACTCCGACACGCCGACATCCTGACCAAGTCGAGGCAAGTCGTAGGCTGTGCGCAATGCATCACGCGTCCGCCTCAGCAAGTTTGGTTCTCCGGCGAAAAAGAGCCCTTCCACTGCGAGGCTGAACCGGGTGCGTGTATCGGCGCCCTGCAGCCTGGCTGAGGCTACCCGGTACGGATAGTGATCAGTCAGACGCAGCCTTCCCGCCAGATCATGCGCGGAAAGAAACCGGTTCGTCGCTTCAACCGTCGCCTGCCAATGGGCCATCCGCTTCCGCAGCATGGCGGCGTCATCGACTGGCCGATACCAATTATTGTTGTGAATCCGATAGAACCCGAGTGGATCCGACAAGGCGACAACGCCCCCGAGAAATGGATAGATGCCTGTGAGCCAGGCATCGGCAGACATACGGAACTGCTCGGGAATATCCCCTGCAGCATCCCACGCGCTGCGTCTTACAGCGATGGCTGATGTCATCGGGAAGGGCCACCAACCAGCCGATTTGGCGAGCAGTGGCGACAAATTTCCTGAACACAGGGTCCGAGGTATTGGCTTGAAGGCTGGTGAGCCATCGGTCTGCGTTGGCTGAAGTCGGTGATAAACAAGAGATGCCTGAGGATTGGAGTGGAAAGCAACGGCGGTTGCCGACAGCTTGCCTGGCGCCCACCAGTCATCGGCATCGAGAAAACAGAGGATGTCGCCACTGCTCAACTTCACAGCAGCATTTATGGCTGCGGCCTGTCCCTGGTTCTCCTGGAAAAGCACCGCCACCCGCTTGTCATAGCCGTCGAGAACAGAGCGCGACTGGTCGCTCGAGCCGTCGTCGACGACGATTATCTCGACATTGGACGCCTCTTGTCCCAAGGCGCTGTCAATCGCCCGTTCGACGAAGCGACCGTAGTTGTAGTTGTTGATAAGGACGCTGAATGTCGGCCTCTCCATGACGCCTCCTCAAGCTCGTCGCTGCGCGACGCTTCGGTGCACCAGAGTTGCCAACGCTCGCGCGTCTGGTAGCGCGAATTGGCGGAAAGAGATGAGATGCAGACAGGTATTGTTCTGCTCGGTGAGGATTTCGCCTTGAGCTAGATTTACCGCCGACAACGCCTTGACGCGTGGCACTCCCGTTACAAAACCAGGATCATGACGCAGAACCATACCAATCCCAACCCTTCTAAGCGTCACCTGCCAATAGTCAGTTGCGCTAGAATTACTGTCTCACTTCACCGAAAACTGCGGCTCAGCGCGACGTGCTTTGCGGCATCTTTCATCGTGAAGCTACCGGTGATTGGTCACAGGTGACATCTGCTCTTATGGGCAATGTTGTACGTCCCGGCACCAACTTTTGGAGGAGGGGCAAACCGGGAGCTTAAACCAAACAACGCCCTTAGATGGTGGGTAAGCGCGTTAGGATTAGCTCCGCCTACGTTTGCGTTAGTTGACTGGGGAGGTGGCGGGATGTTCGCTGGTGGTGGCGCAGCTATGAAAGGGGTTTCATGTCTTTCCACATTGCCGCGATCAATACCCTCTCATCTGTCCAAGCAAGTCGGGACGGGTAATGAGAGCGTACACGCTTAGAATAGCGAATGGGCCGACTGCCAGTTGGCGAACAATAGAGTGCTGGGGCGCCGGCCTCTGCCTTTTTCTTCAGACAGGCGCGCTTTTCCCGCTAATGTTGGCGGATGCCGACGGAGGCCTTAGCGATCATGCCAGGTCGATATTGCGTCTGCTTTGTCTACCCGTATACGGGTTTACATTGCTGATGCTGGCACGAAATTTTCCGCACTTCATCACAGCGCTGAAGCGAAATTGGTTTGTCCCGCTGATGGTCGCTATGCCCTTCTTGTCCGTCTTCTGGTCGGTTGGCCCGTCGACGACTTTCAGGCGTGCCATCGGCCTGCTCTTCACGGTTCTTTTGGCTTATGTATTGGCAATACGCTTTACGCCGAGGCAGCTGCTTCTCATTGCATTTGCGACCTTCGGAACATGTATCGTCCTCAGCCTTTTGCTTCTTGTGGTGTCACCGGGGCTCGCTCGCATGCCCACGGACAGCGCGGTGCGCGGCATATTCATCCACAAGAACAGCCTTGGTTGGTACGCCGGCATGATGATACTGGTGTCGACCGCCGTCGTAATGGACGGCAACCGAGGCTTGCGGCGAACCGCTTTGATCTTGCTGATGGCGGGCGGGGCTTGTCTCTTCCTTTCCGGATCGATGACCGCGACAATTGCGACGGTATCGGCATATTGCCTGATCGGATTCTACTCCATGTTGCAGCGAATCCGTGGCATCGGTCGGATCGTCTTCATCCTGTTTTTTGTTCAAATGTTCGTCGGGATCCTCCTTTTGCTTCATGAATTCCTGGTCCCTTTCCTTGAGGCGCTTGGCAAGGATGCCACGTTGACGGGCCGAGTGCCCTTGTGGGAACTTGTCGACGGTCAGATCGCCGATCATCTCCTGCTCGGCTTCGGCTACCAGGCGTTTTGGACAGAAGCGAATCCCGAAGCGTGGATTATCTGGTCAAAGATCCAATGGATGGCTCCCCACGCCCATAATGGATTCCGCGATACGCTGCTGAGCTTCGGAATAAGCGGAATGACTTTGTTCGCTCTGATGCTTTTGCAGGCACTCCGCCAAGGGGCGGCCCTACAATGCGGGGACCCGCGTTATGGCTGGCTCTGGCTGAACGTCTTCACGGTTGTGGTTTTGGTGATGAACCTGACCGAGACAATCTTCCTTATCCAGAATGACGCGATTTTCATTCTGTTCACAACAGCCATCATCATGTTCTCTCTATACAAGCCTGTTGTTGTTTCGACGGCTCCCGGCCGGCAACTGCGAGCATCGGCCCGCAGCCCAACGGCGGAGCTGCAAATCTCATGAGGCTGCGCTTCGCGCCGATCTTGAGCATTTTGCTTGCGATGCTCTTTCCGCAGCCGAGCAAGCTGGCCTCGGTGAGCCCGAACGCAGATGCGCCTGAGAGGCTGCAGACGACGGTCAGGGAGGCAACTTGCGCGGAAGCCTCGCCGGCGACTTTTTCAGACAAGCTGAAGGGGACTTCACTGAGCAGCATGGTGACCGGAGCACCCGCGGCCCGGGCAGTATTCTATGTCTCTCCCGATGGCAAAGACACCTGGAGCGGGCACCTTCCTAAAGCAAATTCTCGGCGTACAGACGGTCCTTTTGCCAGTATTGAAAGAGCGCGGGATGCTGCGCGCCAGAAGGGCGGCCAGAATACGATCGCAATGGGCAATGGGGATTATTATCTCGCTGAACCGATAGTCTTCGATGCTCGCGATGCGGGCCTGATCATCGCGGCGAGATGCAACGAGGCGCCAGTCCTGCACGGCGGCCCGATTGTGCGCAATTGGACGGCGCAGGCCGATGGTCGCTGGAAGGCGTCACTGAAGCTGCCTGCGGGCCGGGATGTGGGCGATCTTTTCGTCAGCGGCGCGCGCCAGACGCGGGCTCGCTTTCCCAACGCTCCACTCGATGGAGACCCGCGCAAAGGGTGGCTTTTCGCGGCTAAGTGCACGCAGGACGACGATATATGGCATGGTAACACGCGCTTTTGCTTCCATGCCGGCGATCTTCCGATCTCAAAAAATGCGGCAGGGCTAGTCGCCCACATCGTAGGTGGTTTTCACCCCGGCAGCCAGTGGGGCAGTGACACCCTCCCAGTGGTTTCAATCGACGCCGCGAACCGGGCCATAAATACCCAAGGCACCAGCTATTTCTTCACCGCAGAAGGCAGCCGCTATTTCCTGACTGGGGCGGCGGCGATGCTCGATGCGCCTGGGGAGTGGTGGTATGACCGCGTCAACGGTCAACTCGATTATATCCCGACCGATCGACCGCCAACCAGTTCTACAGTTGTCGCCGGCATCCTGCCGACCTTCTTCAGGCTGGATGGAGCCGACGGGATGGTTATCTCGGGGCTCCAGTTTCGGGATGGGGATCCGCAGGGCAGCGGCAAGTTCGGTACCGACACCAGAAGCTTTGGGGCCATACGGCTCGATCACTCGGACGGCGTCCGGCTGCTCGGCAATTCCATCGACAATGTCGGCGTCGGCATCCATGTTTCCGAGAGCAAAGATGTCTTGATTGCCGGCAACGTGATTGGAGATGTGGCTGGCAATGGGATTTACGTTGGCACAACCTATGGCAGCTTCGGCAAATCCGACAGAGCCAGAATCCTGTCGAACCATATTCATGACATCGGAAGGGTCTACTTTGAAACCGCGGGGATATGGTTCCAGGCGGCCGACAGTATCAGGATCGCCCATAACCTGGTCGAAAATACTGCGCAGTTCGGTATCGCCGGCGGCTCACTGTGGGGAGCACAAGACGCAGTCCACGACGCAGTCATCGAGCATAACGTGATCCGCAATGCCAATCAGCAGACGGCAGATGGCGGTGCCATCAAGCTGATGGGCGAGCAGGCGGACCTCCTGAACAGCAGCATCCGCTACAACCTGGTTACCGGGACAGGTCAACTTATGAACAGGGCCGATGGGACGTTTTGGCCTCCCGGATATGAAAATATCAATGAATGGCCGACCCCTATCAGTTGGGCGATCTACACCGATGGCAAGGCCAGCGGTGTGCGCATCGAAGGAAATACGCTCTCGGACAATATATCGGCGATCGGCATCAACGGCGGCTGGAGCAACTTGGTGACGGGAAACGTCATCACGCACGGATCGGGCGCGGCTTTTCGCGTTGATGACGGTACCGGCAGGGAGTGGCATCCGCCATGGGCACGCCCCAACCGTATCGAGGGCAATATCGTGTCGATCGGCAGTAGTAGCGGGCTTGCAGCATACGTCTACGCTCCCGGCCACGGGCCTGGATACGTGCAGTTCGCTCGCAACCGCTACATCGGCAATTTGAACGACAAGAGCTTCCGAATACATCCGAGCATCATGCGTTCGGGAGAATTTGGCAATCTAAGGGATCTCCAGAAGGCTGGGGCGGACACCGCAAGCGTCGTCGCGCCGCCGGAGTAACAAAAGGCGCCGCGACGAGCGGTGTTCCTGCCCGCGATAGCGCCTTCGGCTATGGCGACTTGTAAACCCGCTCCGCCATTCGTGCACGCGTTGCTGGTGACTGCAGCAGTTAAGAACGATGAAGACATGCCCTTGGTGAGCCAATTCGAAAGCGAAATTGCAACCCTTGCCAGTTCGGATCCCGCGCCAGACGCGCGGGGATAGCCGACATAAGTATACTGCATCAAAATCAGGATCCGGAGATCTGGTAGGGTGAGGCAGGCTTAGGCGGGGCAATATTGTAGGCAGCGAGCTGGGTCAGCACCTTTGCACTGAGAGTTCCCCGAACTCCCGGATGACGATTGGAGCCTTCATCGGCATAAGAATGGGTCCATACATCAGACGGACCAATGGTCATGAAAACCGCAACGCGGTCAGGAGTCCCGGCCATCCCTCGAAGGGCTGATCGTGCCACGGTGAAAGCCCTTTGCGAGTCAATGCGAAGTCGCGGCCCGATCCGGTCGCAGAACTTGCGTAGGCTTCTGTCAACGAGTGTCGGCATTTGCCCGGCATGTTCGATCCGCACATCGAAAATGATGGCATCGCCTGCCCCTTCTCCGGCATGCTCCTTACCAGGCCCCTGAGGTGAGATCTTGGTCGAACCTTCAATGTCGCTGGCGAGTTTTCGTCCCGATCCTGCAGGTAGAATGCGATCTTATACCCCTGAAAGACTCGTCCGCGAAGATAGTTCCGTCAATGCAGGCAAGGTGGTGGGGAACCTCATTATGCCACGACGATGTCGTGTTGATCATCATATCGCATTCGCCTGTGAGAACGACGTCAAGCGGTTGCGTGATTTCCTTGAGGTGATTGAGGATCACGTCGGATGTCAGAAATCTGGCGACTTCCTCTGCGACATACCTGGCCTGAAGCTGGAATTTGCCACCGTACTGATACCGGCCTTCCGATTTCAGGTACTGTGTCACAATCAGTCGTAAGCATTCCACCTGATTGGCGGCTAGCAGTTCCCTGATGACGGTGTAGCTGTCGGAACTCAAATCTTTCTGCAGCGGATTCTGTCGTCCAGCTCTGACTGCTCGCCAGCCGAGGCCGTCATCTCGCCTGTCGGATCCCCACATCTCTCTCCCGGCTTGTGCGCTCACCCCCGGCCCTGTCTGCGCGACGGCGACTATCTTCTTCGATTTTGCGACGGTCAAACGCTCTTTCGCGACGGCACTCATCAAAAAGAGCACGTCGTAAACCATAGGGGTACATTGCCTTACTCCAAATATTGTAACTTATCCCCGCGTAAGGCGTAGAAATATGAAGTCTCATCTACGTCCAATAGTTGGAACGGCAAGTATGGAGGCAATCGCCCTTACAGCATATTCTGATGACAGTTTAGATTGCGAAAGCGCAGGTCATGAGAAAGCAACTAGCAGACAGCAGTCAAGATTCGGTTCTTAATCGACCGAGCTATTCGGAATCTATTAATGTCCTTGGTGTTCGCATTTCGGCAGTTAATCTCAAAAGTGCCACCGGATTTATTCAAACAGCGATCGAAGACGGCAGGAAGGAATATGTGTGCGTTCGCGACGCGCACGGTGTCGTCCGATGTCAAGATGATCCCGAGCTCCGGTCGATACATAACCGTGCGTTCCTCGTGACACCCGACGGCATGCCGTTGGTATGGGCATTGAAACGTGCTGGTCATGCCGAAAGCGACAGGGTCTATGGACCGGATCTGATGTTATCCGTTTTCGATGCCGGCAGCTCCAAGGGCTTGCGCCACTTCCTTTATGGCGCAACGGCCGAAACGCTCGAACAACTGCAGGCGCGACTTCTCGCGAAATTTCCGCAAGCACAGATCGTCGGCTCCTATGCGCCACCTTTTCGCAAACTGTCGACGCGGGAGGAAACGGAGATTGCTGACCAGCTCAATCGATCGGGCGCCGATATCATCTGGGTCGGGCTGAGCAGTCCAAAGCAGGAACTTTGGATGGCACGCATGCGCGATCGTCTGGAAGCATCGATGCTCATCGGTGTCGGAGCCGCATTCGATTTCCACGCCGGCCTCAAGCGGCAGGCTCCAAGGATCATTCAAAGAAGCGGCTTCGAATGGGCGTTCCGCCTTTTGTGCGAGCCGCGACGGCTGTGGCGGCGCTATGCGGTCGTCGTGCCGACCTTCATCTCACTGACGGCATTCCAGAGACTGGGGCTTCGGAAGTTTCCGATCGAAGACGCGGTTTTTGGACCAAGCGCGCCAAAAGAAGCAGCTGCAAAGGTGTAAAGCCATCATGTCCTTATTTGCGTCGCCAGCAATGACACCGCGTCCGTCGAAGGCAGCCACATCAAGTGACATGACGTCGCGGGCGATTGCGGCAGGTTCCGTGCCGCCCATAGCAGCTAAGACCGCCGATCCCTTTGACCGGGCAGGGCTGAATATGCCCGCCGCACTACGGCGTCGGCTTCCTCGGCTTGCAACCTCGTCCTTGCTGGCCGCCGGCGACATTGCAAGCTATTTGGTTGCCTATTTTGTTGTCCTGTCCTTTTTCCCCAGTGGTTTGGAGGGCACGCTGGCGGAGCGTACGTTCGCGATCGCAGCACTCGCCGCGATTATTCTTTACGCATCGGCCGGCCTCTACCCTGGATATCGGTTACATGAGCACGAACATCTGCGGCGGCGCACTGTAGCTGCCGTCAAGGTGGCTGTCCTGGCGGCGTTTGGAGCAATTATCCTCCCGGAGGGGGAACGACTGCTGCTTGCCGTCATTGGGTTCCTCGCTCTCGGGCTGATTGTTCAGCCATTTGTGCATTGGCTTGCACGGGGCCTGTCCTGGAAACTTGGAGTCTGGGGGGAGCACGCGGTTGTCATAGGGGGGGGCAACCTTACCCCCGCTCTCGTGGCCCATTTCAAGAACCACTGGCAGTATGGCATCAGGCCGGAGGCCATTTCCCCCGATAGTGTGGAGGCATTGCCCGATGGCGGGCCATCCATTGCCATGATTGCGGGCGACACAGGCGTGCTTGCACCAGATTTGGCGGCTATGCGTCGGAAGTTCGCCGAAGTCATTTTGCTGTCCGACACGCCGAGCCTCAAGGTAACCGGATTGCGGCCTGCGGATGTCGGCGGAGAAATCGGTATTCGCCTTACCAACAGTGGGAGTTCGGTGAACTCGGACCTGGTTCGCCGAATCCTCGATCTCGCAATCGCCATCCCTGCATCGATCGTCGTCGCCCCATTCATCGCGTTTGCAGCGGCCGCAATCTATGCCATCGATCCGGGCCCCGTCTTCTTCCGGCACACCAGGGAGGGGCGGTCAGGCAAGCCGGTGCACGTCCTGAAATTGAGGACGATGTATCAGGATGCAGAGCAGCGCCTTGAAGCTGTCTTCCGAGACGACCCCAACATGCGCGCCGAGTGGTTGAGCCACTTCAAGCTCAAGGACGATCCGCGCGTCCTTCCGGTGATCGGACATATGCTGCGCTCTTCGAGCATCGATGAGCTGCCGCAATTGGCAAACATCATTGCGGGGCAGATGGCCATCGTCGGACCGCGTCCGTTTCCAGAATATCACCTCTCAGCGATGGACAGCGAATTTCGTGACAAGCGGCGTTCGGTAACACCGGGGCTGACAGGCCTCTGGCAGATATCCGAACGAAGCAATGCGGATATCGAGCTGCAGCAGCAACTCGACGAGTTCTACATCGACAACCGGTCCCTGTGGTTCGACTGCCAAATTCTTCTCAGCACAATCCCTGCGGTGTTCAAGCGCGGGGGAGCCTACTGACCATCCTCGCTTCCGCGAGGCAACCATCAACAACGGAGCATACCAATGCACGGACAAAAGCGAATTATGGTAACCGGCGGCACCGGGTTTCTGGGATCATTCCTGTGCGAAAGGCTTTTGCGCGAGGGCAATGACGTCCTCTGCGTGGACAATTACTACACCGGTTCGCGCGACAATGTGCTGCATCTTCTTGACGATCCTCGCTTTGAGATACTCCGGCACGACATTACCTTCCCGCTCTATGTGGAAGTCGACGAGATCTACAACCTCGCCTGCCCGGCATCTCCTGTTCACTACCAGTTCGATCCTGTGCAGACTGTGAAGACCAATGTGCATGGGGCCATCAATATGCTGGGCTTGGCCAAGCGCACCAAGGCGAAGATCTTCCAGGCTTCCACCAGCGAAGTTTACGGCGATCCGGCAGTCCATCCTCAGACGGAGGACTATCGCGGAAGCGTCAATCCCATAGGCCCGCGGGCGTGTTATGACGAAGGCAAGCGGTGCGCCGAAACGCTGTTCTTCGACTATCATCGTCAATATGGCGTGGAAATCCGGGTGGCGCGGATCTTCAATACCTATGGGCCTCGCATGCAGACCAACGATGGCCGCGTCGTCTCCAATTTCATCGTTCAGGCGCTTCGAAACGAGTCGATCACCATCTTTGGCAACGGCACGCAAACACGGTCGTTCTGCTATGTAGACGACCTGATCGACGGTTTTATCCGTCTGATGGGTGCGCCCGCTGGAGTCACAGGCCCTATCAATCTCGGCAATCCCGGAGAATTCCAGGTCCGTGAATTGGCAGAAATGGTGATCGAAATGACCGGATCGAAGTCCGGTATCGTCTTCAATCCTCTGCCGGTCGACGATCCGACACAGCGCAAGCCCGATATCAGCCGCGCAACGCAACAACTGGGCTGGCAGCCGAAGGTGAACCTTCGTGAGGGGCTTGAGAGAACGATCGCTTATTTCGAGTGGAAGCTTTCCGGCGGCGTAAGGAACAGGCTTAGCGCCAAGTCCTCGCAAGAAGCTTATCCGCATCTGGCGTCTGCGAACGTCGAACTCACTGCTCCTGAAGCCATTCGATAGGGACATGAATAGCAACGTTAATGATCGAAAGCCGCGGCTCGTTTTTTTTCAATGGGACCATCAGCCCAATGCGAACGCGGCCGGTTACCTGCTGCTGCACATGCAGCAGCAGGTCAAATGCCTCACAACACATTTCGATGTCGTCGTCATTAACCGCGACTGCGATTATGCAGAGATATGCGACAGGTACGAACCGGATCTGACGCTGTTTGAAAGCGGTTATCGGTCGCATGGGTCGCGTCGCATAAAAATCACCAACACCAATACCCATATCGTCGTTCCCAAGCTTGGCCTTCATAACGCCGACGCATGGTGCGATCGACGCGCGGGCTTCCTTTCCGATATGGAGCAGTGGGGCATCGAGGCGTATTTCGCGATCGCAACGATGACTCCGGAATATATGCCGGCGGTGAAGGAGAATCTCTTCGTCTGGCCAAATTTCATCGATCCCGAAGTCTACCACGACTATGGCCAGCAAAAGGTCATCCCGGTGATGCTCACAGGTCAGGCCTATGGCCTTTATCCCTGGCGACAGACGGTCTTTCCGATGATCCGCGACCGTTACCCCTGCCTGGTCTCGCCGCAACACGCCTATGAGAGCAAGCTAGCTTCCCAGCTCCTGTCCGGAGAGGCTTACGCGCGCGCGCTCAACTCGAGCCTCGTCGTCCCCACATGCGGCACTATGGGCGGCGAGGTCGTACGCAAGCACTTCGAGATTCCCGGGGCAAATGCCTGTCTCGTGACCGAACGCACAGCAGCAGTGGAGGCAGCTGGCTTTGTCGATATGGAGAACTGTGTCTTTGTTGACGGCCAAAACGTCGTCGAGCGACTAGATTACCTTTTTGCCCATCCCGACGAAATACGGCGTATCACGAAAGCCGGTTACAGTTTGATCCATTCGTGTCACACACTGAGCCACAGGCCGCAAATATATCAGTGGTTCATGCTGAACAAAGGCCTGCAGTTCGGTGAAAAGATCATTCAGTCCGGCCCCTTCGGCGATCTTACAAAGGTTCAGCGTAGCTCCAGGCGAGAGAGCGTCCATATCGTGGGGGAAGCCAGCGATCGCGCTTTGCTGAAGCAGGGCGACTTGCTTCTCGAGCAGGGCAGGGTGGCGGAGGCCAAGCAGTGCTACGCGCGCTGCCTGGACTATGTATCCTACCTGCCCGAAGCTAAATTCCGCCTTGCCATCTGTGCGTTGCAGGAGGGCGACGCCGATCACGCCTATGAGCTTCTGGTGGACCTGGTCAAGGTGACCATGAGCGAATATGGGGCACTCAACCCGGATCCGGTCGAGTGGGCGTACTTCCTTCTCGCTTTAATCTCCAGAGGCCAGTTTGAGCGGGCGCGAAGGCTGCAAGATTTCTATCCATCGCTATCCCACGACGAATTCAGGCGCGCGCGCCTCGTCATCGCGCAACTCGGTCGCTCAGGCGATGGGGTCGTCTCGGGGCGGTATGGCAGGGATCGAAAAAGCATTCATCAGATTCCTGATCGGAGCGATTCCGAGTGGCTTGCATGGTTTTCCGATATTCTTGAGCGCTGTCAGCAGCCAGATCTTGCAAATGTTCTTCGTCACGCTCCCGTCGGCGGAAGCAGCGCCGGCGAGAAAGTAACATCTCTACAATTCAAACGTGATGCTGGCTGGCGTCTGCGACTATATTCAGGCGTCGATGGCCTGATGGTCAGACTGCGCCTGAATGGCCTGCGGCCGAATGTGCCGCCGCTGCCTGAGTTCCGATATTTCTGGCATCTTGCGCGGGGTCTGGTCCCCCATTCGCAGAGAGGCCCGTTGCGCAAGATCCGAATAGCGCTTTCCAGGCTTCCTATCGGCACCGGCAATTAGCCGTGGGAAAATTGCACATGCAAACAGCGACACCTGGAGAGTCGTACATGACAGACTTTCCAAGTGAGGCTGAAGATGCAATCGCGGACTCGGTGGCGTATTTGCCGTGCAGCCACCGAGGATGTTTAGAGCGAGAATGCGCTCCTGATGCGATCCAAGATCTGATCGGCCGACCGCATCAGCACAGGCTGTTTGTCGCAGAGCCGCCCGAAAGAAACAGATCGTTGAGCTTGAACACGACTTCCGTTCTGTTCGTCGCTTTGACCTTTTTCATAATATTGCGAACATGCACCTTTACAGTGCTTTCTCGCAGGTTGAGCTCATAAGCGATAATTTTGTTTGCCTTTCCGCGTCGGAGCGCCTCCACGACTTCGACCTGACGATCCGTGAATATGCCGGCTAGCGGGCGTGCGGTCGAATTGCTCGAGTCCAGCAAATGACGCATGGCGAACAGGGCGCTTGCAGGCACAAAAATTCCTCCTGCCACCGACAGCGCGATCAGCTCCATACAGACACTGACGCTGACTGAGGCGGGGATGAACCCTTTGGCTCCGTACTCAAGTGCCCTAACGATTTGGCCGAAATCGTCGCTATCGGCCAATACGATGAGTGGCGTTGATACAAATTCTGACGAAAGCTTCCGGATTTGCTCCGAAACGGCCGGTTCATCGATCTTTTTGCCGCCGACGTTCAAGAGGATTGCCGAAAGCGGAGGATATTCGTCGCGCTTCTGCTTCCACTCCTCAATTGATCCAAATGCCAGAATCTGCAAATCCGCCTTTTGGGCAGCCATGCATTGCGCCAGGCATTGCCGATCAAGCTCACGATTATCGAGAATGACAAGCGAATGCGTGTGTCTTCCCGGCACGACAGCTGTGTTCGGATTATCTATCCTGAGGGGAAGAGCTACGTTCTCCTGCCTGAGGTCCAAATTCGGTATAAGTGCTGAATTCACAGCTTCACCCTCCCCTAACACGTTACGCTCAACTAAGGCTCCGAGTACCAACCCCTCTCAATTCGGGGGTTTAGGAAACTCTAAAGTAGGAATCGAATACCACAATTCGCGGAACGTTACAGTAGCTAATATAGGCTAAGTAGCGCACAACTTTCATAACAAGTCGGAAATATAAAGTAAATCTGAAGTAGTCTTACGCGTTACTAGATAATTTTCAGGATAAACTTCATCGTTACACCGTAGTTTGTGACGGGTCACTAAATGCATGGAAACAATCGCAGTCTCCGGCGTAGGACCGGCTGCGGATGCGGTCGGTGAGTCCGCCACCAACGTTGGCCGATGTATGAACATGGGCGTAAGTCATCATAAGTAGATACGCCTTTAGGTGAATAACCTTAAACGTTTTGTTTCTTTACTCAGATGCAGAAAACAATTCTCTTTGCAATGTAGAAAAATATTAGCCCTGTCGGTGTGAAACCTTGGGTGCAATCAAGCGATTGTTGGTTTCAACTGAAAGTCTGGGCGTGTTCAAGAGTAGGGGTTTTGCAGGGATGATTGCATCAAACGTCAAGCTGGATGACGGCACCATTATCCACCATCCGGATCTTGTGAATCTATACGGCTGCACAATCGGCGCCGGAACGCGCATCGGCACCTTCGTTGAGATCCAGAAAAACGTCCTGGTCGGAAAAAGCTGCAAGATCTCCAGCCATTCCTTCCTCTGTGAGGGCGTGACGCTGGAAGACGGCGTGTTCATAGGCCACGGGGTCATGTTTACGAACGACACATACCCGCGCGCCGTCAATCCGGATGGCAGCCTCCAGACGGAGGCCGACTGGATTGTCGTCCCGACCCTGGTCAAGCGCCACGCGTCGATTGGCAGCAACGCCACCATTCTGCCTGGCGTGACCATCGGAGAGGCTGCGCAGGTCGGCGCCGGAGCCGTTGTAACAAAAGATGTACCGGATGGCGCCATTGTTATTGGCGTTCCGGCCAGGGTGATCGGTCGCGTCAATGACGGACCAGTCGACATGTATGCGTCGGGAGGAATGAAATGATCGGCATTGCTGTTGTTGGGTATGGATATTGGGGCCCGAATCTGGTGCGCAACATCTCGGAGGCGGCCGGAGCGCACCTCGTTTCTGTCTGTGATCTTAATGTTGAGCGGTTGGCGGCTGTCAAAAGCCGCTACCCCGCCGTGACGATCACCGATGATTTCGAGGAAGTGCTGCGTGATCCAAGAGTTGATGCCATCGCTATCGCGACGCCGGTCTTCACCCATTTCAAGCTCGCAATGCAGGCTATGATGGCCGGAAAGCATGTCTTCGTCGAAAAGCCGATGGCATCGACGACGGAGGAAGCTTCGCGGATGGTCGAAGAGGCCGCACGCCGACGCCTCGTGCTGGCAGTGGATCATACCTTCGTCCACACCGGCGCCGTCCGCAAGATGCGCGAACTGGTCGAGAACGGCTTGGGCGACATGTATTATTATGACTCGGTTCGGGTCAATTTGGGGCTCTTCCAGCATGATGTCAGCGTCATCTGGGACCTCGCGGTGCATGATCTCTCCATCCTGGACCATGTTGTGCAGGAAAGGCCGGTGGCTGTTTCAGCGACAGGCATGAGCCATGTCCTCGGCGAGCCGGAAAACATCGCCTATCTCACGCTCTTCTTCGAAAGCAAGCTCATCGCACACATCCACGTCAATTGGCTGGCGCCGGTCAAGGTGCGCCGCACGCTGATCGGTGGCAGCAACAAGATGGTCGTCTACGACGATCTGGAGCCCAGCGAAAAGATCAAGGTCTACGACAAGGGCATCACGCTGAACCCCAATTCTCAGGCTTACGGCGAGAAAGTGCATCAGATGATGGTTGGCTACCGCAGCGGCGACATGTGGGCGCCCAAGCTCGATATGACCGAAGCACTGAAACGCGAACTGGATCAGTTCGTCGAGTGCATCGAGCAGAACTCGCGGCCCATTACGGACGGCCATGCCGGCTTGCGCGTCGTTCGCATTCTGGAAGCTGCAAGCCGGTCGTTAGCCCAGCGCGGTCGCATCATCGAGCTCGAAGAGGCAAGGCGCATCGCATGATCCCGTTCCTGGACATTAAGGCACAATATCAGTCAATCAAGGGTGAGATCGACGCCGCTGTGCTCGGCGTCCTCGCCTCGGGGCAGTACGTATTGGGCGACGAGGTCGCGCATTTCGAGCAGGAATTCGCCGACTATTGCAACGTCAAGCATGCGATAGCGGTCAACACCGGAACGAGTGCCTTGCATCTTGCCCTGCTTGCGGCGGGCGTTGGTCCCGGCGATGAGGTCATTACGGTGCCATTCACGTTCGTCGCAACCGTGTCGGCGATCTGCTATACGGGTGCGCGACCCGTGTTCGTCGATGTTGAGCCCGTGACACTCACGATGGATCCGGCGGAGGTCGAGGCAAAGATTACTCCCCGCACCAAGGCCATTGTTCCTGTCCATCTCTACGGTCAAATGGCCGATATGGACGCGATCAAGGCAATTGCCGAGCGCCACGGGATACCCGTCATCGAAGACGCCTGCCAGGCCCATGGCGCGCAATACAAAGGCCACCGTGCCGGCAGTATCGGCCTATCCGGCTGCTTCAGCTTCTATCCGGGCAAAAACCTCGGCGCCTGCGGCGAGGGGGGTATGGTCGTTACGAATGACGATGATCAGGCCAAGACGATGCGCATGCTGCGAGACTGGGGTCAGGAGCAACGCTATCACCATCTGCTGAAAGGCTTTAACTATCGCATGGACGCCATTCAAGGCGCGATCCTGCGTGTCAAGCTCCGGCACCTTGAAGACTGGACCGAGGCGCGTCGCGCTCATGCGCGCCGCTACTCTTCGCTGCTTGCCGGATCGACGGATTTGACAATCCCTGTCGAAGCAGCCGACCGGCGTCACGTCTATCATGTCTATGCCATAAGAAGCCACGATCGCGATGGGCTTCAACGCCTGCTCAGCGCGGAAGGCATTCCGTCCGGGCTGCATTATCCCATCCCTGTTCATCTGCAGAAAGCCCATGCCGACCTTGGTTACCAGGCCGGGGACTTCCCGGTTTCGGAAGCCGCCGCACGGGAGGTCCTCTCGCTGCCGATCTATCCAGAGATGCCTGTACGACACGTTGACCAGGTGGCCGCCGCGCTGGAGTACGCCTATGTCAGTTAACCGCCCAGGCGAGGCTCGACTGGTGCAGGCGGTCCATGGTCGCCATGAAAGGCCGGCAGATCCTGACTACCAAACTGGGTTGGTCGAAGAGCTCAGACAATCATACGGGCGCGCTGGCCTGATAGACCTCTATGGTCGTTTCGCCACAGGTGACGGGGTCGTCGACACTCTGATGCGCAAAGCCATCTGGCAAGCGATCGCGCGGAACTGCGGCGCGGGACTTCAGGTCGCGGGCGGCGCCGGTTTCAAACATCCGGAAACGTTCGAAATCGGCAATGGCGTGTTCATCGGCGCCCAGGCCTATATCCAGGGACGCTTCGACGGCACCTGCGTGATCGGCGACAATGTCTGGATCGGCCCGATGGCCTATTTCGATGCACGCGATCTGGTTATCGAGGACTGTGTCGGCTGGGGTCCTGGCGCCAAAGTGCTTGGGTCGACCCACACGGCACTGCCGGTGGAGGTGCCGATCATTCGCACGGATCTCGAAATCAAGCCGGTCCGCATCGGCGCATGGGCCGATATTGGAACGAACGCAACAATTCTTCCCGGCGTGAGCATCGGGAAGGGGGCGATCGTCGGAGCGGGCGCTGTCGTTGTTTCCGATGTCGAACCGTTTTCAGTCGTGGCGGGCGTGCCGGCGAAGTTTATACGCTGGCGCACGGAAGCCGATGCTGTGGTCGATATATCGCGTGGAGGAAGATCGTGAGAGATCAACGGGTACTCATTACCGGCGGAGCCGGCCTGATCGGGTCGCATATCGCCGATCTCGTCGCATTGGAGAAGCCGCGCGAGATTATCATCCTCGACAACTTCGTGCGCGGACGCCGGGACAATCTCAGCACGGCAATAGGTGGCGGGTCCGTCAACATTATCGAGGGAGATATCCGTGACAGAGCCTTGCTGGCGAAAACCTTCGAGGGTGTGGACATCGTCTTTCACCAGGCGGCCATTCGCATCACGCAATGCGCGGAAGACCCACGGCTTGCCTTCGATGTGCTGGCCGAAGGCACGTTCAATGTTCTCGAAGCTGCCGTAAAGGCAGGCGTGTCGAAGGTCGTCGCTGCCTCTTCAGCCTCTGTGCTGGGCTTGGCCGAGACCTTTCCGACCACCGAAGCCCATCATCCATATAATAACAGGACGATCTACGGCGCGGCCAAGACCTTTAACGAGGGGCTGCTTCGCAGCTTCGCGGAGATGTACGGCCTGCGCTATGTGGCGCTGCGCTATTTCAACGTATACGGGCCGCGAATGGACGTTTACGGTGCCTATACCGAAGTGTTGATCCGCTGGATGGAGCGTCTGGCGACCGGAATGCCACCCCTCATCTACGGAGACGGCAGCCAGACGATGGACTTCGTCGATGCACGTGACATCGCCCGGGCAAACCTGCTGGCTGCGAAGAGCGATGTCACCGATGAGGTGTTCAATGTCGCGAGCGGCGAGGAAATAAGCCTCCTGCAGCTTGCGCAGATGCTGAGCAGCATCATGGGGGTCTCACTCGAACCGCAGCACAAAGAAGCCCGCGCGGTCAACGGCGTAACCCGTCGTCTTGCCGATATCAGCAAGGCCGAGAAACTCCTTGGCTTCAAAGCGGAAATATCGATGGAACAAGGGCTTCGCGACCTTGTCGCCTGGTGGCAGTCGAAGACCGCTGCGGCAGGAGGGCAAGCTGCATGAGCGCGTCTCTCTCAACGATTCCGGTCGCCAAGCCCGTCCTCGGAGAAGAGGAGGCCGAAGCAGCGCGCCGCGTTATTATGTCAGGATGGGTAACGCAGGGACCGGAAGTCGCGGCCTTCGAGGGCGAATTCGCAGCCTTTGTCGGCGCCGCACATTCCTGCGCGGTTTCAAACTGCACGACCGCACTGCATCTCGCCTTGATGGCGGTCGATGTCGGTGCCGGCGATGAAGTCATCACGGTCAGCCATTCGTTCATCGCCACCGCGAACGCTGTTCGATACTGCAATGCGGTCCCTGTCTTCGTCGACATCGAAGCAGATGGTTACAATATCGACCCCAGCCTGATCGAAGCAGCCATCACGCCCCGCACCAAGGCAATCCTATGTGTGCATCAGCTTGGCATGCCTTGCGATCTCCGCTCGATCGTGGAGATCGGCAAGCGCTATCAGCTCCCGGTCATCGAAGATGCTGCATGCGCGACGGGAAGCGAAATCCTGTGGGACGGGCGTTGGGAAAAGATAGGCAAGCCGCATGGCGACATTGCCTGCTTCTCCTTCCATCCCCGGAAGGTCGTCACGACAGGTGATGGTGGCATGTTGACCACCGCCAATCCCGAGTATGATCGAAAGTTCCGGCTGTGGCGTCAGCATGGCATGAGCGTCACCGATGCTGTTCGCCATGGCTCGAAACAGGTGATCTTCGAAGACTATGACGAACTGGGCTACAACTACCGTATGACCGACCTTCAGGCTGCCGTCGGAAGGGAACAGTTACGGCGGCTGCCGGGGCTGATTGCGCAGCGCAGGCGGCTCGCCGAGCAATATCGTGAGCGCCTGTCTACGATCCCTGGGCTCTCACCGGTCGAGCCGCATTGGGCTCGTAGCAACTGGCAGAGCTTTTGCGTGAGACTGCCTGATGCCGTCGACCAGCGGAAGGTCATGCAGACACTGCTCGATCAAGGGATCTCGACCCGGCGCGGTGTGATGAACATTCATCTGGAAGGTGCCTATTCCGACCAGAGTTCTTATCGTGCCGCCACAAGTCTGGAGCGAAGCGTGGCAGCGCAGCGGCAAACGGTAGTCCTTCCGCTTTATGCTCAGATGACGGATCTCGACATTGTCAGGGTTGTCGAAGCACTTCGAAGCTCATTGGCTGAGGTCGCCAACATACCCGCCTTACAGCACGATAGGGATATCGCTCTTGTATGATTTCCTGATTGCGTGATGCAATCTTTGTTGTGCCGCAGGACCTGATGCGCATCGCTTCGATGCGCATTTTTTGTTAGAGCCTTTCCTGGTCAATTTGAAGCATTCTGTTGGCTCAAACGGAGTCGGATGGTCGACCCCGGCCGGCGCGCGTCGAAGCCAAGCTCTACGGCCAAGCCGGCAGGTCGATCAGGCAGGCCCGTTTCAGCCAACCCCCGCAGATTTGCCCAGCAAATCTGCAAGACTCTAGAATTGCCGGCCGCATTGCTTCGCATGGCGAAGCAGTGCGGCCGGTGGGCCGGGCATCTCTCCACCTGGATCAGAGGCGATCGGCTCGGACGTACCTTGGGGTATGCCCTTCGCCAATCGCCTTTTCCCGGACGAACACCTGTTCCGGCAGAATGATTCAATCTGACCCGGAAAGGCTCTAGGCGAACTTCGCGATCCATCCTCTGATCACTGCAGGCATCACTTCGGGCGGAAGAAGCTGGACCAGCATGCGCAGCGAGTAGATCCCAGTCAGAGCTACGGCCAAGGTGCCGATCCCTATCGCCGGCCATAACGGCAAGACCCAAAACGCCGAGAATACCAGCACCGATGCAGGCAGGAAAAGCAGCACGTGCCTGCGGTTGGCTGCGGATCCGCGGAAGCCGGTAAGCCGCCGCACGATCACGTAAATGAGGATGCTATGCCAGACGTAGAGGCCGAAAAACGCCATGCCGGCTCCTGGCGTACCGAACTTCGATACGAAGTGCCATGCCAGCCCTACATGCACGAGCGTGGCCGCCACCTCCGTCCAGAAGAAAATGGATTGTGCACGCTTCGCCAGGATGATGAAACCCATCGGCCACGCGATGATCCTGAGCATCATGCCAAGGCAGATCCAGCGCAAGAGATCAACCGCGCCATGAAACTCCGAAGAATAGAATAGGCTCATCATGAGCGGCGCCAACGTCAAAGTGGCGAGCAGACCGGGGCCGGCAAGAAGGATGCTGATTTCCATCTGTTCGTTAACCAGGCGGTTGCATTCGGCATGATTATCCGCAGTCGTGGTCAGGCGCGGATAGAAGTCCGTTCCCATCGCCTGCAAAATGAAGCCGGCATAGAGACCGCCCAACCCCCAGGCTGCCTGATACAATCCTGCGGCCATCACGCCCCCATCCTTCAATATGATGATGCGGATGGCATAGGCCGCGCCGAAGGTTAGAAGTCCGCTCGCCATGAACACGGCGCCAAATCTCAGCAGAGGTGCCCACTCTTGGCCAAATTGGCGAGCCGACATTCGCGGCGAGTGTGCGCCTATCCGTCTGCTGTACCACCAGGTGGAGAGTGTTGTGACGGCCGCAATCGCTACGACGGAGGGTGCGATCGCCTGCGCGCCGAACAGGTAAATCAGCGGGACCGTGATAACCGTGCCGAAAAAACCTGTGAGCACATTGATGCGGGCAAGATTTGCAATGCCACGTAAGCCCTGGATCAACGCCGTCTGCCCGGACGACACTATCCGGAAAAATACGGCGAGCGAGAGCAGTGCGATGCCACCGGCGTGCTGGTAGGCGCCGAAGGTGAACCCCGAGACGGGAAATGCCAGCGCCGCAAGAAGGAGCGCGCCAACCACCCCGAGTACTATCGATATGCGTCTCAACGCCTTCGCCGACTGTGCGATCCTCGCTTCGTCGCCGGTACCGGCGGCCTCGGCGACCTGTCGCACCCCGCTGCCGCCCAGTCCCAGGCCAGCGGCCGTTTGCGCGATATCGACGATTGACTGGTAGAGGCCCATGAGCCCCACGCCTTCAGGCCCAAGCAGAACGGCCAGGGCCTTGTTGCGAATGATGCTTAAAGCGACGTTCACGAGCGAGGAACCGCCCATCAGCATCGTCGACTTGAGGATCTGGGTATAAGTCTGCCCACTGGCTGGGATCATGCGCAAAGTCATCAATCATCCTTGGCCGCTATGCTGTGGGGCGGGATCTCCGGCGCGCTGTCGCCGACATGTTTACCAACGCCGCTTCGGAGATATGCGGCAAAGGCATTCCTGTTGGGGCAGGGAGCGAATTCAAGACCTGGTCGGGTTTATAACAGCTTGTCGCGCACGTAGTCGGAACGCCTTGGTGCTGCTCAATCGTCCGCTGCGAGCTCGTTTGTAATACATGCTTTTCGCGGGTCACTGGCTTGCCTGACTGGCGTGTGTCTCAGTTTCACGCGACAGGTCGGCGGGCGCGGCCTGAGACACCGGATCGGCAATTGGGGTTCGAACGACCCTCACAACATCACCCGGGATCAGCGCCGTTGTTTCGGAGGCCTGGAACTGCCTGATTTGCCCTTCGCTTCGCCGGCTCACCGTAAACGTCAGCGGGAGCGCCTCGTCGGTGGTAGTCGAGCCTCCTGCCGCAAGGTCATCGAGAAGCAGTTTTTGCGTCATCTCGCGCTTCAATTTGAACTGATCGAGGCTTGCCTGTTCCGACTGCAATTCGGAAGCGACTTCGCTTCGCCGCGTGTCATAAAGCCCCTCAAGATTTCGCGTTGTCTCACTGATCGCCTGACGGCCCCGCATGATGGCGGTGACAAGGTCGAGCCGATCGGAGCGGTAGGTGGTGAGCAACCGTTCCAGATCCAATTGACGCGACGAGAGTGTGAGGCCTTTCGAAACCAGCGTTTTGACGCTGGTCAGCTGCTCCTCGATAGATTTGATATTGTCCTCCGAGCCCTGCACCTTCTCGCCCAGCATGCCGACTTCACTGTTCAAAAGATCACGCAATTCCGTGAGCGCCTTCGACTGCCTGTCCAGCGCATTTGCACGAGCCTGAAAAATAACCCGTTCCTCGTTGTATATTCCCGCAGCGTATCGCTGATCGACGCCGACCGTCTGATCGAACGAGATCTCCTTTGCCCCGATCATCTCTGCTTGGAGCCGTGCTAATTTGGCAGTGCTGCGCAGCAGCGAGTGGTCGATTTCCCGCAATTCGCCTGCGAGTTTGATCGTCTGCGATTGCTGCTGACTTGTGGCGCGGAATGGGCCACCGCTCATTGCCAGGGATTGCAGGACGGTAAGTCCGGAACGGAATTTGTACTCCCCAGGCGTGGTTACGTCTCCGACGACATAGATTGGCGGGTATTCAAGAATTTCGATGGTGACGGCGGGTGGCTGAACCAATCCGATTTTTTCTTGCAAACGCTTGGCAATCTCGGTTGTGAGGCTGGTGTTATCGAGATTGCCGACGGAAACGGATCCAAGAAAGGGCAGAAAGACAGCGCCTTCATCCGAGACGGTGTATTCGCCGCCAAGCGCATCCCATCTTTCATATTGGCCTTTGGACTGCATCCATTGGACAATCGTCAGACGGATTTTCGTTTGCGGAGCAAAAGCAGCGTCATTGGCGAGAGCCGGCGGTACAGTTCCGGCAAGAAAGACCAGTGTACTGATGACAAGTGTCGCCGGAAAAAACACGTTGAGAACGCGATACGATAGCTTCATTTACATGTCCAGCCTGCAATAGCATCCTTAAACGGACACCGGTTCAACGCCTTACGCGTTACGCGAGCGTCGGGCACCAGGTCCGAAGCCGTAATGCCAGTGTGCAATCTGGCGAAGCCTTGAGGAAGGTGGCGGTTGTTTGCTTCGCCTAATCACTATTGATGAGGTGGGGGAGGGTGCTTAACCTAAACCGGGCAGCAACATACACCTTCGTTGCGATACAGAGGCATTGGCCCGGGAAATCAGGTGATCATGCGCAGGAAGAGGCGCGCTCGCCGCGCAGGACAACGATCCCTTGCGGCAGAGCCATTGTTTGGATCGTCGATTTCGAGACGTTGATATTGACCGGCGGCGCCGCCTTAACGGTCGGAGCAAAGGAAAAAATGCCCCGAAACGAACACCTTGCGTGTCTCGCGCATCACGTGGCCGATGCCAACAATGCCGTTGCCCAAAGGATACCGCCTGTAGAGCGAAAGGCGTAGGACCTACTCGCTTATTTTTGGGCTATCATTCAGGGCTTCGTAGCAAACGATCCCCGTAGAATCGATCCCGATAATCTCGCGAGAGAGGGCCCCGCCATGTATCGCAACGCTCGCCGGTGGACATCACGCTCACTCCTGCTGGATTCGTTGGTTCCCCGATGGCTGACCGTCGGCGGAAAGGGAAGGCCTGGCAAGCCTGCCGATAAGCGCGAGGATAGTGCTCAACTTGCGACATCCGTGCAGACGGCCGATGGAAACAAGCATGATGGTACGCTTGTCGACAATCCCTACAACAACGCGGCGCTCAACGAGCACGATGTTGGTCCGAGTGGGGGCGTGATTGGCGACGCGGAAGGTGGGGTGGATATCAACCACCTAGCGCTGCCCTTGCCTGCCCTGCCTGACGCTTTCACAGCAAATCGCGAGACAGGGGTTCGAAGCGGGGACACTGCCGCGTCTCGGTTGTTCGCCCACACGCCTGGTTTTGCAAGTTTCGAGCGGGACGCGCACGGTGTCGCATTCGGGGCTCAATCGTCCCTTTATCGCACCTACGCTGGAATGAGCCTCATAGGCGACGATCCTTTGGCTCCGTATCTGTCGCAAAGCTCTTCACCGATAGTTTCGGGACAGGGTTCTGCCGCGGTGACGGGCGAGCGTGCGCACTCGGGCAACGTCGTCATCCTCGAATCGAGCCCGTCAGCGCAGGCGACCGCGCAGCATGATGGAGTTAACTCGCTGGCTTTTGGCATGCCCTTTGGTGTGTGCGGATGCGGTTATTTTACCTCTCCTACGCGGATTCTCGATTGGGCCCATGGCGGCGCCGTGCTCCAACAGGACGGTCAATTACCGGGAACCAGGCTGACCGAGGGGCCGGACTTTGTATCGACGATCAAGCGGGCCATCGGCGCCTCGATCAGCGACCCGCTTCTCGATCGTAACCTTTCCCCTCTCTCGGGCTGGCGCGGGACCGCAACATGGACGGATTCGCCGATCTTGAACGGATCGTTGCCAGGCGGCGGAGAAATCGGAACGGGCACCGCCACATCCAAGGGTATCGGCACTCTTTCCGGCTCGGTGACGACGCCACCTTCAACGCAGCGGTCGTTGACGACGCAAAATCTGGCGGCCGCGGCTGCGGCAAGCAACCTGATCGTGCTGGAAAATCAGAAGCAGGGTAACCCAGAGAGCGAGTGGGGCATCGACGGTGCCGGTAGCTCCAACATCGAGGGATTTGCGACCGACATCAGCGTCGACAATGGCAAGACGATCAGCTTCAAGATCAATACGAATTCCACCAACTATCGGATCGATATATACCGGCTCGGCTATTATGGCGGCATGGGCGCGCGCAAGGTCGACACCATTCAGCATACCGGATTGCAGAATCAACCTAATCCGTTGCGCAATGCGACGACCGGCACGGTCGATGCCGGCAATTGGGCCGTGTCGGCCTCGTGGACCGCACCCGAGGACGCCGTATCAGGCGTCTATATCGCCAAGCTCGTGCGTCAGGATGGCACCTCCGGCGAAAATCACATCCCGTTCATCGTGCGCGACGACGACAGCCACAGCGACATCGTCTTTCAGACGGCAGACCAGACCTGGCAAGCTTACAACGGTTGGGGTGGCGCAAACCTCTATGGCGGCAACGGTCCGGCGACGGGGCAGGGTGCGGGTCGCGCCTATGCGGTCAGCTACAACAGACCGATCGCGACCCGCGGCGGGGTTGGCACTTTTGCCGGTCCGCAGGATTATCTGTTCGGCGCCGAATATGCGGGCATCTACTGGCTGGAACAGAACGGCTATGACGTCTCCTACCTGTCGGGTGTCGACGCCGACCGCTATGGCAGCCTGTTGCTCAATCACAAGACCTATGTTGATGCTGGGCATGACGAATACTGGTCTGGTCAGCAGCGGACCAATGTCGAAGCAGCGCGCGATGCGGGCGTCAACCTGATGTTCTGGAGCGGTAACGAGGTCTATTGGCGCACCCGTTGGGGCAATGCCTATAGCGCCGACGGCACGCCCTATCGCACTCTGATCACCTATAAGGAGACATTTTCGCCCGGCGCGAGCATCGACCCTTCGAACGAATGGACAGGCACATTCCGTGATCCGCGCCTCAGCCCACCCGCCGTCGGCGGTGGAAACCCGGAAAACTCACTGACCGGACAGTTGTTCAAGGTCGATGATGTCGGCAGCAATCTCGCCGCCATCACGGTCGGATATGACGACGCCAACCTGCGCTTCTGGCGCAATACGAGTGTTGCCAATCTTCAGCCTGGCCAGACCGCAACGCTCACCAAAAACTATCTTGGTTACGAATGGGACGAAGCGGTCGATAACGGCTTCGATCCGGCTGGCCTTGTCAAGCTGTCGTCGACGACGCTTCCGGTCAGCACCTACTTGCTTGACTACGGAAATACCACCGGCAATGCGACGTCGACCCACAATTTGACGCTCTATCGTGCGCCGAGCGGTGCACTGGTGTTCGGCGCCGGTACCGTGTACTGGACATGGGGCCTGAGCGACAATCACGACAACCAGGCGACTCCGACCGATCCCCGCGTACAGCAGGCAATGGTCAATCTGCTTGCCGATATGGGCATTCAGCCTGGGACGCTGCAATCCGGGCTTGTCGCTACAACCGGTTCCACGGACCATGTTGCACCGACCTCCGTCATCACGGTGCCCGCGACGGTGGCCGTCGGATCCAACGTGACGATTACGGGCACTGCTGCCGACACGGGCGGCGGGGTGGTCGCCAGCGTGGAGGTTTCGACCGACAACGGCGCGAGCTGGCATCCAGCGACAGGCGATGAGAACTGGACCTATAGCTGGTCGCCGCAGGTCGCCGGTAGCTACACGATCCGGTCCCGCGCCGTCGACGACAACATCAACCTTGAAACACCCTCCGCCGGGCGAACGGTCACCGTCAGCGGACCGAGTTACACGTCTCTGTTCGGTTCGGCGACGCCAGCGGTCGTCAACACCGACGATACCTCAGCCGTTGAACTCGGGGTCAAATTCCAGACCTCTGTGGCAGGGACCGTCACCGGGATTCGCTTCTACAAGGGCAGCCAGGATACGGGCACGCACACCGGTTCTTTATGGTCGAGCACCGGTACGCGGCTTGCGACCCTCACCTTCACCAACGAGACCGCCAGCGGCTGGCAGATCGCCTATTTCACCAGTCCGGTGGCGCTGACGGCCGGACAAACCTATACAGCGTCTTACCACACGAATACCGGTCACTATTCGACAACCGCCGACTACTTCATCTCCAATGTGACGAGTGGGCCTCTGACGGCGCCGGCCAGCGGCAACGGCGTATACACCTATGGCAGCGCCAGCCTCTTCCCCACAGGCACATTCCAGTCGACGAACTATTGGGTCGATGTGATGTTTAGCACGTCGGGATCGAACACGACGCCGACGGCAGTTGCCGATGCGGGGGATGCGACCGAGAAGGGTGGCGTGGGCAACGGTTCGGGTGGTGTGGTTGCCAGCGGCAATGTGCTGACCAACGATACCGATACGGATGCCGGTGACACCAAGACGGTGACGGCGATCCGCTTCGGCGCCACAACCGGCACGCTCGGTTCGGCACTGAACGGCACCTATGGCAGTCTCGTGCTCAGCGCATCGGGCGTCTATAGCTATGCCGTCAACGAGACCAATGCCGCCGTGCAGGCATTGCGGCAGTCGACCAACACGCTGAGCGATGTCTTCAGCTATACGATGCGTGACACGGCCGGCGCCACCGCCACGGCCAGCCTCACCGTCACCATCCATGGCGCCAACGACGCGCCGGTGCTGGCGGTCCAGACGGCTAGCCAGAACGCCACCGTCGGCTCTGCCTTCTCGTTCACGCTGCCGACGACGACCTTCACCGATGTCGACAGCGGCGAGACGCTGGCCTATGCGGCAACGTCCGCCGACGGCACGGCGCTGCCTGGCTGGCTGAGCTTCAATGCCTCGACGAGGACCTTCTCCGGAACGGCGACGACATCAGGTACCTATGGCGTCAGGGTCACGACGACCGACCTTGGCGGCCTCACCGCCACTGAGACCTTCAACATCGCCGTGTCGACATCAGGCAACACGACGCCGACGGCGGTTGCCGATGCCGGGGATGCGACCGAGAAGGGTGGCGTGGGCAACGGTTCGGGCGGCGTTGTTGCCAGCGGCAACGTGCTGACCAACGACACCGATGCGGATGCCGGTGACACCAAGGCGGTGACCGCAGTCGGCTTCGGCGCGACATCAGGCACGCTCGGTTCGGCGCTGAACGGCGCCTATGGCAGTCTCGTGCTCAGTGCATCGGGCGTCTATAGTTATGCCGTCAACGAGACCAATGCCGCCGTGCAGGCATTGCGGCAGTCGACCAACACGCTGAGCGAAGTCTTCAGCTACACGATGCGCGACACTGCCGGCGCCACCGCCACGGCCAACCTGACCGTCACCATCCATGGCGCCAATGACGCGCCGGTGCTGGCTGTTCAGACGGCTGCCCAGAACGCCAGCGTCGGCACAGCCTTCTCCTTTGTCCTGCCGACAACGACCTTCACCGATGTCGACAGCGGTGAAACGCTGACCTACACGGCAACGGCTGCCGACGGCACGGCACTGCCTGCCTGGCTCGCCTTCAACGCCACGACGCGGACCTTCAGCGGCACACCGACGACATCCGGCACCTATGGCGTCAGGGTGACGGCAACCGACCTCGGCGGCCTTGCCGCCAACGAGACCTTCAATATCACTGCGACAGTGGCGCCTGCGACCTACAGCCTGTTCAACGCCTCCAGCACACCGGCCCAGACCAACCTCAACGACGGTCAGCAGCTCGAGGTCGGCGTCAAGTTCCAGTCGAACGTTATCGGTGATGTCACCGCCATCAAGTTCTACCGCAACGCCAACGACAACGGACAGAACGTCGTCGATCTGTGGACCACGACCGGCACCAAGCTTGCCACCGCCACCTTCACCAACACCACGGCGAGCGGCTGGCAGACGGTGAACTTCACAACGCCCGTCACCATCGCCGCCAACACCACCTATATCGCCTCCTACCACACCACCGGTGCATACGTGGCTACCGATGGCTTCTTCGCCAACGGCGTCAGCAACGGTCCGCTGTCGGCGCTATCCAGCGCTGCGGCTGGCGGCAATGGCGTCTATGCCTACGGCGGATCTGCCACCACAGGTCTCTTCCCGACCAGCACCTTTGACTCGGCAAACTATTATGCCGATGTGGTCTTCCGGCCGCAGCTTGCAGCTTGACGCGTCGAACGAGGTTAAAGAGGGTTTCGAATGAGGCTCATAAAACGCAAATGACAGTCGCTCCGAATGCCCTCATTCAAGGGATGCTGATAAACAGCATCGACCGGCTGCCGGTGACGGTGCTCTCGGGTTTTCTCGGCGCCGGCAAGACGACGCTTCTCAGCCACGTGTTGACCAATCGCGAGGGCCTGCGGGTCGCGGTCATCGTCAACGATATGAGCGAAGTGAATATAGACGCTAGTCTTATTCGAGACGGCGGCTGTAACCTGTCGCATACGACGGAGACGTTGATCGAGCTCAGCAATGGCTGCATATGCTGCACCCTGCGCAACGATCTCCTGACGGAAGTGCGGCGACTGGCCGAAGAGGGGCGATACGACTATCTGTTGATAGAGGGGACCGGCATTGCGGAGCCATGCCCTATCGCGGCAACCTTTTCATTCCGCGACGAAAACGGTGTTTCGCTCTCCGATTTTGCGAAACTCGACACGATGGTGACCGTCGTCGACGCCACAAGCCTCTTGGCCGACTACACCAGCGCTGATCTGCTTCGCGATCGCGGCCTGCAGCGCGACAGCGAGGATCGGCGGACGCTTATCGACCTGTTGGTGGACCAGATCGAGTTTGCCGATGTTGTCGTGATCAACAAGATCTCCGATGCGACCGAGGAGATCCGCGCGGAAGTCCGCAAGACGGTGGCTGCACTCAACCCGGATGCCCGCCAGGTGGAGACGGACTTCGGCAAGGTTTCTCTTGCAACCGTCCTCAGTACAGGCCTCTTCGATGAAGCAAAAGCCGCCGCTCACCCGTTGTGGCACAAGGAACTGTACAATCCGGGCGATCATGTTCCGGAGACGGAGGAATATGGGGTATCGAGCTTTGTCTATCGCACGAGACGTCCCTTCGACCCCAAGCGGTTTCGAGCATTCCTGGACGAGCCCTGGCCGGGGGTAATCCGCGCCAAAGGCCATTTCTGGCTTGCCACGCGCCCGCGTCACGTGGGTCTGATGTCGGTTGCCGGGGTGCAACGGCGCTGTGAGCCTATGGGGCTCTGGTGGGCGGCCGTTCCCCGACAAGACTGGCCTAGCCATCAACAGTTTCGCCAGCATCTCGAGAGCCGATGGGACAGCGCTTGGGGCGACCGTCGGCAGGAGCTCGTGTTCATCGGTGTTGATATGGACGAGACAGGCGTCCGCACCGCGTTGGACGACTGCCTGGCCAGCTCGGACCCGCGGGACTGGTCGGCTCTCGAAGATCCGTTTCCAACCTGGTAGCACGGGACGCGGGAGTACCGGGGTCGACGCAAAAGTACCGGCTCGACCGGCCGGACCGGCGAGACAATACCGAACTAGAATTTCTCTTCACCCAGAGTCGGCCACTGAGCAGTAGCCGGAGGCTGCTTTGCGGGCTTGTCGGGTCGGGTATGCGGTGTGGGTCATCATATCGGAGTACGGAGTATCACCCAAATACCCCAGATTGCTGTCGTACGTTCCCCTTCGAAAGCTGGCAGGATGATTTCGTCCAATGCTGGTCGACGGGAAACGGGGACGCCGCTCTTGCTGAGATTTCATGTGAGGAATCGCGAATATCTAAGTACTGCCGGCGGCACGCCGAGCGTCTGTCACCCACCCTCTGTCTGGACCGCATTGGTTGGAACTGCGACCGTGGTGTCTTCAAGCACTCAGGGTTCCTACGGCTTTGCCAATCAGGACAGCGCAACCGTCCAATCCTCTTTCTCAGGCACTGTCACATCTTCCCTGATTTCATCAGGCGACACGCAATCGTCCTCCGCATCGTCGACGGCGATGCCGGCGCCTGCGGGAGATAGCGGCGCGCAAGACAGTTTCACGAAGACGGCGTCCGCTGCGACGGTGTTCCAGACGCCTTCCTCGACATCGCAACGCACCGTGCTTGCCCCGGATCCGTCCGAGGAGGCTGCGACACTGCCCGCCGCTCCCGCGCTGACGGGCGTTACCACCGATGCCGACACCGGAAGCGCCAAGACCGCGGCGCCGGTCAGCTCTTCCAGCACTCTGGGCGCGACTTCGTTGCGCCTTCAGGCCTCGATAGCATCTGTCTCTCTGGAGCCCAGCCAGGACGTTTCTGCTGAGACGACCGCGGCCCCGACAGCATTGGCGGCAGCGGCGGTTTCGGCTGCGGCGACGCCCAACAAAATCGCGCTCGAAAACCTGAAACAGGGCAACCCGATCAGCGAGTGGGGTCTGGAGGGCGATGGCGGTGGCACCATTCAGGGTTTTGCCACCGAAATCAGCACGAATATCGGCCAGACGGTCGATTTCAAGATTGCCACCGATTCCACCCACTACCGCATCGATATTTACCGCATTGGCTATTACGGCGGAGCCGGCGCGCGCAAGGTTGACTCGATAGAGCAATCGCTGACATCGGCGCAGATCCAGCCGCACCCGATCGTCGACATGTCGCTCGGCCTCATCGATTGCGGCAACTGGTCGGTATCGGCGAGCTGGGAGATTCCCGACGACGCCGTTTCGGGCGTCTATTTCGCCAAGCTCGTGCGCGAGGATGGCACCGAGGATGCAAGCATCATCCCCTTCGTCGTGCGCGACGATGCCTCGACCAGCGATATCGTCTTCCAGACATCCGATACCACCTGGCAGGCCTATAATGCCTGGGGCGGCGCCAGCCTCTATTACGGCGAAGTCCCCGTCGATCCGGCCGACATGATCGGCTACCTGCCGCCGAACTGCAGCTGCGGGCTGACCGCGATCGGCCGCGCCTCGGCCGTCAGCTACAACCGCCCGATCATCACCAATACCAGCCCGATCGGCGGCTCGCATGATTTCATCTTCGGTGTCGAGTCTTCGGCGATCCAGTGGCTGGAGCAGAACGGCTACGATGTTTCCTATATCTCCGGCGTCGATGCGACGCGCAGCGGCAGCCTGCTGCTGAACCATGATGCCTATCTCTCCGTCGGTCATGACGAATACTGGTCGGCCGAACAGCGTGCCAATGTCGAGGCGGCCCGCGATGCGGGTGTGAACCTCGCCTTCTGGAGCGGCAACGAGTGCTACTGGAAGGTGCGCTGGGAAAGCAGTATCGACGGCAGCGGCCAGGCCTATCGCACCATGGTCTGTTACAAGGAGACCTGGGGCACGAGCACGGATCCGAGCAGTACCAGCACTGGCACCTGGCGTGATCCGCGCTATACCGATCCGGGGCAGGAGCCGGAGAATTCGCTGACCGGCACGTTGTTCCAGGTGGACAGCTACCGTTCCGATACGATCACCATCCCCTACGACTATTCGAACCTGCGCTTCTGGCGCAACACCGATGTCGCCGAGCTTGAGGAGGGCGAGACCTTCAATCTCGTGCAGAACCTGCTCGGCTACGAGTGGGATTCCGACGTCGAAAACGGCTTCCGGCCGGATGGCCTTATCAACCTGTCGCTCTCCTCGATCGCGGTCAGCACCTATCTGCGCGACTACGGCACGACGGTCGGCGATGCGCAGGCGACCCATAGCCTCACCATGTACCGGGCCGAAAGCGGCGCGCTCGTCTTCGGCGCCGGCACCGTCTTCTGGTCCTGGGGCCTGAACGCCAACCACCAGGGAGCGGAGACGCCGACCGATCCCAACGTGCAGCAGGCGATGGTCAACATGTTCGCGGACATGGGCATCCAGCCGACTACGCTCGATGCGAGCCTGATCCTCGCGACCCAATCGACCGACGCGTTGAAGCCCACCTCGTCGATCAGCTCGCCGATCATCGGTGCCAGCTTCGTCGAAGGGCAGCGCGTCACCATCACCGGCACGGCGCAGGATTTCGGCGGCGGCATCATTGCCGGTGTCGAGATCTCCACAGATGGCGGCCAGCACTGGTTCAAGGCCACCGGCCGCGAGAGCTGGAGCTATAACTGGGTCGTCCAGGCGAGCGGCACCTATACGATCCTGTCGCGCGCCGTCGACGACAGCGTCAATCTGGAGGCACCATCGGCCGGCAAGCAGGTTACTGTCACCCTGCCGGGCACACAGGGCCTGTGGACGCTGGCGGAAAAGCCTGCGGTGGAAACGGCAATCGATCGAGATCCGGTCGAGCTCGGCCTGCGCTTCCAGGCAACGACGGCAGGCTCGGTGCAGGGCATCCGCTTCTACAAGGGCTTCTACAATACCGGCGACCACGTCGTCAGCCTCTGGTCCGGCGACGGAACGCTGCTCGCAACAGGCGTGTCGGCGGGTGAATCGCTCTCCGGCTGGCAGACGGTGATGTTCTCCTCGCCGATCCAGATCGCCGCCGGCACGACCTATGTGGCCTCCTATCACAGCAACGGATTCTTCTCCGTCACCGAGAATTATTTCAACGAGCCCTATGCTAGCGGCGCGCTGAAGGCCGTCGATGGCGGCGGTGTCTTTGCCTATAGCGGCACCAGCACGTTCCCCGGCCAGAGCCCCGGCGGCTCCAACTATTGGGTGGACGTGGTCTTCGGTGCCGGCCCGAACAGCCAGCCGGTCGCAACCGACGACGGCGGGCTGATCATCGGCCATAACGGGACGCTTGTTATCTCGATTGCCGCACTCGTAGCAAATGATGTCGACGCCAATGGCGATGCGCTGACCATCACCGCCGTCGGCAATGCGCTGAACGGCACGGTTGCTCTCAACACGCAGACCGGAGCCATCACCTTCACGCCGGCTAGCAATTATTCGGGGCCGGCAAGCTTCACCTATACGCTGTCGGACGGCCGCGGTGGCACGGATCAGGGCAATGTCAGCCTCACGGTTCAGCCAAGTCCGGCCGGCGAGACGCTGTTTACCGGCAGTGAGGGACCGACCGGCGGCAGCTTTAACGACAATACGGCGATGGAACTCGGCATGAAGTTCGTCGCCTCCGCAAACGGCACGATCTCGGGCATCCGCTATTACAAGGCTGCCGGCGACACCAGCGTGCACACTGGCTCTATCTGGAGGGCCGACGGCACGCTCGTCGCCACGGTCACCTTCACCAACGAGTCGCTTTCCGGCTGGCAGACAGCAACCTTCTCCACGCCGCTTCAGATCACGGCGGGTGCGACCTATGTCGCCTCCTACCACACGACCGGCAGCTATGTGGCAACGGCAGGCTATTTCAACACGGCACATACCAACGGCTCGCTGACGGCGCTGGCCGGCACGAACGGCGTCTATGCCGTCGGATCGGGCTCAACCTTCCCGACCCAGAGCTACCAGTCGTCGAATTACTGGGTCGATGTCGTCTTCAACCAGTCGACGGGCAACACGGTGCCGGTTGCCGCCAACGACAACGGCTACACGACCTATGCCAACACGGCCCTGTCGATTACCGCGGCCAACCTGCTTGCCAACGACAGCGACAGCGATGGCGACCCGCTGAACATTACTGGCGCCAATGGCGCGGTCAACGGAACGGTGACCTTCAACAGCCAGACCAACTCGGTGATCTTCACGCCGAATTCGGGCTATACGGGCGTCGCAAGCTTCTCCTATTCGATCTCGGACGGCCATGGCGGCACGGCCTCGGCCACCGTCAGCCTCACTGTCAATTCGCAGCCCGGCGGCGGCACGACCTCGAGCTTGTTTACAAGCGCCGACACGTCGGGTGCAGCCGCCGCCAACGACGCCAACTCGGTCGAACTTGGCGTCAAGTTCATCGCTTCCGCCAACGGCCAGATCACGGGGCTCACCTATTACAAGAGCGCTCAGGATACCGGCACGCATGTCGGCTCGCTCTGGACCACGAGCGGCCAGCTCCTTGGCCAGGCAACCTTCATCAACGAGACGGGAAGCGGCTGGCAGACGGTCTCCTTCACGCAGCCGATCAATGTCACGGCCGGCGTCACCTATGTGGCGAGCTACCATTCGAACGGCTTCTATTCGGCAACCGCAAACTACTTCACGACGGACTTTACGAGCGGCGCGCTGACGGCGCCGGCAAGTTCGGTCAGCGGCGGCAACGGCGTCTATGCCTATGGCACGGGCAGCCTGTTCCCGACCGCCTCCTACAATGCCAGCAATTACTGGGTGGACGTGCTCTATCAGCAGGGCGCGCAGAATTCAGTTCCGGTCGCAACCAATGACAGCGGCTACTCGACAAATACGGGCACGCCGATCACCATCCAGGCGTCGGCGCTGCTTTCAAACGACAGCGATGCCGATGGCGATCCGCTCACGATCACTGGTGTCAGCGGCGGCGTCAACGGCTCGGTCGCATACAATGCCCAGGCCCAGACGGTGACCTTCACGCCGACCGCAGCCTATTCGGGACCGGCGAGCTTCAGCTACGCGATATCAGACGGCAAGGGCGGCACGGCCACGGCCCAGGTTGCGCTCATCATCAACAACCCGGCTGCAGGCCCGGAGCAGAATCTCTTTGCCGCCAATGCAACGCCTGCAATCGTCTCCACCAACGACAATCAGCAGGTCAATCTCGGCATGAAATTCCAGGCCGATACGGCAGGCTGGATCACCGGCATCCGCTTCTACAAGGGTGTCGACAATACAGGCCCGCATAACGGCTATCTCTGGACTGCTTCGGGCACGCTGCTCGGTAGCGTCGCCTTCAGCAACGAAACGGCAAGCGGCTGGCAGACCGCGACACTCACCCAGCAGGTCGAGGTCGCCGCGGATACGACCTATGTCGTTTCCTACAGCACCAACGGCAATTATTCGGCGACCGGCAATTACTTCAGCGCCGATGTGACGAATGGCGATCTCAGGGCGCTCAGCGGCAGTAACGGCGTCTATGCCTATGGGTCGAGCGGGTTGTTCCCGAGTGCCAGCTATAACAGCACAAACTACTATGTGGACGTAGCATTCAGACCGCAGCTCGCGGCGTAGAAAAGCGAGCGGGGAGTACCGATGACGAGTGCAGACAACAGACTTCCGGTCACGGTCCTTGCCGGGTTTCTCGGCGCCGGCAAGACGACGGTCCTCAATCATGTTCTGCACAATCGCGAGGGACGTCGAGTCGCCGTGATCGTCAACGACATGAGCGAGGTCAATATCGATGCCGATCTCGTCCGAGACGGCGGAGCCAACCTGTCGCGGACGGACGAGACGCTGGTGGAGCTCACCAATGGCTGCATCTGCTGCACTTTGCGCGACGATCTTCTGAGCGAGGTCCGCCGGCTCGCTAGCGCTGGCCGTTTCGACTATCTGCTGATCGAGGGCACCGGCATTGCCGAGCCTCTGCCGGTCGCAGCAACCTTCTCCTTCCGCGACGAGAGCGGCGCGGCACTCTGCGATGTCGCGCGGCTCGACACGATGGTTTCCGTCGTCGATGCGGTCAATCTGCTGGCCGATTATGCCAGCGCGGAATTCCTGAGGGATCGTGGCGAGAGCCGGGACGGAGATGACGAGCGTAGGCTCGTCGAGCTCCTTGTCGAGCAGATCGAATTTGCCGACGTCGTTGTCATCAACAAGGCCACGGAGGTGACGCCCGTAGCTCTTGCCGAGGTTCGCCGCATCGTAGCCGCACTCAATCCCGACGCCCGCGTCATCGAAACCGGCTTCGGCCGGCTAAAACTCGACGCTATCCTGAATACCGGCCTCTTCAGCGAAGCGAGAGCTGCCCGCCATCCGCTGTGGCACAAGGAACTCTTCGGTTGGGGCGATCATGTGCCGGAGACCGAGGAATACGGTATTTCGAGCTTCGTCTATCGCAGCCGCCGGCCGTTCGATCCCTCCAGGCTGCGGGATTTTCTCGACAGGAAATGGCGGGGCCTCATCCGCGCGAAGGGTCATTTCTGGCTGGCGACGAGGCCCAACGAGATCGGCCTGCTGTCGATTGCCGGCACCCAGTGCCGCATCGACACCAAGGGCTTCTGGTGGGCGTCGGTGCCGAAAGCACACTGGCCGCGCCATCCTCAATTCCGCCAGCTGCTCGACCGGCATTGGGACGAGGTCTGGGGCGACCGCCGCCAGGAACTGGTCTTCATCGGCGCCGGCTTCGACGAGGAAGCCATCCGCACCGCGCTCGACGACTGCCTGACCGGTGAGGAGACAGGCTTCGATCCGCAGACCGCCGCCGGGCTTCGGGACCCGTTTCCGGCGTGGCAGCACGCACATTGAAATAGTTAGAGCGTCCTAATGGACGTAAGGCGCCCTAAGGTGAAGACGTTTTGATTATCAACCAAAGGAGAGAACAATGAGCAACGAACTTTATGCAGATGGCATCGGCGAAATCACCATCACCGGAACGATCGTGCGCATCGACCTGATGTCGCTCTCGGCCACCGATCGTGACGCCAACAACAATCCGAAGCCGGTCTTCCGCCAGCGCATCATCATGCCGGTCGATGCCTTCGCCAATGCCGTCGATCTCATGCAGAAGGCGCTTGGCGGGTTGGTCGAGTCGGGTGCGGTCCGTCGCATCGGCGATATGCCAGCTGCGGCGGCTGCCGATATTCAGACGGTGCAGGCCGGCGCTTCGAACGCCTCGCCGAACTTCAACTGATAAAACAGGTCTAGAGCGCCGTGCGTCCATTCGGACGCACAAAGACGCTCTAACTTTTCAAATCGAAGCCTCGGTCTCGTATTGTTTCGGGTGGGCCATGAGTGGTTTTCTGCATACCAACCTGCACTGTCTTGCGCTCGTAGCGCGTCATCACGGCGTCGATCTTGCTCCTGAACGACTGCAGCACGATTATGCCGTCGGCAACGATCCCGTTGCCATGCGGCAGTTGCTGCGCATGGCCAAGGATGCCGGCCTCAGAGCAAGGCATCTGACGCTCGACTGGCGATCCCTGTTCCAACTCGGCGAGGCCTTCCCGGTGCTCGCTGAGCTGACGAACGGCAATTGGGTGGTCATCGCCGGTGCTGTCGGGAGCGGGGAGGATGAGAGAATCCGCGTTCTCGACCCGCTGGCATCACGCGCCGAGGTGATGATGCTCAGCGAAGAGCAGTTCGCCAAGGCCTGGCTCGGATCGGTGATCCTGCTGAAGCGCAACTATCGCATGTCCGATGAGGATCGGCCTTTCGGCTTCCGCTGGTTCGTCCCCGAGATCATCAAGCAGCGCAGCTTCTTCCGCGACGTCGCGCTCGCCGCCTTCGTGCTTTACGGGCTGGGGCTGACCACGCCGATCTTCTTTCAGCTCGTCATCGACAAGGTGCTGGTGCATCAGAGCTATGCGACGCTGACGGTTCTGACGGTGGGCATCGCGATCGCGCTCGTCTTCGACGCGACCTTCACCTTCCTGCGCCGTTATCTGCTGCTTTATGCGACGAACAGGATCGACATCCGCGTCGCGACCCGCACCTTCGGCCATCTGCTCAATCTGCCGATCGCGCTCTTCGAGCATGCCTCGGCCGGCGTTCTCGTCAAGCATATGCAGCAGACTGGGCGCATCCGCGAATTCCTGACCGGCCGGCTGTTTCTTACGCTCCTGGACGGCGTTTCGCTGCTGGTCTTCGTGCCGATCTTGCTTCTCTACAGCGTCAAGCTGACGCTTGTCGTGCTCGGTTTCGCCGCCCTCGTCGGGCTCGTGGTGATGATGCTCGTCGGGCCGTTCCAGCGCCGGTTGCAGGCGCTTTACCAGGCCGAAGGCGACCGGCAGGCATTGCTGGTGGAAACCGTGCACGGCATGCGCACCGTCAAATCGCTGGCGCTGGAGCCGCGCCAGCGCAAGGTGTGGGACGATTATTCGGCCCAGTCGATCTCCGTGCGTTTCCGGGTCGACAAGATCTCGACCATCGCCCAGGCGATGACCGGGCTGCTGGAGAAGCTGATGAGCGTCGCAATCATCGGCCTCGGCGCGCTCGATGTCTTCAGCGGCGCGATGACGATCGGCGCGCTGGTCGCCTTCAACATGCTCGCCGGCCGGGTCTCGGGACCACTGGTGCAGATCGTCACAATGGTGCACGAATATCAGGAAGTCGCGCTCTCCGTGCGCATGCTCGGCGAGATCATGAACCAGCGGCCGGAGCAGGCGGGCCGCGGGCGAGGTGTTCGGCCGCATCTGCAGGGCCGCATCGAATTCGACAGGGTCAGCTTCCGTTACGGCCCGGATAGCGCGCCGGCGCTGGACAATGTCTCTTTCGCCATTCCCGCGGGCTGCCTCTTCGGCGTGGTCGGCAAGAGCGGCTCGGGCAAGACGACGATCACAAGGCTCATCCAGGGGCTCTATCAGAGCCAGGAAGGCCTCGTGCGCATGGATGGCTATGACAGCCGCGAGATCGATCTCGTGCATCTGAGAACGAGCATCGGCGTCGTGTTGCAGGATAGTTTCCTGTTTCGCGGCTCGGTGCGCGAGAATATTGCCGCCGCCAAGCCCGATGCCAGCATCGAAGAGATCATGGAAGTCGCCCGCATCGCCGGCGCCGAGGAGTTCATCGAGCGCCTGCCGCGCGGCTTTGACACGATGCTGGAGGAAAACGCCTCCAACCTGTCAGGTGGCCAGAAGCAGCGGCTTGCCATTGCCCGCGCGCTTATCACCGATCCGAAGCTGTTGATCTTCGACGAGGCGACGAGCGCGCTCGACCCCGACAGTGAGGCGATCATCCGCGATAATCTGAGCCGCATCGCCGCCGGCCGCACCGTCATCATTGTCTCGCACCGGCTTTCGACGCTCGTCGATGCCGATGCCATTCTCGTCATCGAGCGTGGCAAGGTCGCCGATATCGGCCGGCATGATCAGCTCGTATCGCGCTGCATGACCTATCGTCACCTGTGGTCCCAGCAGATGAGGCAGGTCGCATGAACGCGCACATTAGAAAACCCAGCGAAAACCTGCCGGTCCCTTCAGGCAAAGGCCCTTCAGACAAGGGCCCTTCGGGGAAGGGCAGGGAGCTCACCGCCCGCCCGCCGTTGCCGCCGGCAATTGCAGAATTCCAGTCCGACGCCGTCGAGCTGGAGGAACGCGCCCCGCCGCGCATTGCAAGGATGACGCTGTACTGCGTGACGGCGCTGATTGTTTCGGCGATCATCTGGGCCTCGGTCTCGTCGATCGATGAGGTGGTGATTGCGCCCGGCAAGCTCGTCACCACCCAGCCGACGATCGTCGTCCAGCCGCTCGAAACCTCGATCATCCGCACGATTGAGGTGAAGGTCGGCGAAGTGGTGCATGCCGGGCAGACGCTCGCGACCCTCGACGCCACTTTCAGCCAGGCCGATGTCGACCAGCAGCAGGCGAAGTTCTCCGCGCTCGACGCGCAGGTGAGGCGCATCGAGGCCGAGCTTGCCGGCGACGACTACACGAAGATGGCGGGAGATGCGCCCGACCAGGTGCTGCAGGCGCAGCTCTTCGGCCAGCGACAGGCCTTCTACATGGCGCAGCTGCAGAATTTCGAGCAGCAAATCGCCGGCCAGTCGGCCGCTCTTGCGGCGAGCAGGAACCAGGAGGCCGTGCTCAACGACAGGCGCGATGGGCTCTCTCAGATCGAGGCAGCGCGGGAGCGGCTCTATAACAAGCAGAGCGGCTCGCTGATCACGTTGCTCGGCTCGCGTGACGCTCGCCTTGACGTCGAGTCCGACCTGACCGCTGTCCGCGGCCGGGCAGACGAGGCCGCCCACGCCTATGCCAAGCTCCGAGCCGACCGCCAGGCCTTCATCGAGGATTTCCGCCGCGCCGCAATGGAGCAGCTGGTGGAACTGCGCGGCCAGCGTGACATGGCTGACGAGGAACTGAAAAAGATGGAACTGCGCCGCAACATGGTGGCGCTGACCGCACCCGCCGATGCCGTCGTGCTCGATCTCGCCCACCGCTCGGTCGGTTCAGTGGTGCGCGAGGCGGAACCGGTCGTGACGCTGGTACCGATCAACGTGCCGCTCGAAGCCGAAGTCTCGATCAACACGCGCGACATCGGTCGCGTAGCCGTCGGCAAGGAAGCCCGCATCAAGCTCGACGCCTATCCCTTCCAGAAATATGGCACCGCCACGGGCGAGGTGAGAACCATCAGCCAGGACACCTTCCTCACCGGCCAACAGGAGCAAACAGAGACCCCGAGCCAGCCGGCCGCCCCCTTCTTCAAGGCGCGGATCCTGCTTGCCGATACCCGGCTGAATGCAGCAGGCATGCCGGTGCGGCTACTTCCCGGCATGACCGTGTCCACGGAAATCAAGGTCGGCAACCGTACTGTGATCTCCTATTTCCTGTATCCGCTGCTGCGTGGCCTCGATAACGCAATACGCGAACCGTAGGATGTGACGGATCAGTTCGCCCCGGCGAGATCCCGAGTGAGCACATGCACTGCCGCTACCATTGTCATGTGTCCGTCGACCACCTTCGACAAAATCTCGATCCGCTGCAGATCACGCTCGCTCATCGCAATCATTCCCATCCGCAATCTCCCAGGTCATCAAACAAGGGGAGAGTGACATTCCAACTTTGCAGAAACAGGACACTTTAACTTTGCGGCTACATAAATTGTGGCGGGGAAGTTGGAATGTCCGGATCGGTGCAAAGTAGAAGTGTCACTTTCGGCTGCTGCACGGCACGACGACCAGCCCCGATCTGAGCGGCTGGTCCGGGTTGCAAGATCAGATCGGGGCGGGTGAGGGGCACCTTTCGGCTTTAGCTTTGACAGTTGCAGCAGCCAATCATTCCGCCGCATCGAGGCCAGAGAGCGCCTTCTGCCGTCATGCACGAGGGCCAGATCGCAGGCATATTGGAAGAGGACGAAATCAGCCAGGAAAGCGTCCTTTTGCTTGCTGTCGGCAAAAGGGTAAAATAGCGGCTGCGGCCCATATAAATAAGTATCGGGGATGAATCTCGAATGGTCAAAAAAGATCTCGGACTGCTGCTTTTGATCGTCGTCGTCGGCATTGTCGTCGCCATCATCAATCCGCGCTTCCTGCTGCCGATCAACCTGGCCAACACCGCCAACTTGATCGGCCTGTTCGGCATCCTGTCGATCGGTCAAGCCTTTGTCATCATTACAGGCGGTATCGAGCTTTCCGTGGGCTCGCTCGTAGCACTTCTCGGTGTGCTGTTCGTCGATTTCATCGCGGTCCAGGATATGTCATGGATGCTGGCGCTGCCGTTCATTCTCGCGCTCGGCGCGGTCATAGGCGCCGTCCACGGCTGGCTGATCACCCGGCTCAACCTGCAGCCCTTCGTCGTCACCCTCTGCGGCCTCCTGATCTATCGTGGGGCAGCGCGCTTCTATACGGCCGACGGAACGGCGGGCTTTGCTTTCGGCCAAAATTTCCCTGACCTCGAATTCCTGACCGCCGGACGGTTTTACGGCGTTCCCAACACCTTCATCGCACTCGTCATCATTGCCGTGGTCATGTGGATCATGCTGCATCGCTCTGTCTTCGGACGTTATCTATACGCGATCGGGAAGAACGAGGAGGCGGCCCGTTATTCCGGTATCCGTACCGGCCGCATGATCATGTCGGCCTATGTCATTTGCGGGCTGCTGACGGCGCTTTCGGCGATTTATTTCGCCATGTACACACGCTCGATCTCGCCGGCGAGCCATGGCCAGTTCTACGAACTCTACGCGATTGCGGCTGCCGTACTCGGCGGCTTTTCGCTCCGCGGCGGCGAGGGGTCGATCGTCGGCGTCGTGCTGGGGACGGTCCTGCTCCAGGAGTTGCAGAATCTCGTGAATCTACTTGGTATTCCCTCGTCGTTGAATTTCGCTGTCATGGGTGGCGTGATCCTCATCGGCGTCCTGATCGACCAACAATGGCACGCGATCCGCGCAAAGCGCCGCCTCGTCTTTGCCGCCCGGCAGACCGAAACCCGTCTTTCGAACGAAGGCAGTTTGCCAGTGGTTGCCAATCAGGACTAGGTCAGTGGATGGGGCCATGCGTGTCGTGATCTTGCCCCGTTGAGACAATCCGTTTCAGGAGGGCAGCATCCGGCCACCCGTCAGCGAGTGATCTTGCGGCGTTCATCCATATCGATCTGGGAGTAGGTGCGCTTCATGTCTCGTTCCTTGCAGGGATAAACCGTTGTTATCTATTGCAAGTCGCACTTCATCCTTGAACCCACCCGGCTACACATATTGTCAAAGCTGGTTAGATGGGCGACGCTTTCAGCCGGTTAGAAACGCGACACTTGCGCTTCGGATTAGCCGCCGATCCGACCGGCTGGGCCGGGTTGCAAGGGAGGAGCGGGGGCGGGTGATGACACTCCCTTCGGCTTTAGCTTTCTCACTGGCAATTGTTCTTTTGTCGCTCGATACTCGCTGGCACTTGCATGGCGCAGGATGGGGATCAAAGCCGCACGATGCTTCCGGAAATCAACCTGCAGGGGCACGTCGATGTCGCCGCGCTGTCACCACTTCTTCGCGGCATGCTTCTTTCGGTTGCCTATGCTGACGGTGAGGGTGGCATAGGATTGACTGCGACCGGCGCCATGAACCGCAAGTTCGTGCATTGGGCCGCTGTGCACTTCCTCTGGCCAAGCTTCACAGCCGAAGACCTCTACAGCATGAACAAGGTGCTCAATGAAAGCGACATGCCGCCGCTTTGGGTCGTGCGCGACATGGCCCGTCATCTGAAACTTCTTCGCCGAAAAAAGGACGTGCTGCTGCCAACCAAACGCGGCCGGGAGTTTTTGGTGGACCCGCAAGCCTTCTTTGATCTGGTCGCCACGGATTATCTCTATTCGTATGTCCACGCCACCGAGCGGGAAGAGGAGGTCCGAGCGCGGTTACGCTGGTGGCGCCTATTCCTCAATCTTCTCAATATCGCGGCCAGAGAAGGTTGCACGCCAATGGAGGTTGTGGAGATCCTCTATCCAGACCTGGCGCCTCTGTCGGACACCGAAATAACCCTGGAAGCCTGGAAGTTGAAATCCGATCTCCAGCACGGCGTCTTTCGACGCTTATGCTGGCTCGGCTTGCTCTATGAGGCACGAGAGGGGCTCACTCTTCTCCAGGACGGATCCTTCCACAAGACGCCACTTTGGGCAGCCTGCCTGCAGTTGGAATCGGATACGCAAAGCGACATCGGCGTGCACTGACGAACTTCATTCCGCTGGCTGCCTCATCAACGCCTTCTGCCTTTTGGCAATCACCTCCGGATCATTCATGAAGTCCGTCCGCCGGCCAGGCTTGCGGCCACGCTTCTGATAACCATTGCCCTGGCTGCCATCGGGAATACCGAACATATGATCCGTCTGGCCGGTGCGGCGAGGGCCGCTCTTGCTGCGCTGCTGTTCCCGCCCAGCCTGCAGCTCGGCGACGATGGAAAGCATGTCGTCGAGACGCTTGTTCTCGACAACCTCTGCCCGGTGGACCGACCGCAATGTATCGAAGGTTCTGTAGGGCAGGGTGAAGCTCTCGTGCATGATCTCGAGGCGGCCGTCCGGGTAGTCGCAGACAACGACCTTCTTACCCGCCAATGGCCTGGAAATCTCGGTCGGATCGAGAATGAACAAGACCTTGTCGTAACGGAGCGTCAGCGACTGCGACAGTGTGCGGACTTCCTTCCGGCACATGGCGCCATCGAGATTCTCATGGTCGGCCAGCGGTCGGTGCATGTCCTTCGGATTGCGCGGTTGCTTGCCGAACCGCGAATTGAAATCCGCAATGAACTCAGGCGCATAGGCATTGGCAGCTTCGATCGTATCGATGCCGCGAAGCCGCATCTCCTTCACCAGCCGATCCTGCAATGTCTGGTTGGCGCGTTCCACACGGCCCTTGGCTTGCGGAGTGTTGGCACAGATAATGTCGATGTTCAGCTCATAAAGCGCACGACCAAACTGCGTCAGGCCGCTCGTCCGGTCTTTCTCTGACGCATGCGTGCTACGGAAAACCCCATGTTTGTCGCTGTAGAACGCGAGAGGTTTGCCCCATTGCTGCAAATACGCCTTAGTCGCATGCAGATAGTCGAACGTGTTCTCTGATCCGGCGAACCGCAGGTGCAGCAGCTTGCCGGTCGCATCGTCGATATAGACGAGCAGGGCGCATTTGGGGCCGCGGTTCTCGAACCACCAGTGATGCGAACCATCGATCTGCACCAGTTCGCCAAAGCAGTCGCGCCGGCCGCGTGGCTGGAAAACCCGTTTCTTGCGTTCCCGGCGCGAGATCCAGATGCCGGCCTCGGTCATCCATTGCCGCAGCGTCTCCTTAGCAACAGAGATCCGGTGCAGCTCGATCAGCTTCTCGCGAGCCAGCGTCGGGCCGAAATCCAGATAGTGCTCGCGGATCAGATCCAGCGCTGCATTGCGAAACTCCTCGCTGTGGCGCCGGTTGCTCGGCTGCGATCGTTTCTTGGAAACGAGGCCGGCTGGACCATCCCGGTCATAGGCCTGCAGCAACCGATGGACCTGACTTCGACTGAGCCCGAGCAGTTCGGCAGCCTGGACAACGCTCAGGCGTAGGTCACGGATCTTCTGGATGACTTCAAGGCGATGCAACTCTTTCTGCGACATGGTGATCATAAAGGACATGACGACTCCGACCGCTCATGGTCTTGACCAGGCTGAAGATCGTCATCCTTGCTCCCAACGTTGGCTTTGACCAGTGCGTCGAGAGGCGAGACTGTCGCATCTCTAACTGGCCCAACTGTCGCATTACTAATTAGCCCTTACACATATATATCGCATAAGATAGATTATGGAACATAAGGATGCTCCTGTCTCGAAGCGAGACTTCGTTGATTGAACCAGCTGACGATGCTGGTCGAACGGCGTAGCAAGTCTGAAATGAAGGATTGGCCTGGCGTGGGTGAATTCGCGGTCTACATCTCCACACAGCCGGTGTTGTCACATTTTGTTGCATTGCAAGATGCGCTCGGCAGGACTACCAAAAGGCCTTAATGATTGCGAAGAATTCGCCGCTTTGACCAGCAAGTCATTGAAATAACGCGAATAAGATTAGCAAAGAAGCCTTCCTGCATTACTAAAACTTAATTTGCCCTGTGCAGCTTGATGGTCTTCCCTGTGCTATTTGTTAGCGGCCGCAGCATTTAAGGAAAAGCGTCCCGTGAGTACTATTCCGACAGAGAAAACCGTGCTGGTGTTTCAGGGCGGCGGTGCTTTGGGTGCCTACCAGGCCGGCGCTTACGAAGCCTTGCATGAGGCTGGCATCCGCCCCGACTGGCTGGCCGGGATATCCATCGGCTCGATCAACTCAGCCATCATTGCCGGAAGCCCCGTCGATCAGCGTGTCGATAACCTGAGGACCTTCTGGCATCGGGTATCGTCCGGCCTGCCCGGCCATTTTCTCGGCAATGGCAATGCGATGCGCAAATGGTTCAACGAATCCTCCGCTTTTCTGGGGTCTTTGACCGGCGTTCCCGGCTTTTTCACGCCGCGCGTCTTTGCGCCATGGAACATCCCGGGCGACCCGATGGCCGCGATCAGCCTTTACGACACCGCGCCGTTGCAGGAGACCCTCGCCGGTCTGGTCGATTTCGGCCTGATCAATTCCGGTGCCATCCGTCTCAGCCTCGGCGCAGTCGATGTTGTTAGCGGCAACTTCAATTATTTCGACAACCGCGATTGCGCTTTTTCGCCCAAACACGTGGCCGCCTCCGGGGCGTTGCCGCCGGGTTTTGCGCCCGTCGAGATCGACGGCCGCTATTATTGGGATGGAGGTATCGTTTCCAACACGCCGCTGCAGCGCATTCTCGGTGGTAGCGAGTTGGAGGCTGATCTTTGCATCTTCCAGGTCGATTTGTTCAGCGCCAAGGGCGTGCTGCCCAAGGATGTCTTTGACGTCGATGCCCGCGAGAAGGAAATCCGTTTTTCCAGCCGCACGCGGCTCAACACCGACCAGTTCCGCAAGCTTCAGTCGGTGCGCATGGCGGCCAAGAGGCTGACTGAAAAGCTGCCGCCTGAGCTGAAGGACGATCCCGATGCGAAGCTGCTTGAAAAGATCGGCAATGATTGCGCCGTCACCATGGTGCATCTGATCTATCGGCATGCCGCCTACGAAACCGGATCCAAGGACTATGAGTTTTCGCGGCTCTCCGTGGAGGAACACTGGAAGGCCGGCCATGACGATGTGGTCGAGACGCTAAACCATCCAGATTGGCTCAGCCGGACGCGTCCGACCAATGGGATACGGATTTTCGACCTTGCCGAGCAACGCCTGCGTGGGAAAAACCATGAAAATTGAAGATGTCGTTCGCAATGCCTTTGCCATGCCGCTGACGAGCCCATCCTACCCGCCAGGGCCGTACCGGTTCGTCAATCGCGAATATATGATCATCACCTATCGCACCGATCCGGAGGCCCTGCGCCGGGTCGTGCCGGAGCCGCTGCAGTTCGATGAGCCGCTGGTGAAATACGAATTCATCCGCATGCCGGACTCGACCGGGTTTGGCGACTATACCGAATCCGGCCAAGTCATCCCGGTGACCTATGAAGGCGTACACGGCGGTTACGTGCATTCTATGTACCTCAACGACGACGCGCCGATCGCCGGTGGCCGCGAGATTTGGGGCTTTCCGAAGAAACTGGCCGAGCCATCGCTGACATCCGTCAAAGATGCGCTTGTCGGCACGCTTGACTATGGCGGTCAGCGCGTCGCCACCGCAACGATGGGCTTCAAACATCGGACACTCGACAAGGCGAAAATCCTCGAAAGCCTGAAGCAGCCGAATTTCATGCTGAAGATCATTCCACATGTCGATTGCACACCGCGCATCTGCGAACTGGTGCGCTACTATCTGGAGGATCTGACGGTGAAAGGCGCGTGGGAAGGTCCGGGCGCCCTGGCGCTGTTTCCGCATGCGCTGGCGCCGGTCGCCGACCTGCCGGTGCTTGAGGTCAAATCCGCCATCCATATTCTCTCGGACCTGACGCTGGGCCTCGGCGAAGTGGTCCATGATTATCTTGCAAAATAGGGAGTCCAAACCATGAAGCTCAGGGACAAGGTCTGCATCGTCACGGGCTCGGCCAGCGGTATCGGGCTGGCGATCGCAAGGAAATACGTTTCAGAGGGTGCCAAGGTCGTCATTGCCGACCTGAAGCTCGAGGCGGCGCAAGCGGCGGCCAAGGATCTGACGGCTGCCGGCCCGGGCGAGGCGATCGGTCTTGCGATGGACGTGACCAGCGAGGAAGCCGTGAACGCCGGCGTCGCCGCCGTCGTAGCCAAGTGGGGCCGGGTGGACGTGCTCGTCTCCAATGCCGGCATCCAGATCGTCAACAAGATCGAGGACTACGCCTTTTCCGACTGGAAGAAGATGCTTGCCATCCATCTCGATGGCGCGTTCCTCACCACCAAGGCTTGCGTTCCCCACATGAAAGCGCAGAAGGGCGGCGCGATCATCTATATGGGCTCGGTGCATTCGCATGAGGCTTCGCCGCTGAAATCGGCCTACGTCACCGCCAAGCACGGCTTGCTCGGCCTTGCTCGTGTGGTCGCCAAGGAAGGCGGACCGGATGGCGTGCGTGCCAACGTCATCTGCCCCGGCTTCGTCCGGACGCCGCTGGTCGACAAGCAAATTCCGGAACAGGCAAAGGAACTCGGAATTTCCGAAGACGAGGTCATCAAGAAGGTAATGCTCGGCGGCACGGTGGATGCACAGTTTACGACGGTCGACGATGTCGCAGAAGTGGCGCTGCTCTTTGCCGGTTTCGAAACCAATGCTCTCACCGGCCAGTCACTCGTCGTCAGCCATGGCTGGTACATGCAGTAACGGTCGCGCTGAGGCATCGCATCTGGGACCGTTAAGGCTCAACCCTGTTGAATGTTGCGGTCGATACCGCGTTTGCTCCCGACTTCGTCAGTGCCGGCAATCTCTGATCTACAGCGCTGCGTGTCGGAAAAGACGCGCAAAAGACGCTGTAGTCCTTTGAATTGCTGCATAATTTTAATCCTGAAGTCGATTCCAGTTTAAGCAATTATGCAGTAGTCTCGAATTCTCTCCGCCGGGCAATTCAGCCGCAGGCTCATGACATTCGAACGAGCGAGAGCTGTATTTCATGACCACTCACCGCTTCATTCCGACGAGCTTTCACAATGTCATCGGCTCTCTTCCGCCGGCCCTGCACATCGCCGACGGCGACACCGTGGTCACTGAGACGCTCGACGCCGCCGGGCATGACAAGGACGGCATCAAGCAGGCGCCCGGCGGCAATCCGATGAACGGCCCGATCTTCGTGGAAGGTGCTGAGCCGGGGGATGCGCTGAAGGTCGAGATCATCAGCATGATCCCGACCAGGGACACGGGGTTTACCCGCAGCGTCGTCGCGGCCAATGTCGTCGATCCCGAGTCGGTTCGTGACCTGCCACCGCGCGATATCGCCATCTGGGCGATCGACCGTGAGGCATTGACCGTCCGGCTTTCCGAGCCGGTTGCAGGTCTTGAAAATTTCGTTCTGCCCCTCGCCCCGATGATCGGCTGTTTCGGCGTGGCGCCCAGCCTCAGCCAGGCGATATCGACGGCGACCAGCGGTGAATATGGCGGCAACATGGATTATCGGCTGTTCGGCCCCGGCACCACCCTCCGCTTGCCCGTAGCGGCCCCCGGCGCCCTGTTCTTTCTGGGCGACTGCCATGCCGTGCAAGGGGATGGCGAGATCGTCGGGACCGGCATCGAGACGACGTTCGAGGTCACGGTGCGGCTGACGGTGGAAAAGAAGGCCGGACTGGTCTGGCCGCGCGGGGAAACCGCCGAAGACATCTTCACCATCGGCAACGCCCGGCCACTCGATCAAGCGCTCCAGCACGCGACCAGCGAAATGTTGACCTGGCTGGCATCGGATTATGGGCTGGACAGGACGGCGGCCAGCCATCTGCTCGGCCAGGTGGTGCGTTATGACGTCGGCAACGTCTTCGACCCGGCCTATACGATGGCTTGCCGCGTTGCCAAGAAATGGCTGGTTCGCGGATAGAAGGTTCTCGGGAGCGGCCGTCCCCGGCCGGACTCCTCTTCATGCGTCACGTGATTGAGACTATCACGACACAGCCTGCCCGACGTCAGGACGAAATGTTTCGAGGGCAGCGGAAAGCTCCGTGCGGCCACGGCGGATTTCGCCGATGCCGGCTTCGGCTCCGATCAGGCCCTTGTTGTGCGCGTCACTGAGCCTGACGATCAGCTCGGCGTAACTTTCCGAGAGTCCTGCGCGGATCAACGTTGCCGGCCACTCGGCACGCGGCAGTTCGTGTGCGACAACGCGCCGGGTCAACAATCGCCCCAAGGCCGCAGCGATCTCAAGCGCCGTGTATTCGCGCGGCCCCTCGCCATGGACGATCCGCGGCGAAGGGCCATGATCCTCGTCAGCCAGCAGAAGGTCGGCAGCCATATCGCCGATATCGGCGGCGGAGACGGTCGGAAAGGGTCGTGCCAGCGGCTGGTGCATGCTCGGCATCACGCCGGTCTCATTGGCGATCTTCAGGTAGCGTGCCCAGTTTTCCATATGTTCGGCCGAACGCAGAAAGACCATCCTGGCGCTGCACTGCCGGAACCGCTCCTCCATCAAACGGAACAGCCTGGTAATGCCGGTATCGATCGTCAGATGCGCACCGTAATCCGAGATCGCCAGGACGCGCGGCGACTGGGCGGCATCGACCGCCTCCGCCATCCGCTCGATAGACTGCAGCATCTGGCGGCTGGCATCGGCGGCGCGAGGGTCGATCGGGCAGATGAGCTGTACAGCCGTCGCATCTCTCATCGCGAGCGCCATGGCATCGGCATCGCCGACCTCAGCCATGGCAATCTCGCATCCGAGCGCCGCAAGGGGTGCGGCCTTGGCGGGATTACGGAGCACCGCCCTGACGGGAGAGCCCTCGGCCCGAAGCCTTGTTATCGTTGCCTTGCCGATTTTGCCGGTGGCGCCGAAGATGACAAACATGATCATTCCTTCCTCTGCTCGCAGTCGAAGGAAGATGCACTGCCGCTAAGGGGCATTGCCTGCGCATTCGGCCGATCCGTTGCAGGATCGGCCAATTTTTTTAATTGCGCGCGCGGGTGATGGTGCCGGGGCTGATGCCAAGCAGCCGCTTCATGCTGTTTGCCATATGGCTTTGATGCGCAAAGCCTGCTTCCAGGGCGATCTGGCTCAAGGGCAGGCCGGAGCTTCGGATCAGCACCTCGACGCGAGCCACCCGGCGGTGCAGCACATATTGATGCGGCGGCATACCGAAACTATTTCGAAACTGCGTCTTCAGATGCGAGAGGCTCAGTCCGGCAAGAGCTGCCAGTTCCGCAAGCGAAAGCGAGGTGTCGAGATTATCCTCGATGTAGTCGGCAAGCATCCGCTTCTGACGGGGCGAGAGCGCTCTGCCGCTATACACTGGGCGAGAGCTGCCGCTGCCCGCCTCGACCAGACGGAGCGCCAAAGCTGTCGCCAGCGTATCGGCATAGAGGTTGTCGGACGGCACATCCGCTTCGAGTTCCGCTTTCAAGGCCCAGACGATGGCCTCGAGCCGCGGATCGCGGAGTTGAAATTGCGGCACGATTGCCGTCGCGGGGTCGCGGCCGAGGTCGATGGCAGCCCGATGGAAAAGATCCTTGCTGATCTTCAGTCGCAGGATCATGCATTCGCGGTCGTCCTCCCAGACGCCATCAAGGCCGGCTGGCACCACGTCGATATCGCCATGCTTCTGCAGTCGGCGATGCTCTCGCCCGTCACAGCGGCATTGCGCCCGCACCGGCCGGCCGACGTGGACCCCGAGACGATGGTAGGGCGTGCCTGAAATATGCGTGCTGCCGGGCGGAATGCGTAGCAGCTCAGCCTCCAGACCGTGCCAGCCGCGCCCCCTGCTCGTTGCGAGGATTGTCGCGCTTCCTGTCGGCGAATGATCGTTCATCGGTCCGTTCCGTTCGCTCGAATGGGACCAAGACTATCTCAAGCGTCATCTCCGCGGCAAGAAATGGTGCTGTCGGCGGGAACGATTTTTCTCAGTCGTGCCGGGACAGGAAACCGGAAACGGTCGCCAGGCAAAGCTGCTTTTCCTCGACATGCGGCATATGGCTGGAATTTTCGAAGAGCACCCATTCGCAGCCCGGAACGCGTTCGAGATAGGGCCTTACCACCAGGGGCGTCGCCTCGTCGTATTTTCCCGAGATCAGCAGCGTCGGGGCTTCGATGCGGTCCAGCCTGTTCTCGATCGTCCAGTCTTTCATCGTACCGATGACGTGAAATTCGGTCGGGCCGTTCATGTTGCGGTAGACGGTGTTGTCCTCGTCCATGATTGCAAAGGTCCGCGCCACTTCAGGCGGCCACGGCACCACGCGGCAGACATGGCGGTCATAGAAGACGCGTGAGGCGGCGATATAGTCCGGATCGGTGAGGCTTCCCACCAGCTCATGCTTCAGCAGCGTGTCCTGCACCTCTTTCGGCAGTTCCTGCCTCAGCCGGTTCGCCTCCGAAACCCAGGTGTGCATGTTGGCCGGCGAGTTGGCGATGACAAGCGCCTTCAGACCTTGCGGCTGGCGCACCGCATGTTCGGCGCCGAGCATGCCGCCCCAGGACTGGCCGAGGAAGGCATAACGATCCCGAATGCCGAGATGGGAAAGTAGCGTGTCCAGCTCCTCGAGGAACAGGCCGACCGTCCAGAAATCCGGGCCTTTTTCCGGAAGTCGGGTGGAATTGCCATTGCCGAGCTGGTCGTAATGGATGACCGGACGGCCGTCGAGGGCGGCGATATCCTTGAAGGAATCGACATAATCATGGGTGCAGCCAGGCCCGCCATGGGCGACGACGAGGGGCAGCTTGCCGCTCTCCAGCGAACCGGTGACGCGATACCAGGTGCGATAGTCGCGAAAGGGCAGGTAAGCTTCTTTGGTCGTGACTTCGCCCACCGGTGTCTCCATCTCTTGGCGTCATGAAAAAAGCATAACGCGGCGGCAACGGTGAAGGCAGCTATCACAAGTTATAGGGTGGCCAATTATGGGTAGGCCGGTCTTCGAGCAGGCGGTAATGGGTGGCGCGCACCACGGCCTGGGTTCGGTTGCGGGCGCCGAGTTTCTTTGTCGCGGCGTTCAGATGCATCACGACGGTCGGTACCGAACGGTCGATGATGCGGGAAATTTCCTTGGCGGAGTAACCTTCCGCCGAATGGCGCAGGCATTCACGTTCCCGCTCGGTCAGGCGGATCGTGCCGACGCTCTTCGCCCGCGTGTCGAAAAGCGAATAGGCGGTCTCATGGAAAACATGGGCAAGCAGGTTGAAGTCGGCGATATAGCGCAGTGCGTGCCGCTCGAAATCTTTGTTCCGGCCGAAGCGGATGCCGGTGACGGTCGCATAGTCGCCGCGTGGCATATGAACCGGAACGGTGACGCCGGTCGACATATCGCGTTCGCTCAAATAGCGCGTCACCGGCGCGGTGTCTTCGGTCATGAAACGGTTGATCAGCGTGTCGGCGTCCGGGTCGTAGTTCCAGAAGAAGGGCGCGGAGGTGCGCAGCGCCACCTGCTGCACCGGATCGATACGGAAATAGCCGCGATTGAACCAGTAATCGTGCATATCGTCGGAGATATTCCGCAGCTTCAGCAGCGATGGTATCATGATCGCGCCGTCGAGATCGTAAGGCACCGGTGTATAGTCGTAGATCAGCGCCTCGAAGCCTATCTGCTTCATCGCCTCGAAGGCCTGGTCGATGCGTCCATCAAGCGTTTCGTGCGCTGTAAACTGCCGTCTGATCGTTCCGATATCGTCAAGAATGGGGTCGTCACGAATGGGGTCGTCAAGCATGGGCTGCTCCCGGGGTTCGGCATTGCGGCCCACCCTATCACTTCTTATAGCTGGCACTGAATGCGGTTTAAGGTAAAAATTTAGCCGTGCCCAAATATTGAGCAAGCGAAATCTTCTGCCGGAGCGATCAATGTGGCGTGAAATACGGCCGGACGAGCGATTCGAGATCGATGTCGATGGCTATCGCGTCGTTGCCTATAGTTTCGGGACCGGCAGCGAGACGGTTTTCTGCCTGAACGGCGGGCCGGGTCTGCCCTGCGATTACCTGCGCGAGGCGCATTCCTGTCTCATCGACAAGGGCTATCGCGTCGTCGCCTTCGACCAACTCGGCACCGGCGCTTCCGACCGGCCGGACGATCTCTCGCTCTGGACGATCGGCCGTTATGTCGAAGAGACGGAGACGGTGCGCAAGGCGCTGGGGCTCGGCAAGGTCCACATGCTCGGCCATTCCTGGGGCGGCTGGCTGGCGATCGAATACGCGGTGACCTATCCCGAAAACCTCAAGACGCTGATCCTCGAAGATACCGTCGCCGATATGCCGCATCTGATCTCGGAACTGGAACGGCTGCGCGCGGCACTCGGTCCCGAAACTGTCTCGATGATGCAGAAGCACGAGGCGCAAGGCACCTACAATCATCCGGAATATCTCGCCGCCGTCACCATCCTCAACTACCGCCATGTCTGCCGTCTGCCGGAATGGCCGGCGCCGGTGCGCCGCTCGCTCGACGATTGGAACATGGCGCCCTATGAGACGATGCAGGGGCCGAACGAGTTTCTCTATATCGGCAACCTCAAGGACTGGAACCGTATACCCGACCTGCCGCGGCTGACGCTGCCGGTGCTCATCACGACGGGAGAACATGACGAGCTGACGCCGGCCTGTGCGCTGAGGATGAAGCTTGCGCTGCCGAATGCCGAGCTGAAGGTATTTGCCAATGCCAGCCACATGCCGTTCTATGAGAACCCGCAGGATTATTATCCGGCGCTTCTCGATTTTCTCGCCCGGCACGAGGCAGGCTGATGCAACAGGAAGCGGACCGAACCAGACGAAGACAAAGGGGCGATCGCCGTCATGCATCGCTATAAATTCGTTCTGACGCGACCGCTGCAGTTCCTGCCCGTCATCTTCGGCATCAGCGTCATCACTTTCATTCTGGTCCGGTTGATCCCCGGTGATCCGGCGCGCAACATCCTCGGCACGCGCGCGACGCCGGCAGCCCTTGCCAGTATCCGCGCCCAGTATGGGCTCGACCAGCCGATGTGGCTGCAATATGTCTATTTCCTCAAGAACCTCGCCAATGGCGAGATGGGCAAGTCGATCCTCTACAAGATCGACGTGCTGAAGCTGATCGTCACCCGCATCGAGCCGACGCTTGCGCTCGTCGTCTCCAGCGTCGTGCTTTCGGTCCTGATCGCGGTACCGATGTCGGCGATCGCCGCACGCAATGCCGGCCGGGCGCCGGATCATGCGGTGCGCATCGTCTCGACCTTCGGCATCGGTTTTCCGCCCTTCTGGCTGGGGCTGATGCTGATCATCCTGTTCAGCGTCGAACTCGGCGTGCTGCCGGTTTCGGGCTATGGTGCGACGATCGGCGAAAAGCTGTCGCATCTCGTGCTGCCGAGCCTGACGGTCGCGCTGTCGCTCTCGACCGTGCTGACGCGCAGCCTGCGGGCGGCGATGATCGAGCAACTGAAATCGGATGTCGCGACGGCGGCGCGCGCCCGCGGCATGCCGGAGGGGATCGTCTTCTGGCGGCATGTGCTGCCGAATTCACTGGTGCCGACGATCAATCTGCTTGCTGTCAACATCGGCTGGCTGATCGGCGGCACGGTGGTGGTCGAGAGCGTCTTTGCGCTGCCCGGCATGGGACAGCTGCTGGTCAGGGCGATCTTCTCACGCGACTACATGGTGGTTCAAGGCGTCGCCATGGTCTTTGCCTGCGCCACCGTACTCATCAACTTCATTGCCGACATCGTCACTGTCGCCGTCGATCCGAGGGTGAAGCTATGAGCATCGAGGCGATCGCCCCCGCCTCCCCCCGCTGGCGCCGGTTCTTCGGCCGGCGGCCGATGCTTGTGCTCAGTGCCGGCCTGCTGCTGTTCTTCGTGCTGCTGGCGATCGGCGCGCCTATCGTCGCGCCCTACGACCCGATCATGCAGAATGCCGAGGTGCGCCTGCAGGCGCCTTCGCTGTTGCATCCCTTCGGTACCGACAATTTCGGCCGCGATATCCTTTCCCGCGTCATCTGGGGCGCGCGCCTCGACCTGCAGATGGCGCTGATCGGCGTCATCTTCCCCTTCGTAATCGGCACGACGGTCGGCACGATCGCCGGCTTCTTCGGCGGGATCGTCGATGCGCTGTTCATGCGCCTCGTCGATATCATCCTCGCCTTTCCCTTCCTGGTGCTGATGCTGTCGATCATCGCGATCCTCGGACCGGGCCTCGGCAGCTTCTACATCGCCATGGCGCTGGTCGGCTGGGTTTCCTATGCACGGCTGATCCGGGCGCAGATGCTGGTGCTGAAAGGCAGCGACTATGCCGTTGCCGCCGTCAGCCTCGGCTTCAGTCGCCCGCGCATCATGTTCCGCCATCTTTTGCCGAACGCGATCGCCGGCTCGATCGTCTTTTCGATGTCCGATGCGACGCTGGTGCTGCTCAGCGGCGCCGCCGTCAGCTATCTCGGCCTCGGCGTCCAGCCACCGATCGCCGAATGGGGCGTCATGGTCGCGGAAGGACAGAGCTTCATCACCACGGCATGGTGGATCACTTTGTTTCCCGGCCTCTCCATCGTCTGCCTCGCCTTCGGTTTCAGCATGCTGGGCGACGCGCTCGGCGAACTGCTGGGGGTGCATGAATGAGCGGCTCCGTGCTGTCCGTCCGTGATCTCACCGTCAGGGCACATGTCGATTCCGGCCCGCGCACGCTGCTCGATGCGGTGTCGCTCGATCTCGGCAAGGGTCAGATCCTCGGTCTCGTCGGCGAGAGCGGCTCGGGCAAGAGCCTGTTCTGCCGTTCCCTGGTGCGCCTGCTGCCCTCCTCGTTGCTGAAGATCGAAAGCGGTAGCGTGCTGCTCGAAGGGCGCGACCTCATGCGGATCGACGATGGCGAGATGCTGAAAGTGCGCGGTGGCGAGATCGGCATGATCTTCCAGAACCCGACCAGCCATCTCGACCCGGTGATGCGGATCGGCGATCAGATCGCTGAGGGCATCCGTTATCACCAGGGCCTCGGCGCCCGCGAGGCTCGCGCCGCGGCGACGGAAATCCTGGCGCAAGTCGGCTTCCCCGATCCGAAGCGCCAGTACGATAGCTATCCGCACGAATTTTCCGGTGGCATGCGGCAGCGGGCGATGATCGGCGTGGCGCTGTCCTGCAATCCGAAGATCCTGATCGCTGATGAGCCGACCACGGCGCTCGACGTGACTATCCAGGCGCAGATCCTGCGGCTGTTGATTGACATTCGCGACCGGCGCGGCCTGTCGATCATTCTGATCACCCACGATCTCGGTATCGTCGCCCAGACTTGCGACCGTATTGCCGTGCTGCGCGGCGGCAAGCTGCTCGAAGAGGGGCCGAAGCGGACGATCCTGGCGCGGCCGCAACATCCCTATACGATCAACCTGATCAACAGCCACCCTTCCATCCCGGGCGAGACGGTCGCGCCGCTGCTCGAGCTTGCCGCGGCCAGCCAACCGGCGAGGCGGCCATTGCTCGAAATCGATGATCTCCATGTGCGTTTCAGAGCCGGCGGCGCCCTGCTCAGGGGCGGTGCCAAGACGGTCAGCGCCGTTGCCGGCGTCAGCCTGCAGATCATGCCGGGCGAGACGGTCGGCATCGTCGGCGAATCCGGCAGCGGCAAGAGCACGCTTGCCCGCGCCGTGCTCGGCCTCACGCCGCTTTCCTCGGGCCACGTCACCTTCGACGGCGTCGATCTGGCGCTGCAGAAGAGTGCCGGCCTGGCAAAGCTCAGGCGCGAGACGGCGATGGTCTTCCAAGATCCCTATAACGCGCTCAATCCGCGGCTGACGATCGGGCAGATGCTGGCCGAGGTGCTGAAGGTGCAGGGCAAGGTCGCCAGGGCCGATATCCCTGTTCGAATCGGCGAACTGCTCGATCTCGTCGGCCTCGAACGCGAATTCGCCGGCCGCAAACCGCGCAGCATGAGCGGCGGCCAGTGCCAGCGCGCCGGCATCGCCCGTGCGCTCGCCGTCAATCCGAAGCTGATCATCGCCGACGAATGCGTGGCGGCCCTCGACGTCACCATCCAGGCGCAGATCATCGAGCTCTTCCGCGAGCTCACGGCGAAGATGAACCTGACGTTGATCTTCATCGCCCATGATCTCGCGATCGTCCGCAATCTCTGCGAACGCGTCGTCGTAATGTATCGCGGCGAGATCGTCGAGGAAGGTCGCTCCGAAGAGGTCTTCGCGCGGCCGAAACATCCCTATACGGCGGCGCTGATCGCCGCCATTCCCGACATCGATCCTGACAAGCGGCTGCTTCAAGACGCCGACGGCAAGGACGATCCGCATTCGATGCCGATTCAATCAATCAAACGCATGCCATAACAACGAAGGGAACGAACTCATGACAAACAGGTGGAAATCAATTGGGCTTGCAGCCTTGCTCGCCGGCCTGACGCTCAGCGCAAGCTATGCCGAGGCCGCCGGTGTACTCACCATCGGCCGCCGCGAGGATTCGACGACATTCGATCCGATCAAGACCGCGCAGAACATCGACAACTGGGTGTTCTCCAACGTCTACGACGTGCTGATCCGGGTCGACAAGACAGGCACGAAACTGGAGCCGGGCCTTGCCGAAAGCTGGACTGCCTCGGATGACGGGCTGACCTACACGTTCAAGATCCGCGACGCGAAATTTTCCGACGGTTCGCCGCTGACGGCGGAAGACGCGGCCTACAGCCTGCTGCGCATCCGCGACGACGCTGCCTCGCTCTGGAGCGATTCCTATAAGGTGATCGACACGGCGGTGGCGACCGACGCGCACACGCTGACGATCAAGCTCAAGAACCCGTCCGCGCCGTTCCTTTCGACGCTGGCGCTGCCGAATGCCTCCGTCATCTCCAAGAAGGGCATGGAATCGCTGGGCGCCGACGCCTATGGCGAAAAGCCGATCGCGTCCGGCGCATTCACCGTCGAGGAATGGCGGCGCGGCGACCGCGTCATACTGAAGAAGAACCCGAATTTCTGGCAGGCGGACCGGGTGAAGCTCGACGGTGTCGAGTGGATCTCGGTGCCTGACGACAATACCCGCATGCTGAACGTTCAGGCCGGCGAGCTGGATACGGCGATCTTCGTGCCCTTCTCCCGCGTCGAGGAGCTGAAGAAGGACCCGAACCTCAACGTCGATATCGACGCTTCGACCCGTGAGGACCATCTTCTGATCAACCATGCGCATGGCGCGCTCGGCAAGAAGGAAGTCCGCCAGGCGCTTGATCTCGCGATCGACAAGAAGGCGATCGTCGATACCGTCACCTTCGGCCAGGGAACGGTCGCCAACTCCTATATTCCAAAGGGCGCTCTCTATTATTATGCCGACAATCTGCAGCGGCCTTATGATCCCGGAAAGGCAAAGGAGCTGTTGGCGGCCGCCGGCGCCTCGGACCTGACGCTGAATTATCTGGTCCGTGCCGGCGACGAAGTCGACGAACAGACGGCCGTTCTGGTCCAGCAGCAGTTGCAGAAGGCCGGCATCACCGCCAATCTGCAGAAGGTCGACCCGAGCCAGGAATGGGACATGATCGTTGCCGGCGACTACGACGTTTCGGTCAACTACTGGACAAACGACATTCTCGATCCGGACCAGAAGACCACCTTCGTCCTCGGCCACGATTCCAACAACAATTATTCGACCAATTACAAGAGCGAGGCAGTGAAGGAACTGGTCGCCAAGGCGCGTCTCGAACTCGACCCGAAGAAGCGCGAGCAGATGTATGTCGATCTGCAGAAGATGGCCAAGGACGACGTCAACTGGATCGACCTCTATTACAGCCCCTATATCAACGTCTCGCGCAAGAATATCGAGAACTTCTATCAGAACCCGCTCGGCCGCTTCTTCCTGGAAGACACGGTCAAGAACTGAGTTCGGGCAGCATGTAGATGCTCCGCCACCTCCAGGGCGGCGGAGCATCATTTGTTGCTGCGACACGTAGGCTGGGGCCGCTTGCTTACTCGGCGGCCGCGAGCTTGTCCTGCGTCCTGGTGTCGAAGTCGCTGGCGTCGTGGCGCTCATGCAATTGGCTCGAGGGCTCGCCGGAAAGGCGGTTGACCATCCGGCCGCGTTGCACGGCTGGCCGGCTGTGGATGGTGTCGGCCCAGCGCAGCACGTTCTTATAGTCCTCGACCTGCAGAAACTCGGCTGCACCATAGGTCCAGCCCTTCACCAGGCCGCCATACCAGGGCCAGACGGCAATATCGGCGATCGTATATTGGCTGCCTGCCAGATATTCGCTTTCGGCGAGGCGACGATCGAGCACGTCGAGCTGACGCTTCACTTCCATGGCGAAGCGGTCGATCGCATATTCGATCTTCGTCGGCGCATAGGCGTAGAAATGGCCGAAACCGCCGCCGAGATAGGGCGCGCTTCCCATCTGCCAGAACAGCCATGACAGGCATTCGGCTCGCTCGCTCGGTTCCGTCGGCAGGAAGGCGCCGAACTTCTCGGCGAGATAGGTGAGAATCGCACCGGATTCGAAGACGCGGATCGGCTTTGGTCCGCTGTGGTCCATCAGCGCCGGTATCTTGGAATTGGGATTGACCGCGACGAAGCCGCTGCCGAACTGGTCGCCATCACCGATCTTGATCAGCCAGGCGTCATATTCGGCACCGCTGTGACCGAGAGCCAGCAGCTCCTCGAGCATGATCGTGACCTTCTGGCCGTTCGGGGTGCCGAGCGAATAGAGCTGCAGCGGATGACGGCCGACCGGAAGCTCCTTGTCATGCGTCGGTCCCGCGATCGGGCGATTGATGCTGGCGAACTGGCCGCCATTCGCTTTGTTCCAGGTCCAGACCTTCGGGGGTGTATAATCGGGAGAACCGCTCATCTTTCAAACTCCTGGCATTGATAGGACAGAGCGCGACGCCAGTTGGGCTGCCGCATTTTTCCTGACATAGCAGAGGCGACGAGGTTTTGTCACAGGTGTTGGCGCGGTTTCACACAATCGTCAGAGTTGGCCAAGGAACTGGATTTTGTTATGTACCAAAAATTGGTACATTGGCTTAAAGGAGATTCAGCATGGCTAGAAATACGTCCATATCGCTCAGTGACCATTTCACCAGCTTCATTGATACGCAGGTTCAGGCTGGCCGCTATGGTTCAGCCAGCGACGTTGTCCGGGCGGGCCTTCGCCTACTTGAAGAACACGAAGCCAAAGTGAAGGCATTGCAGGACGCCTTGATTGAAGGCGAAGAATCCGGCCCTGCCACGCCCTTCGATTTCGATGCGTTCAACGCTCGCAAACGGGCGGCGTTCGAGGCGAAATGACAGGCGTCATATTTTCTCCCGCCGCGCGATGATCTCGTCCAGCTGCCCCACGAGCACGCGATCGCCCTCGACGTCGCTCGCCATCCTGGAGAAGACATCCGCCATGCCGCGGAAGATGGTCGCGGCCGGATCATCTTCTCCAAGGAAATCGGCAATCTCCTGCATTTCGGCAACCCACCGATAGGCTTTCGGATACATGTCGGGTATGGATCCCGACAGCTTGCGATCGATGTCGGGAAGGCTTTCGGAGAGCTCGGCTTTCAGGCTTTCGGCCGCACCGGAACGCGATGCGGCAAGCAGCATGGCGGTGCCAAGGCCGACAAATCCCTTGTTGATGCCGGCATAACACATCTTCAGTGCCGAGGCGGCGCCGAGCGGTCCGTCGAGTCTGCGGATCCGCAGGCCGCAATCCACGAGCAGCTTGCTTCGCTCTGCAATATCGCCGCTGATATAAATGGTCGGACCTGGTTTGCCGGGGCTCGGCGGCCCGCCGATGATCGCACCGTCAAGCACCTCGACGCCGCTGCTTTCGAAGCGTGCCGCCAAAGCCTGCATGGTTTTCGGCGCAATCGCGTTGAGGTCGATGAAGGGCGGCGGCGCCTGCATCGCCGACGATATGTCCGCGACGAGTTCGGCGACCTTGATCGCCTCCGCCGGCGGAACGATCGACAGGATCAGCTCGGCCTTCGTCAGCTCCTGGGGGCCGACCGGCACCATGCCGGCTGCCTTTGCCCGCGCAATCGTCTGCTCGCTCCTGCCTTCGAGATAGGTGAGCACCGTGGCGCCGTGGTCGATCAGCCGTTTGGCGACGGCACTTCCCATCGCGCCCGATCCGATAATCGCAAAATTCGGCATGTGAACCTCAATCAATGACGTCATCAGATTAGAACTGTTGCCGATGGCCATATCGTCAACTGCGACGATTCAGCCGAAACCCCTTCCGAAGAGCCGGCCGCTTCGTGCGCGCTGCCGTTGCGGCACTTTTTCTTGATATTCGTCAATGCCGGGACGGTCGACACCGGTATGATCGGTGCTATCATTCGCATTCGAGGATATGGATTTCAAATGTATCGGACGATCATCTGCGGCATCGGCATGGGTCCCCGCCAAACGGCCAGCCGCCTTCTGCGCCGGGCTGCTGCGCTGATGGACGAAGGCGGAAGCATCGTCGTCATGCACGTCATCGAGCATATCCCCCGCCGTCACCTGACGGAGCTTCCCGAGGAATTCGAAACGACCGCCATCGTCGACGCCGAAAAGAAACTTGCATCGCTCTGCAAGGAGCTGGGAATTCCGGCGATGACCGAGGTTCGTATCGGCGTTGCCGCCTCCCTGCTCGTCTCCGTCGCAAGGGAGAAATCGGCCGATCTTATCCTGGTTTCATCCCATGTGACCGATATCACCGACTACGTCTTCTCCTCGATCGTCGACAAGGTCGTGCGCCATGCCGCGTGCTCGGTTCTTATCGATCGGCGTCCCGATCGCGCGCAGGAAGGCTCGGCGTCCCCGGCGGAAGACGCGGCGTTGTTCTAAGCTCTGGCGAGCTTGCGCGACAGCAGGCGCTTTGTCGGATTGACGTCGACCGGAGCGGCCGGCCTCCCCTCCCCGGCGGCCGCCCGGCAACCTATATCATTGCCAAGCCAACCAGCAGTATTCGCTGCCCGACCGGAGACATGTATGAGCCAGGATCCCTACGAGCTTCTGGGCGTGAAACGCGATGCGACGCAAAAGGATATTCAAAGCGCGTTCCGCAAGCTCGCCAAGAAACTTCACCCCGACCTTAACCCCGGCGACAAAAAAGCTGAGGAACGGTTCAAGCAAATTTCAACGGCCTACGAGATCTTGAGTGACGAGCAAAAACGCGGACGCTTCGACCGCGGCGAGATCGATATAACGGGCGCCGAGCGGGCGCAGCGCAATTATTACCGCGACTACGCGTCGAAGAGCGGGCCTGGCGATCCCTACCACAACAGCGCCGGCTTTGCCGATTTCAGCGATGCCGACGATATCTTCGCCAGCTTCTTTTCCCGTCGTTCCGGCGGCGGCCAGACCCGTGGTCGTGGCCGTGACCGGCAATTTTCCATGGAGGTCGACTTTCTCGAGGCCGTCAACGGCACCAGGACGGAGGTCAAGATGCCGAATGGTCCGGCGCTCGACGTAAAGATCCCGCCAGGGACGCGCGACGGCCAGACCTTGCGGCTGCGCGGCAAGGGCGAGCCGGGCACCGGCGGTGGGCCGGTGGGCGATGCCCTGATCGAAATCCGTGTGCGCCCGCACCGCTTCTTTACGCGAGACGGCGACGATATCCGCCTGGAACTGCCGATCTCTCTCAGTGAGGCCGTGCTTGGTGGCAAGGTTCGCGTGCCGACGCCGTCGGGACCGGTCAATCTGACGCTGCCGCCTCATTCGAACACGGGCAAGGTCCTGCGTCTCAAGAGCAAAGGTGTTTCAAAACGCGGCGGCGGACACGGCGACGTCTACATCTCGCTGAAGATCGTGCTGCCCGACGCCCCGGATGAGCGGCTGACGGCCTTGATGAAGGAATGGGCGACCGCAAACTCCTACGATCCGAGAAAGAACATGGAGGCTTGATCATGGATGATCTCGAATTCCGTCTTTACTTGAAAATTGACATCGTCCAGCTCGACCTCTGGATCGAACAGGGTTGGCTGATCCCGGAGACATCAGGCGGCCAGAGGCAATTTCGCGACGCCGACGTCGCACGCGCCCGGCTGATCCTGGACCTCATGGGAAACATGGGTGTCAACGAAGCCGGCGTCGATATCGTCATGGAGCTGATCGACGAGTTGCACGGCCTGCGGGGAACGATGGGCAAGCTGATGACCGCTATCGGCAAGCAGGAGCGGGATGTTCAGCGCCGGCTGTTCGAGAGCCTCGAGGAGGCCGACCGGCTTTAAACGATCGGCCGAATTCTCAGGTGGTGAACCAATAGCGGACGATGTGGAAGAATAGCGGTGCGGCGAAGGTGATGGAGTCCAGGCGGTCAAGCACGCCGCCATGGCCTTCGATCACATAGCCCCAGTCTTTGGCATTGAGATCGCGCTTGATGGCCGAGAGCACGAAGCCGCCGAAGAAGCCCGCGACGACGATGACCGTGCTGATGGCAGCGGCCTGCAGCGGCGAGAAAGGCGTCAGGCGATAAAGCAGCGTTCCGACGAGGATGGCCGAGGCGCCGCCTCCGACCAGCCCTTCGATCGTCTTCGACGGGCTGATATTCGGCGAGAAACGGTGCTTTCCGAGGAGCTTGCCCCAGACATACTGGAAGACGTCGCTGAGCTGTACGACCACGACCAGATAGACGAGAAGGAGCGCCGACGGCGTGCCGGTCTCCAGCATGAGCAGAGCGGGAGCGTGGCTGATCGAATAGACCGTCAGCATCAATCCCCATTGCACCCTGGCGCTGCGGGCGAGGAATTCGTTGACGTCACCCGTCAAGGTCGCCACCGCCGGCAGGATCAGGAAGGCATAGACCGGGATGAAGATCGCAAACAGGCCGTACCACTCCGTTCCGAGCAGCATGTAATGCAGCGGCAGCACAACGAAGAAGGACAGGAAAAGCGCCAGGTGATCGCCGCGCCGCGATGGTGTCAGCGTCCAGAATTCGCGAAGCGCCATAAAGGACAGGAATGCGAACAGGATGACCGTCGCCGTGTCGCCGAGCAGGATCGCGCCGCCGAACACTGCGACCATGATCCACCAGGAGCGGATACGGGCGTTGAGGTTTTGGACCGTGGCGACGGAGCCGGGTTCGGTCGCGCGCCGTTGAAGGATAAAACCGATCGCGGAGGCAGCGGCAAGCAGGCCGAGGATGGCGGCCAGCACGATGGAGAACAGGCTGGTCATGCGCTGTGCCCCCCATCTGCGAGCTCAATGACCGCAGCGCGGGCGCGGGCCAGGAATTCGGTCTTTTCCTCGCCTGGTTCGACGCGGAGCGGCTTGCCGAAGCGCGCCGTGCAGGTGATCGGCACGATCAGCATGCTTCCCTTCGGCAGGATGCGCTGAAGGTTGTCGAGATGGATCGGCACGAGATCGACATCCGGAAAACGGCAGGCAAGGCGAAAGATGCCACTGCGGAACGGGGCGATCTCATCGTTGGTGCTTCTCGTTCCTTCCGGGAAAATCAGGACTGAGCGCCCCTCCTCAAGCAGGCGCTCTATCGGAGCCAGCGGGTCGGTGTCCGGCGGAGGCTTGCGGTCTATCAAGACGGCGCGCAGGCCTTTCTCTGCGATGAAACGGCGAAAGGCGCTCGTTCCCCAATAGTCCCGCGCCGCAACCGGATGGGTCATCCGGCGCACCGGCCAGGGCAAGGCGGCCATGACGGCGACGGTATCGATATGGCTGTTGTGATTGGCGAAATAGATGCGGCGACTGGGATCGGGCGCGCAGCCCCGCCACTCGCTTCGGGCGCCGACCAGGATACGGACGAGCAGCACGAGAAACCGACGGATAATCGCGATCATAGTCTCTCCAGGGAATGTTTCAGCCTCAACGTGCGGGTGATGCAGGTGACAAGGCTGCCGGCCGCGATGACCGCGCATGCCAGGATCAGCGACCAGTGGCTGCCGGATATCAGCGTCTCGACGCTCTGGGCCAGCAGGCCCGCCGTCAGCACCGCCATGCGGCGCTGCTTGGCCATGACGCCGCTGAAGTCCTGGGGAAGTCCGACCGATCCTCCGAAGACCCTGATATAGGCGGTGAGTGCGGCGAGCAGCGCAGCCAGCCAGCCGAGCCAGCCAAAGCCGCAGGCATAGCCAGCCGCGACGAGAAACAGGCTGTCGGCGACCCGGTCGGGGAATTCATTATAGAGCGGCCCGCTCTTGGTTTTCTTGCCGCCTTCGATCGCGACCATTCCGTCCAGCAGATTGCAGACGAGCCGCAGTTGCACCGAGATCGCGGCGCAAACCATGGCAATCGGATGTGTTGTGAAAACAATGAGCGCCGCGCCTATGCCCGCGAATACGACCGATAAAAGCGAAATGCCGTTCGGTGTCGCGCCGCTGCGCGCCAGCCACGCGCTGAGGCCGATGGCCCAGGACGACGACCGGCTCGCGATCGGTCGCCGCGAGGCGCCTTCTTCTTCCCCCATTATCATTTTCCCCAACCCCTATCCTCCCTGCATATCCTGCCAATGTCGTCGCGCCAAGTCGTAACGCCCTGTATATTCGGCCCAGGGTCTGTCCGGAAAAGCGCTTTTTTTGGAAGAGAGCCCTGACTTCTTGAGAACTTGCCGGCGTAGCGTGCCATGCCACATCCTTTCAACTAAGCCGTGACGCTATCCGAACTCGGAAAAAATTGGCTGATGAAGACAGGCTGCACTGGGGACTGAACAGCCTGATTTTTAAGCCTGTTTGCCGCTTGACACATTTTTGGGCGCTACTATGATTTTTGAACCAAATGGTAAAAAAGGGGAACAATCAATGACCAAAGATATCCTGATTTCACGCCGGGCAGTGATCGCGTCCGGCATTGCGCTTGGGGTCAGCGGCTTTGCCCCGCTGGCAAGGGCTGCTGCGCCGCTGAAGGTTGCCGGCATCCATGCGTCGCCGGTCGAAAACGCCTGGAACTCCTGTCTGCACAAGGCGTTGCAGGACGCCGCCAAGGAAGGCGTGATCGAATATGTCTTCTCCGAAGGCGTCTCCGGCACCGATTATCCGCGCGCCATGCGCGAATATGCCGAACAGGGCAACAAGCTGATCATCGGCGAGGCCTATGCGGTGGAGAAAGAAGCCCGGCAGGTCGCGGTCGACTATCCCGATACCGCTTTCGTGCTGGGTTCGAGCGGCGAGCAGGCCGGCGACAATTTCGGCTTCTTCGGCACCTGGAACCATGACGGCGCCTATCTCGCCGGCATGCTGGCCGGCAAGATGACCAAGTCGAATGTCGTCGGTTCAGTCGGCGCCATTCCGATCCCCGAGGTCAACATGCTGATCAATGCGTTCGCGGCAGGCGTCAAGTCCGTCAATCCCGATGCCAAGCATCTCGTCTCCTTCATCGGTACCTTCTTCGATCCGCCGAAGGCCCGCGAAGCCGGCCTTGCCCAGATCGATGCCGGCGCCGACATTCTGTTCGGCGAGCGTATCGGCACCGCCGATGCCGCCAAGGAACGCGGCATCAAATCGGTCGGCTCGCTGATCGACTATACGCCACGTTATCCGGATACGGTGTTTGCCAACGCCATGTGGTACTTCCGCCCAATCCTGGACGCTGCGATCGCCGATGTCGCTGCCGGAAAGCCGGTCGGCCGGAACTACACCTCCTACGGCCTGATGAAGGAAGGCGGCAGCGATATCGTCTTCGTGAAGGGCGTGGCGCCCGCCGAGGCTGAGGCTGCGATGGAAGCCAAGCGGGCGGAGATCAAGGCCGGCAGCTTCGAAGTTCCGAAGATGATGGACGAGCCGAAGTAATTCGGCTGATGCGTGGCGATGCGACGGATCTGGCGGCAGCGATCAGGCCTGGCAGCCTGAGCGCTGCGGAGGCGATGCAGGCGTCCCTTGCCTCAGCCGTGCTGCAGGAGCCGCTCGGCGCCATCGCCTATCTCGATGCCGCCATGGGCCTTGCCTCGGCCGACGACCGCGACAGTGAGCGGCGGAGCGCGCCCGATCGCTTTGCCGCGAGGCGCTTTGCCGGCGTGCCGACCTTGGCGAAGGATCTTGGCGGCCCCTTTGCCGGGCTGCCGGTAACGGCCGGTTCCGGTCTTTTCGAAAGAAAGGGCGGCGAAGCGGATTCCGATCTGGCTGCCCGGTTCCGCGACGCCGGCTTCTGTCTGTTCGGCCTGACGACGAGCCCGGAATTCGGCCTGTCGCTCGCCAGCGAACCGGTGATCGGGCCGATCTGTCGCAACCCACTCGATCCGGCACGCACCGCGGGCGGCTCCTCCGGCGGTGCGGCGGCAGCGGTTGCCGCCGGGATCGTCGCGATTGCGCATGCCACCGATGCCGGCGGCTCGATCCGTGTGCCAGCCGCCTGCTGTGGCCTCGTCGGACTGAAGCCGACGCGCGGCGCTATCCCCGGCGGGCCATCCTTCGGCAACCACTTGGCCGGTATCGCGAGCGAACTCGCGGTCTGCCGCTCGGTGCGGGATACGGCGCTGATTTTCGACAGGCTGAGCGGCAAATCGCGAGGACCTTTTCCCGACCCCTCCCCTGTCGACAGCGATAACGGCCGTTTGCGGATCGGCCTGCTTGTTGATACCGGGTCGACCTATCCGACGGAGGGTGATCGGCTCGCAGCCGTCGAAGATGCGGCCCGTGCGCTCGAAAGCGACGGACACGTCATTGTTCCGCTGAACTGGGCCGAGTTCGATTGGAGCGTCGCTTCAAGCGGCCGCGCCTTCGCCGATATCGTCTCGGTCAATCTCGCAGCACTCATCAAGGCGGCGGCTCTTGATGAAAGCAGGGCCGAGTCTCTCACGCAGGCCTTCGCGGCGCGCGGACGGGCATTCTCAGCGACATCGCTCTGGAGCACGCTTGATGATGCCGTCCTGGTGAGCCGTAACCTCTGGGCACTGTTCGACAGGGTCGATTGCATCCTCATGCCGATGCTGTCCTCCGCGCCTCTTGCGATCGGTTCCTTTCCGTCCGATCATGCCGACACGGATCTGCATCTCGAGCGGATGACGGCATTTGCGCCGCTTGCCTGCCTCGCCAATATTTCGGGTTTTCCTGCTTTGACACTGCCTTTCGGAGAGGATGAGCACGCCATGCCGCTGCCGGTTCAGCTCATGGCGCCGATGGGTCACGAGCCGCGTCTGCTGTCGCTTGCCGCCCGCCTGGAGGCCGAGGGGCGGTGGCAGCACCGTTTTCCGGTCGCAGGATTGCCGTCATGACCGGGCCCGTGCTGGAAATTATCGGCGTCAGCAAGCGCTTCGGCGACAATCTCGCCAATCACGATATTTCCATGACGCTCGCCAAGGGTGAGGTCGTCGCCCTGCTCGGCGAGAACGGTGCGGGCAAGACCACGCTGATGAGTATCCTTTTCGGCCATTACATGCCGGATGCAGGCCGAATCCTGATCGAGGGCACGGAGGTGCCGCAGGGCAAGCCGCGTGCGGCGATCCGCGCCGGCGTCGGCATGGTGCATCAGCATTTTTCGCTCGCGCCCAATCTGACCGTTCTCGAAAATGTCATGACCGGCACGGAAAGACTGTGGTCCTGGCGCTCGGCGACGTCGGCGGCGCGGAAGAAGCTGCTCACAATTTCCGGACGCTTCGGCCTCAAGGTCGATCCGGATGCCCGCCTTGGCGACCTGTCGGTCGGCGAGCAGCAGCGCGTCGAGATCCTCAAGGCGCTCTATAACGATGCCCGCATCCTGATCCTCGACGAGCCGACGGCAGTGCTGACCAATATCGAAGCCGAACGGCTGTTCACGACGCTGAGGGAAATGGCCCACCAAGGCCTGTCGCTGATCTTCATCTCCCACAAGCTCGACGAGGTCATGGCCGCCGCCGACCGCATCGTCGTGCTGCGCGGCGGCAAGATGGTCGCCGAACGAAAGGCGTCGGAAACCAGCAAGGCGGAACTCGCCGAACTGATGGTTGGCCGCCGCGTGACGCGGCCTGTACGAGAGCCGTCGACACCGGGTGCCGTTGCCCTCGAAGCTTCAGGTGTGACGGTGCGTATCGACGGCGTCGATCGATTGAAATCGATCAGCTTCCGGCTGCACCAGGGCGAGATCCTCGGCATCATCGGTGTTTCCGGCAATGGCCAGGCGGCACTGGCGCATCTTCTCTCCGGCACGCTGGCGCGGAGTGCCGGCGACCTTATGCTTTTCGGGGAAGCCATCGGCAATCTCGGCGTCGCCGATGTGGTCGATGCCGGCATCGGACGCATTCCCGAGGACCGCAACGAGGAGGGCGTGATCGGCGAAATGGCGATCTGGGAAAACGCCGTGCTGGAGCGCCTCGCCTCGCCTGCCTTTTCGCGCCATGGCCTCGTCAACCGCAAGGCGGGCATGGCCTTCGCGAGCGAAATTATCGACGGGTTCGATGTCCGCGGCGGCGGCCCTGCCATCCGCACCCGGCTGCTCTCCGGCGGCAATATGCAGAAGCTCATTCTCGGCCGCAACCTGCATCGGCGGCCGCGTATCCTGATCGCTGCGCAGCCGGCGCGCGGCCTCGACGAAGGGGCCGTGGCGGCCGTGCACGCACGCCTGCTCGAAGCCCGCCGGCAGGGCACCGCCGTGCTGCTGATCTCGGAAGACCTCGATGAGGTGATCGCGCTTGCCGATCGCATACAGGCGATCGTTGTCGGCCGTCTGTCCCCGCCCGTCGAGGCTGACGGCGCCGACGCCCGCAGGCTGGGGCTGATGATGGCCGGCGAATGGCAGGAAACCCCAGAGGTCGGCCATGCGATTTGAACGCCGCGAGCACCGCCCGCTTTACCTGCTGATCGTCACGCCCGTCATCGCGGTCATCGCAGCGTTGGCGCTGGCAGGCATCTTGATCGCCATTGCCGGCGCGCCTGTTCTCGATGCCTATTGGCGCATCCTGACAGGCGCTTTCGGCTCGCGGCTCTCGGCGACCGAAACGCTGACGCGGGCAACGCCGCTGATGCTGACGGGGCTTGCCGCCGCCGTCGCTTTCCGGGCGCGGCTCTGGAATATCGGCGCCGAGGGCCAGTTCTATCTCGGCGCCATCGCCGTTGCCGCGGCAAGCTCGAAGCTGCTCGGCAATCTTCCCGCCCCCATCCTCATTCCGCTGCTGTTGCTGGTCGGCGCCATTGCCGGCATGGTGCTGATCCTGATCCCGCTCTGGCTCAGGCTGCGCTTCTCCGTCGATGAGGTCGTCACCAGCCTGCTCCTGAATTTCATCGCTGTGCTGTTCGTCTCGATGCTGATCGACGGCATCCTCAAGGATCCGCTGGCCTTCGGCTGGCCGCAGTCGCAATCCGTCAGCGATCACGCCATGCTGCCGAAGCTGGTCGCCCGCTCGCGCCTGCATATCGGCTTTGCGATCGCGATCGCTCTGGCCGTCGTCGTCCATTTCGTCCAGTCCCGCACCGTGTTCGGCATGCAGTCGCGCGCAGCAGGTCTCAATCCCGGCGGGGCCGTCTTTGCCGGCGTCCCGCTCGGCAAAACGTTGGTGAAGGTCGCCTGTCTCTCCGGTGGGCTTGCGGGGTTGGCGGGAGCGATCGAGGTCATGGGCGTCAAGGGTTATGTGACGACCGATCTGTCGCCGGGCTTCGGTTATGCCGGTATTGTTGTCGCCATGCTCGCCAACCTCAATCCACTCGGTGTCGTCTTCGCCGCCATTTTCACCGCCACCATGTTCGTGGGGGCGGACGGCATGAGCCGCGGTCTCGGCATCCCGACCTATATCGCCGATGTCACGGTTGCCCTGTCGCTGCTGACGATGCTGATCGCCTTGTTCTTCACGCAATACAGGATCCGGCGATGATGCAGCTCTTCGACATCATCGCTTCCGCCGGGCTCTGGGCGGCAATCCTGCGGATCGCCACGCCGCTGATTTTCGGCACGCTCGGCGCCCTGCTCTGCGAACGGGCGGGCGTGCTCAATCTCGGCATCGAAGGCATCATGACCTTCGGCGCAATGATTGGCTGGCTTTCGGTCTATCACGGCGCCGATCTCTGGACCGGCCTGCTGATTGCAGCGGTGGCCGGCGGCGTCTTCGGCCTGTTGCATGCAGGCCTGACGGTGACGCTTGGCCTCTCCCAGCATGTCTCCGGTCTCGGCGTCACGCTGTTTGCCTCCAGCTTCAGCTATTATGTTTTCCGGCTGATCGTGCCGCTTGCCAATACCCCACCCACCATCGTGCCGTTCCAGCCGATCGCCATTCCCGGTCTCTCGACATTGCCGTTCATCGGGCCGGCCTTCTTCACCCAGACGGCGCCGACCTATCTGGCAATCACTATCGCCCTGCTGATGGCCTACTTCATCTTCCGCACGCCCGTCGGCCTTGCAATCCGCATGACCGGCGAGAACCCGCATGCGGCCGAAGCCCAGGGCGTCAATCCGATGAAGGTGCGCTACGGCGCGGTGATTGCCGGAAGCGCGCTGATGGGAATGGGCGGCGCTTTCCTGACATTGTCGGCGTTCAACAGCTTTTTCCCCACAATGGTGCAGGGACGCGGCTGGATCTGCATCGCGCTCGTCGTCTTCGCCTCCTGGCGGCCGGGGCGCGCGCTGTTCGGCGCGCTGCTCTTTGCCTTCTTCGACGCCTTCCAGCTTCGGCTGCAAACCGCACTCAGCGGGCTCGTGCCCTATCAGCTGTTTCTGATGACGCCCTATATCCTTTCCATTGCCGCCCTTGCCGTCATGGCCCGCCGCGCCCGCGTTCCGCAGGCACTGATGCAGCCCTATCGCCGCGGCGAACGATGAAACCGCCCACACTCAATGAGGCTCCGATGTTCGATCTGATCGTGAGAAATGCAAATGTCCCCGATGGCCGAAAGGGTATTGATATTGGCATCCAGGGCGGCAAGATCGTTGCCATTGAGAGTAATCTCCAGGCGCAGGCGGGAGAAGAAATCGACGCGACCGGCCGGCTGGTCAGTCCGCCTTTTGTCGATCCGCATTTCCATATGGACGCCACCCTGTCGCTCGGCCTGCCGCGCATGAACGTGTCCGGCACCCTGCTCGAAGGCATTGCGCTCTGGGGGGAGCTGCGCCCGATCGTGACGAAGGAGGAACTGGTCGATCGCGCGCTGCGCTATTGCGATCTGGCGGTCACGCAGGGCCTGCTCTTCATCCGCAGCCATGTCGATACCAGTGATCCCAGGCTTGTGACCGTCGAGGCGATGATCGAGGTTCGCGAGAAGGTCGCGCCCTATATCGATCTGCAGCTGGTCGCCTTTCCCCAGGACGGTTACTACCGCTCGCCGGGCGCGATCGACGCGCTCAACCGCGCCCTCGACATGGGCGTCGATATCGTCGGCGGCATTCCCCACTTCGAACGGACGATGGGCGAAGGGACGGCGTCTGTCGAGGCGCTCTGCCGCATCGCCGCCGATCGCGGCCTGCCGGTCGATATCCACTGCGACGAAACCGACGATCCGCTCTCGCGCCATATCGAGACGCTGTCTGCGGAAACCATCCGCTTCGGCTTGCAAGGGCGCGTCGCCGGCTCGCATCTGACCTCGATGCACTCGATGGACAATTATTACGTCTCCAAGCTCATTCCGCTGATGGCGGAGGCCGAGATCAACGTCATCCCCAATCCGCTGATCAACATCATGCTGCAGGGCCGGCACGACACCTATCCGAAACGCCGCGGCATGACCCGCGTGCGGGAATTGATGGATGCCGGGCTCAATGTCTCCTTCGGGCACGACTGCGTCATGGACCCCTGGTATTCGATGGGGTCGGGCGACATGCTGGAGGTTGGCCATATGGCAATCCATGTCGCGCAGATGGCCGGCATCGACGACAAGAAGAGGATCTTCGACGCGCTGACCGTCAATTCGGCAAAGACGATGGGGCTTGCAGATTACGGCCTGGAAAAGGGATGCAACGCCGACCTCGTCATCCTCCAGGCGAGCGACACGCTGGAAGCACTGCGGCTGAAGCCGAACCGCCTGGCGGTCATCCGCCGCGGCAAGGTCATCGCCCGCTCGGCGCCGCGCATCGGCGAGCTTTTCCTCGACGGACGCCCGGCACGGATCGACGGCGGGTTGGATTACGTGCCTCGTTATTGAGATGCTGCGGAGGCTTTCCGGCTGACCGGAGGAGCTTCCATCTGCGCCAAAATAAAAGGGCCGCGAAGGCGACAGAAAATCCCTGGAAAATCAGAGCTTCCGGTACTGTCGCGGAATTTAGGAATTACGCGACGGTATGATGCCGAACCGTCTCCTAAGCATAGGCTAGGCACCAGCCGGGAGCGCGAACCCAACATCGCTCGACCGGCACCTCATCAGTACGATACAGCCGGGTCACCCGCTTGTGCTCCCCGCTTTCGAACGCCGCCGCGAGCGCTTTTTCCGATTCCTCATCGCGCATTCCTTCACAGGGGAAGATGGCGACCGGCGAAATCCATTGCGCGTGAAATTCCTCACCCCTGCGCATCACGAGGAACACCGCACCGCGAAGGTGCATGTTGCTCCAATTGCTGCTGGTAAATCCAAGATCGGTCGTAAGCGGTAGGATCAGCCTTCCGCCATTATTGAGCCGGTCCAGCCAGATATTCGCGGGCCGGGTCGCGCCCGCGTTCACATAGATCACATCGGCTGTATCGAAAGCCACGGAACTGCCATCGCCCGGAACTACGGAAACATTCGGATAGGGAGCGAGATTTGCTTTCGCGCGTGCGGCAAGCTCCGGCTCGAACTCGATCGCCGTCACCTTGCCGGATGCGCCAACGAGTTTCGCCATGATCGCAGAATAGTAGCCGGCACCAGCGCCAACATGCACGATATGCTCGCCCGCTCGCGGCGCAGCCTGCGAAAGCAGGAAGGCATGAAGTGACGGTTGTCCGTTGTTGATGTGGCGCTCAGGGACGATACCAACAACGTCATCCGTGTAGAGGTAAACCGGGTCGGCGGCCGGGGTCGGAACATAGGCTTTTCGCATTCGGAAGATCGGCCACGGACCGGGACCAAGGAAATCTTCCCGCGGCACTTCGGCAAAAGCTGTTTCAACACGCTCATCGGCAACTCTCGCAGCCGCCGTGATCTGCTTCGCATAAGCTCGCCGCACGATCTTCATTTCATCAGGTGTCATCGGCAGAACCGACTCCATGGATTCCTGTCGCGAAAGTCCCGAAACATGTGACAGATATGATCCAAGTCAATGTCGACCTGCAAAGTCCGCTCTAGGCGTCCTCGCCTCCTGCCATGAACGGCCGAGATGGGGTCGGAGCCGGCCGTTCAAATGTTGCAAAAATCCTAAGTTCGCGACAAAAATCGCCACCGCAGAAAAATCGGGGAAAGTTCTGTCGCAAAGCAATTCACGTTGGGTTACGGGCTGGGCGAAACCGTGCCCACTACAATCCGCCCTGGCCCGGTGCTTTACTTCTTCGAGGCCTCGTAAAGCGCTTTTGTTTCCGCGTTCATCGGGTACAGGCCGGGCAGCGATACGCCTTCATCGATCCTAGTCATGATCCAGGCTTCCATGCGCTCCTGTTCCGGCGCTTCGGCCAGCACCGCCTCCAGCAGATCGGCCGGGATCAGTACCGCGCCGTCCTGGTCGACGACGATGATGTCGTCAGGGAAAACAGCCACGCCGCCGCAGCCGATCGGCTGCTGCCAGGCGACGAAGGTAAGGCCGGCGACCGATGGGGGTGCTGCGACGCCGCGGCACCAGACCGGCAGATTGGTGTCGAGCACGCCGGCAAGGTCGCGCACGACGCCGTCGGTGACGAGTGCGGCAACGCCTCTCTTCTGCATGCGGGCGCAGAGGATATCGCCGAAGATGCCGGCATCGGTGACGCCCATCGCGTCGACGACGGCGACACAGCCTTCCGGCATCGCTTCGATCGCGGCGCGGGTCGAGATCGGCGAGGCCCAGGATGCCGGCGTCGCCAGATCTTCGCGAGCCGGAACGAAGCGCAGGGTGAAGGCCGGGCCGACGATGCGCGGCTGGCCGGGCTTCAGGGGAACGGCGCCGCGGATCCAGACGTTCCGCAGGCCCTTCTTCAGAAGAACGGTCGTCAGGGTCGCCGTCGAGACGGTCTTGAGAGTTGCTATCGCTTCAGCGTTGAGGGCCATCGGTATTCGGTTCCAATTCGGTTTCTGTCAGATGCTCTGGATCATGCCGCCATCGACGCGGATCACCGATCCGGTGAGATAGGAGGCAGGTTCGCTCGCCAGGAAGGTGACGACATTGCCATATTCTTCCGGCCGGCCATAGCGGCCGAGCGGAATGCTGCCGGTGCTTTCTGCGACGACGTCATCGATGGAGCGGCTTTCGCGTTTGGCCTTCTGCTCGTCGAGGAAGGTGATGCGGCCGGTGGCGATCCGGCCCGGCAGGACGATGTTGACGGTGATGCCGTCGCGTCCGACCTCGCGCGCCAGCGTTTTCGACCAGCCGACCAATGACAGGCGCAACGCGTTGGAGAGGCCGAGATTGGGGATCGGCGCGACCACGCCCGACGAGGTCGAGGTGACGATGCGCCCCCATTTGCGCGCCCGCATCTCAGGCAGCACGCGATCGGTAATGGCGATGACGGAGAGGACCATGCTTTGGAAATACTGGTTCCAGAGCGTCGGATCTTGGCCGGAGACGGTGGTCGGCGGCGGGCCGCCGGTATTGTTGATGAGGATATCGACCGGTCCGAACTGGCGCTCGATTGCAGCGACACGCGCATCGATCGATCCGAGATCGGAGAGATCCCATTGCAGCGCCAGCGCCTTACCGCCTTCGGATTCAACCGAAGCCGCGGTCTTCTCAGCGGCGGCGAGATCTATATCCGCTGCGGCAATTCTGGCGCCTTCGCGCGCAAGTTTGACGGCAATCGCGCTGCCCAGTCCGCCGCCGGCGCCAAGCACCAGGGCCGTCTTGTCCTTCAGGCCGAAATCCATTTCATCTCCTCATATGGTCGGGCCATCTTTCGGAGCAATGGATCGTAAATAAAATATCGCTTCTGCTTCGTTCAAGAGATAGAAAAACTATCGATGGACACACGTTTTCTCGAAACTTTCATTGTCGTTGCCGAGCGGCACTCGCTGGCGGAGGCCGCCCAGCGGCTGAACCTCACGCCTGCGGCTGTTGCCCAGCGTATCCGCGCATTGGAGGCCGAGCTCGGGGTGAGGCTGCTGGTGCGCTCCGGCCGCGTCATGCGGCCGACGGAGGCGGGTTTTGCCATTCTCGACCGCTGCAGGGATCTGGTGCGCGATACACGCGACCTGAAGGCGATGGCCGGCACCGCGACGATTTCGGGCGAGATGCGGATCGGGGCGATCAATACGGCGCTGACCGGCCTCGTTCCCGACATTCTCCACCGTCTCGCCCAGGATTACCCGCTGATCGAGATCTTCCTCAAGCCAGGCGCGTCAATGGACCTCTATGCCGAGGTCCTGAACGGCACGCTGGACGCAGCCTTCATCATCGAGCCGCGATTTCCGATGCAGAAGACGCTGACCTTCAACAAGCTGCGCCAAGAACCCCTGGTGCTGATCGCTCCGCGGGATTGCGAAGGGGCGGATCCGCTCGAACTGCTGCAGACCCTGCCCTTCATCCGCTACGACCGCAACCAGTGGGGTGGTCACATCGCCGACGAGTATCTGCGCGAGATCGGCATCCGCCCGGTCGAGCGTTATGAGCTCGACGCGCTGGAGGCAATCGCGGTGATGGTGGACCGCGGTCTCGGAATCTCGATCGTGCCGGATTGGGCGCCGCCCTGGCCGGCTGGCCTTGATATCCTCAAGCTGCCCCTGCCCCGCTCGTCCGCCGTGCGCACCGTCGGCATCGTGGTGACGCGATCCTCGCCGAGGACAAATCTCGTCGCCGCGCTTCTGGAAACCAGCCGCGCGGCGATGGGAGCCTGATCAATTTCAGGCGATCTTCTGGCGGACCGGCAGTTTCCAGCCGGGCCGGACGAAATGGCAGGTATAGCCGTTCGGAATCCGCTCCAGATAATCCTGATGCTCGGGTTCGGCTTCCCAGAAATCGCTGACCGGCACGACTTCGGTGACGACCTTGCCGGGCCAGAGGCCCGATGCATCGACATCGGCGATCGTATCTCTGGCGACGCGCTCCTGCTCAGGGGTGACGTAGAAGATTGCCGAGCGGTAGCTCAAGCCGACGTCGTTGCCCTGGCGGTTGCGCGTGCTCGGGTCGTGGATCTGGAAGAAGAATTCGAGGATTTCCCGATAGCTGATCCTTGCGGGGTCGAAGATAATCTCGATCGCCTCGGCATGGGTTCCGTGGTTGCGGTAGGTGGCATTCGGCACATCGCCGCCGGTATAGCCGACGCGGGTCGAAATCACGCCCTTGTATCGGCGGATGAGGTCCTGCATGCCCCAGAAGCAACCACCGGCGAGGACTGCACGTTCTTCGGTCATTGGATATCTCCTTTTCCGCAAGAGATAGTGTCTCCTGCCGCCGATTTCCACACGGTGCAAAGAGCACAGCTGTGCAATTTTCCTGCCGAGACGCCCGAACCGCTGTTCCAGCTTACTGTTCCCGTCGAGGATGGGCCGGTGATGCTGGCCGCCCGCCCGGAAGCACTGACGATCCGTCCCGTGGACCGGCCTGATGCCGCAACAGTCCATCGCGCCGTCGATTTCGGCACCCACAAGATGGTCGATGTCGATCTTGCCGACGGCAGCCGTCTGAAGGCGATGGTGGCGCCGGACGATCGCATCCGGACCGGGATGAGGGTCGAGCCGAGCTTCGCCGGCTTTTTCGTCTTTCGCGACAACGAGCTCGTCCATCAGTCGATGCCGACAAAGGGCGATGTGGAGATCGAAGAACTCCTGCGGGTTTAGACGCTCGGATTGCGCCGGTTCACGCCTTGCTCTGGAAGCCTTCCAGCAGCCAGGGATGCAGTGCCTTGCTGGCGGCAAGGATATCGCCCCGCCCGTTGACTTCGGCCCCGGAAAACCGGGTGACGATACCGCCCGCCTCTTCGACCAGCAGCGCCGAGGCGCCGAAATCATGGATGGCGAGCCCGTCTTCGAAGAATCCGTCCAGCCGGCCGCAGGCGACATAGGCAATCGACAGGGCCGCCGAGCCGAGGCGGCGCACACCCGCCGTATTCGCCATCAGGCGTTTGATCGCGTCGAAATAGGTCTCTTTCGCAACCGCCTTGATCTGGCCGGGGATCGGCAGGCCGGCGCCGACGAGCACATTCTCGATGTCGCCGACATCGGCGCAGCGGATACGCTCGCCGTTGAGATAAGCGCCGCCGCCGATTTCGGCGCTGAACAGCTCGTCCTGCATGGCGTCGTAGACGACGCCCATGACGAGCCTGCCGCTTTCGACGATCGAGATCGTCATGCCGAAATGCGGAATACCCCAGGCGTAATTGGTCGTGCCATCGATCGGGTCGATGTAAATGATCGGCGTTTCAGGACCCGCCGTGCGGTTGCCGACGGCTTCCTCCCCCTGGATGGCATAGTCCGGGAAGGCCTTCGTCATCTCGTTGACGATGGTCCGCTCGACGGCGACATCGATTTCGGTCTGATAATCGCGCGGCGCCTTGGCGAGCATTTCTGCCGACGTTCGTCGCCGCAGCGAGCCGCGGGCGGTTTCGCCCGCCTTCAATACCGTTTCTGCAAGCACAACGAGGCGGGACGAGGCGGTCGGGGAAAGACGCGCGGAAATCGAGGGTGATGTCATGAGGAAAGTCCGGATGCTGCTGATATGACGGAGTGAATCGCGAAGAGCCCATCCCTTCGCAGAGGCTGATGATGGTTTTATGAAGCTGCACGCCACACGGAGCCGGCTATCTCAGGATCGCTTCAAGCTCGGAAATGGTCGGAAACGCCTTTCTCGTTCCATGTCTTGAGACGGTGATGGCCGCGGCCGCGGCTGCGTGTTCGATGGCTAGACGGTCCAGCCTCTGCCTGCGCATCACGCAGGATGCCAGTGCTGCGGCCATGAAGGTATCGCCTGCGCCCGTTGTATCCACAACATCGCAGACCTGGGCCGGTACTTCGACACTATCGTGCCGGTTCACGAGCATCGCGCCGTCGCTGCCGAGCGTCAGAACGACGTCTCGCAGGCCCCGGCTTAGCAGATATTCGGCAGCCTGCCCGCCCGTCGTTCCCGTCAGGGTCTGCGCCTCGCCCTTGTTGAGGAAGGCGATGTCGATCAACCCCCAAAGATCAGAGAAATAAGAGCGCACCGGCGAGGGATTGAAGGCGGTGACCATGCCCATCGCTCTTGCATGCTCCAGGATATCGCGGGTCGTCTGGTCGGACAGATTGCCCTGCAGCATCATAAGATCGCCAGGGCCGGCCGTCGACAGGATCCGCCTGACATCGGACAGGGACAGGCTCTGCGCCGCTTCCGTTGTCGTGACGATGGCATTTTCGCCGCCCGGCAGCCGGAAGATGATCGAGACATCGCTCGATGCATTTTCCATTTCGATCAGTTCGCTCCGAAGCGGTTCGTCCGCGAGGTAATGGCGTATTGTATCGGCCCTCGCATCCCTGCCGATGGGCGCCACCAGCGTTGTCGGAACGCCGCAGCGGGCCATGACGACCGCCTGGTTCGTGCCCTTGCCGCCGAGATCGCTGCCACCGGCATTGCCGAGGATGGAGGCACCGATAACGGGAAGTTCGGAGACGGCGATGGTTTCGTCGATGGCGACGTTACCGACTATGTAGGCGCGCATGCATCCGCTTTCGCAAGGTGAAGCTAAAGATAAGGCGCATCGTGAAAATCGATCTCGAGTTGCATCGCCCGGCCGAAGATTGCGCTGAGCCGCGCTTTTTCATCCTCTTCCAGCGTTTCTCCTGCCATGTCGAGTTCATTCTTCAGCCATTGCGCCTGGGCGGCGAAATTCGGATCGACATGCAGGTCGACCCATTCCTTCAAGAGGGGATCGCTGATCGGGCGGTTAGCTGCTTCCTTCGACCAGGTCCAATACATCCACTCGGCCGCAAACATCGCCGCGACCGTGTCGAGGAAGCCGCCTTGGCGAGCGATTTCCAACATGCCGGCGCGAAAGGCCTCGACCTCGGCGATGCCGGTGTCGAAGGACGAGGTATCGATGCCGCGGCCGGCGAAGGTGCGTTCGAAATAGGCGATCTGCTCGTTGGCAAGCGCGTCGAGAACCGCGATCAGCCAGCGCTTCTGCGTCATGGTGTTGGCGGTCGCCGCCGCATAGGCGAAGATCGAGATGGCGCTGTCGACGAAGGCGCCCTCATAGACGAGATAACGCTCGAAAGCCTCCTTGCTCAGCCTGTCGTTCTTCACGTCCTCGACAAAGCGGTGGTTCAGCATCGCGCCAAGGACAGCGTCGTTCTCGCGCAGGATGCGGGCCGAAAGGCTCTCTGCCGCCATGCTCAGCCCTCCAGGCCCGGTTCGGCCGCCGCGCGGAAGGCGCGCACGCGCTCAATATCGACGGGGTTCCACCAGACGCCGCCGTGTTTCAACGAAGACGCAACGATGACGCCATTGGTGCGGGCGAGAATATCGACGATATTGTCCTTGTTGACGCCGGAGCCGACGAGCAGCGGCAGGTGTGTCGCCGCGCCGATTTCCTCGATCTCCTCCATCGTTGCCGAATTGCCGGTCCGTTGGCCGGTGGCGATGACGCCGTCGGCATCGAAGAAGGCGAGATCGCGCGTCAGCTCCTGGATCGAACGGTCGGCGACGATGGCGTGGCTGCCATGCTTGACGTGGCTGTCAGCAAAGACCTTGATGTGTTCGGCCCTCAGCAGCGAGCGGTAGCGCATGGCTTCGGCGGCCCTGCCCTCCATGAAGCCTTCATTGGCGACATAGGCATTGGCCCACTGATTGACGCGGATGAATTTGGCGCCACCGGCCATGGCGATGGCGAAGGCCGGGATCGGCGCATTGGCCAGCACGTTGACGCCGAGCGGAATGCCGGCCGCGCGCGCGATCCGGTCGGTGACGACAGACATGAAGCCGGTCGTCTCGGGGCCGATATCCTCGGGCTTCGAAAACGGCACATCGCCGTGATTTTCGATGATCAGCCCATGCAGGCCGCCTTCCATGCAGGCTTCGGCGTCGCGCATGCAGGCGTCGTAAATCGCATTCATCGCAGCCCCCCGGTAGCGCGGCGCGCCCGGAAAGGCCGGGCAATGGATCATGCCGATCAGAACCTTGTCCCTGCCGAAGATATCCCTGATGGCGTGGGACGGCCTGTCCGAAATTTCCTGCATGTCATTCCTCCCTTTCCAATTCCTGGCGCGTGCCGACATCACGCCTGCTTTTCGGTGAGCCAGCCGAGGATGTTCTTCCAGAGCCGGCCGTAGCCCTCCCATTCACAGAAAGCGGGCGAGAGCCAGTGCGGGCCGATATCCGACGTCCAGGCCGCCGTCCGGCCAGTGCCATGCGTGCCGACGACGAGCAGCGGATGGCCGCCCTGATCCTCGGGCAGGCGCGCGACGATCTCGACATCGGCGCGGGCTCGCACTTCGACCTCATTGACGCCGAGAAGCACCGGCCAGGCGCCTTCAAGCCCCTGCACCGTCGGATGCTCCGGCTTCACCACCTCGGCAACCGTGCCCTCGGGGATCTCGACGCGGTCGTCGTAAGGCAGGCACGTGACGGGCAGCGTGTCTTCGACGGGGGTACGCCGCCAGCGCGCCTTGCCGTCGATGCCCTGGAAGGAGAAGTAGCCGCCGACCATCAGCAGGCCGCCGCCCTTTTCCACCCATGCCTTCAGAAGTTTCAGCCGGTTCGGCACCGTGCGCGAATGCAGCCATACATCCGGCGGCAGCAGCAGCGAATTGGCGCCGATATCCGAGAGGATGATGGCGTCATAGGCATCGAGCCCCGCCATATCGAAGGGGAACTTCTCCACTGCCTCGTGCGCCGGCATATAGGTGAGCTCGAAGGCGCTGCCGGCGAGCGCTTTCACCAGCGGTTCGGCGCCGAGATGGAAGGTGACGCTGCCGAACTGGTCGAAGCCTTTGTAATGCGTGGCGGAGCTGACCCAGCTCTCGCCGACAAGGAGGATTTTCTTGGTCATGGTCTGCGGTTACCTGTGATCGATTGATTGGATGGAGCTACGCTCCGGCATGAAAGACGCGGCGCGGATTGCCGCGCATCATCTCGTCGAGAACCGTCCTATCGAGGCCGTGCCGCTCCAGACGGGGAAGAAAATGGCGAAGGATATAGGCGTAGCCATTGCCGCCGTAATGCGTCAGCATCATCTTCAGAAAGACGTCATGCGACAGAAGAATCCGGTTGAGATATCCGGCCTCGACGAGACGCACGATCGCACGCGCCGCCTCCTCGTCGCTCGGGCATTGCACCTGCTGGTCGGCATAGAAGAAATCCATGCCGATCATGTCGTATTCGATGAAGGCGCCACGCTCCGCCAGCTCGCTCTGATAGGCGATGTCGTCATGCGACGGGTTCATGTGGCAAAGCACGGTATGGCGGAGATCCGCCCCCTCTTCGGCGACCACGTCAAGCACGCGGTGGCCGAGACGGAACCAACCCGGCAGATGCACCATCAGGGGAAGCCCGGTCAGCACCTGCGCACGCGCCGCACCGCGCAGCGACTTTTCCTCCTCGGCGGTGAAATCCGAGGAGACGCCGATCTCGCCGATCAGGCCGATCCTGACGCCGGTGCCGTCGACGCCTTGCCTCGCCTCGCGGACAATTTCACCCGCGATCTCATCGACGCTCATTGCCGCGACGCCTTCCGGATGCGAGGAGCCGAGGTAATAACCCGCCCCCATCACGATGTTGAGGCCGGATGCTTTCGAGATGCGCTGGAGCGCCAGCGGATCACGGCCGATGCCCTTGCAGGTCGGCTCCACCACCGTGCGCCCGCCCGCCGTGGCGAAATCCTTGAGTTCGGTCACCGCCAGATGTTCGTCGTCGAGCGTGATATTGTGCTTGTTGACGAAGGGGTCCTGCCGGAGTTCGCCGAGGATCTCCATGCAGACGAAGCTTTCGGCGAGATATTGCCGTTCCGGTGTCTTCGGCGCGTGCCACCAGCAGCGGCAATCGTTGAGGATATGCTCGTGCATCAGCGTCACGCCGAGCGCATCCGCCGAAATCGGGCCGGTGACGGTCATCACCTTGCCGGAGCGGACATGCGCTTCGGACAGGCTTTCTGCTGCCTGTTCGCTCATAGCTTCATCCTTTCCTGCCCAGCCGGAAGTGGAAATTGGCCGTGAAGATGCGCGTGTTCAGCCAGATGGCGACGAGAATGATGGCGCCGGTGACGATCTGGGTGAAGAACGGCGATATGTGCATCAGGATCAGGCCATTGCCGATGACGGCGATGGTCAGCGTGCCGAGTACGGTGCCGAGAATGGTGCCGCGTCCGCCTATCAGCGACGTTCCGCCGAGCACGACGGCGGCGATTACCTGCAGCTCGAAGCCGACGGCGGCATTGGACGAACCGGAGCCGAGGCGAGCGGCGATCAGCAGGCCGGCGACGGCGCAGGCGACGCCGGAGATGATGTAGACCGAGGCGATGATCCATTTGGCGGGCATGCCGACGCGACGCGCCGCCTCTGCATTGGAGCCGACCGCCACGACCTGCCGGCCATATTTGGTCGCGGTGATGACGACATAACCGAGAATGGCGATGATGACGGCGATGATCGCCGGGATCGGGAAGCTGAGGATTTCGCCCCGGCCGAGCGCGAAGAAGCCCGGCGCATCCTTGATCGGAATGGAATAGCCCTGGGTCAGATAGAGCGCCAGACCGCGCAGGATCGATAGGCCGGCAAGTGTCACGATGAAGGCCGGGATGCCCTGATAGGCGACAAACCAGCCCTGGACCAGTCCCATGAAGCCGCCGAGCACGATCATGCCGATGACCACCGACGGCCAGGGAACACCCATCGCCATAACGATCGCCGCGACCGCGTTGATGAGGGCGACCTGCGAGCCGACCGAAAGATCGATGCCGCCGGTGATGATGACGAATGTCATGGCGATGGCGACGATCAGGATGGGAGCAGCCTGCCGCACGATGTTCAGGATGTTGCCGAGCGTGAAGAAGGTTTCGCTGCCGATCGAGAAGAAGATCATGCAGGCCAGAAAGAAGATGGCGATCGACAGGACCTGTGCGTGTTCGCCGAAGAAATCGGCGACGCGCGAGCCGTGGCCGCGTTCCGTATAAGCCGTCATTGTCTGGCTCCTTCACCGACGATCAGCCTGACGAGATCTTCGAGATTGGTGCTGCCGATCTGCCGTTCGGCCACCTTCGTGCCCTCGTACATCACCGCAATTCGGTCACAGACCCGAAAGAGATCCTGCAGCCGGTGGGTAATGAGGATCACCGAAACCCCGTTCGCCTTGACGCGGTTGATCAGGGCCAGAACCGCTTCGACCTCGGCGACGGCAAGTGCCGACGTCGGCTCGTCCATGATCAGCACCTTCGGCTTGAAGGAGGCAGCGCGTGCGATCGCGATCGCCTGACGCTGCCCGCCGGAGAGCTGGGCGACCTTGCCGGTCAGCCTCGGGATGCGGATCTCAAGCGAATCCAGCATCTTGCGGGCTTCGGACAGCATCGTCCTGGTGTCGAGAAACGGCCCGCGGCTGAGTTCGCGGCCGAGGAAGAGATTGCCTACGACATCGATATGGTCGCAGAGACTGAGATCCTGGAACACCATTTCGATGTTTCTGCCACGCGCATCCGCGGGGCCGGAGAAGCGAACCTCTTCGCCTTCCATACTGATCGTGCCGGCATCGGGAATGTAGGTTCCCGAGATGATTTTCGTCAGCGTCGATTTGCCGGCGGCGTTATCGCCGACAAGGCCCAGGCATTCGCCGGGGAAGATGTCGAGATCGACGCCGCGCAGGGCCTGGTGCGAGCCGAACGACTTGCGGATGCCGCGCAGCGAGATGCGCGGGTCGGATCGGGTGCCGCCGGATGTTCCGGTTCCGGAGGATGCGACGCCTCCGGAACCGGCGGCAGCGATGTCACGCTGTCCGCTTTCGATCATTTGAAGACGGCCCGGTACGGCTCGACATTCTCCTTGGTCACTATGGTGATCGGCACCGAGATCGTCTTGGTGACGGCTTCGCCGGCCGAGGCCTTGACGAGCGCGTCGACGGCGGCACCGCCCATTGCGGCCGGATCCTGCTGGACGACGGCGACGACGAAGCCGGCATCGATGCCGGCAATGGCTTCGGCAGTCAGATCCCAGCCGAACACCTTGATCTTATCCTGCTTGCCCTGGCTCTGGACGGCGGCGATCGCCCCCATCAGGGCCGGCTCGCCGGTGGCGTAGATCGCGGTCAGGTCAGGATTGGCGGTGATCAGGTTTTCTGCCGCCGCAAGGGCGTTGTCCTGGATGTTCTGCCCGTCGACGACGCCGGCCATTTCAATGCCGTCGACGCCTTTCAGGGTCTTCTCGAAGCCGTCCTGGCGGATATTCTGGATGAACGAGTTCAGCGCTCCGACAACGCCGAGCTTGGCCTTGCCGCCCATGTTCGCCTTGACGTAGTCGAGGAAGTATTTGCCCATGTCGGCGCCGGCTGCGGCATTGTCCACGCCGATCTGCGCCTTCTGCGGACCATCAGGCAGGATGGCGTCGATGGCGACGACCGGAATGCCGGCATCGGCCGCCTGCTTGACCGCCGGCATGATGCCATTGACGTCGATCGCCACGACGGCAAGGCCGGAGACCTTTTCCTGGACGTAGGTTTCGATGGCACTGTTCTGCGCCGTCGTCTCGTTGTTGGCGTTGAAGATCACCAGCTTGACGCCAGCGGCATCGGCCGCCTTCTGGGCGCCCTCATTCATCTGATTGAAGAAAAGCGCCTGCTGGTTGATCTGCACCAGCGCGACAGTCTTCTTTTCCTGCGCCGCGGCGCTGGACAGGCCGATGAAGGTCAATGCCGTGAAGCCGGCGGCTGCGATCATCGTTCGTCTTGTCAAATTCAGTGTCATGTTCTCATCCTCTTTTGGTTTTTTGACGTTGCTGATTATTATTTCGCAGGCGGCGCAACGGAGTTCCGCACCACGATTTCGACAGGCAGGAGTTCTTCCGAGGCGGATGGTTTCCACTCGTGCCAATTGGTTTCCAGAAGCAGCTCCAGCGACCGCCGGCCGATCTCACGCACCGGCTGGCGGATGGCCGTCAGCGGCGGCGCAAAGAGATGAAGCGGACCGACGTCGTCGAAGCCGATGACTGAGATGTCGCCTGGGATCGAGACGCCTCGGCTTCTGAAGACCTCGACCAGCCCGATGGCGATCTCGTCGGAGCTGGCAAAGATCGCCGTCGCTTTTCGGTCTCCGGAGAGATAGTCGAGTGCCGCCGCACGGCCATATTCGATCGTATATTCGCCGGCATAGCGATCGGCTCGGGCCTCGCCGCCATGCCGCTCCCTGAGCGCCTTCAGCAGGCCGTCATAGCGCCTGCGGGCACTGATCATACGCTCGTCGCCGCCGATGAAGAGGACATGGCGATGGCCTTGTTCGGCTAGGTGCTGACCGGCGAGATAGCCGCCCTGCTCATTGTCGCAGAATAGCTTCGGCGCCTTCGAATCGGGAATGTCCTCATCGACGATAATAACCTTGCCGCTGCCGTTGATCAGCGCGGCAAGCGCGCCATCGTCGGGGTGGTTGGTGACGAAGATCAGACCGTCGACGTGATTGCGCTCGATCAGCTGCAGATATTCAATCTCGCGTCCCGGCCGGTTGAGGGTGGCGTGCAAGGAGACCGCGAGCTTCTTTTCATCGGCCGCCTGCTCCACGGCGGCGACGAGCGTCGCGAAGAAGGGATTGGCGATATCGGGCACGACGAGGCCGATCGTATCCGAGCGCCCCCTGCTTAAGCGACGCGCATGCGGGTTCGGCCGGTAGTTCAGCGTCTTGATCGCATCCTCGATGCGCTTCTTGGTCTGAAAGGGAAGATCGAGACTGCCATTGACGAAACGCGACACGGTGGTGACCGACACGCCGGCCGCTGCCGCAACATCCTTCAGACTTGGTGTCGTTCCCTTGGCCATTGACTGAACCTATTGTAAAGCGGTTTAGTAAACCGCTTTACAAGACAATATCGATTGTGCCCCGTTGTCAACAGCGATGATCGTGCGGCATTCGTTTTTCTTGCGATCCGATCGAAGCTCGACCGGACAGGCCCTCAGGCGATCGTCCGGTCGAGCTTGTCGCGCAGCCAGTCGCCGGTGATGCTTTCGAGATCTGGCTCGACGGCGTCGCCGGGTTCGATTTTATGACAATTCCAAGCCGAGGGCTGCTGCCTTTATATGAGGTGATCCGTCGACGCGTCGAAGAGATGGACCTGGCCCGGATCGACCGAAAGTCCGATCATGTCTCCTGCCTTGACCCTGTCGCGGCGCGTCTCGACGATTGTCAGTTCCGGCTGGGTCTCCGCGACGATGAAGGTCGACGAGCCCGTCGATTCGACGAAGGCGATCGGCACGTCGAAGCTGCCATGGCCGGGCTCGACGACGCCGATGTGCTCCGGCCGGATGCCGGCGATGAGCTTGCGGCCGGGTTCGATGGCACGTGATATCGCAAGCGTCTGCTTCACCGCGCCGAAGTCCAGGATCAGGCTCTTGCCGTCTTCCGCGGCGATCGCGGGAATGAAATTCATGGCCGGCGAGCCAATGAAGCCGGCAACGAACCGGTTCGCCGGCCGGTCGTAGAGGTCGAGCGGCGCGCCTTGCTGTTCGATGATGCCGTCGCGCATCACCACCACATGGTCGGCCATCGTCATCGCTTCGACCTGGTCGTGCGTGACGTAGACGAAGGTTGCGTGCAGCCGGTCGTGCAGCGACCGGATTTCCTTGCGCATGTGGACGCGCAGCGCAGCATCGAGATTGGACAGCGGCTCGTCGAACAAGAAGGCCTTGGGATGGCGGATGATGGCGCGGCTCATGGCGACGCGCTGGCGCTGACCGCCAGAGAGCTCGCGCGGATAGCGCTTCAGGAGATGCGAAAGACCCGTCGTCGCCGCTACGTCCTCGGCCGCCTTCTTGGCCTCGGCCTTGGCGATGCCGCGAATGCGCAGGCTGTAGGTCAGGTTCTCCTCGACCGTCATATGCGGATAGAGGGCATAGGACTGGAACACCATGGCGACGTCGCGCTTGCGTGGTGGCACGCCGTTCATCAGCTCGCCGGCAATCCTGAGATCGCCCGACGAAATGCTTTCGAGGCCGGCAAGCGAGCGCAGCAGCGTGGACTTGCCGCAGCCCGAGGGGCCGACGAGCGCGACGAAAGTGCCCTTGGCGATCGAAAGGTCGATGTTCTTCAGGGCGTGGAAGGCGCCGTAATATTTGTTGACGCCTCTGAGCTCGATCTGTGTGGTCATTTGAGGGCTCCAGAGGTGAGGCCGGATACGATGCGGCGCTGCAAGAGAACGAAGATGGCAAGGATCGGCGTCACATACATCGTGGCGTAGGCCATGATGTTGTTCCACTCGTTGGTGTTCGGCCCCATGAAGGAATTGAGGCCGACGCTTGCCGGCTGAAGGTCGACCGCCTGGATCATCGACTTCGAATAGACGAATTCGCCGAAGGCCTGCATGAAGATCAGGATGGCGCTGACCAGGATGCCGTTGCGGGCAAGCGGCAGCACGATGTTGAAGAAGGCGCCGACGCGCGAATTGCCGTCGACGAGAGCCGCCTCCTCCAGCTCCTGGGGAACGCTCATGAAGGTGGCGCGCACCAGAATGACGAAGAAGGGCATGCTCTTTGCCGCGACCGCGATGATGACGGCAAGGCGTGGATAATTCAGCATACCGATCTGCGAAAAGCCGACGAAGATCGGCGTGATCATCAGCGAGGCCGGCAGAACCTGCAGCATGAGGATGAGAAAGAGACCGATATCCACCCAGACATTGCGGTATCTGGCAAGCACATAGGCGCAGCCGACGCCGAGCAGGGTGATCAGCGCCACGGAGCCGAGCGCGATGACCAGCGAGTTCCAGAGATAACGGCCCATGTCGCGGCTTTCCCAGACCGCGGCATAGGTGCCCCATTGCGGCGAGGCCGGCCAGAAGCTCGGCGGCGTCGCGAACATTTCCGAGCCGCTTTTCAGCGCGGTGATGTACATCCAGTAGAGCGGGAACAGATAGATCGCCGCCATGACGATCGATATAGCGAGCATCAGTCGGTCGCGGTTCGTCGTAATCATCCGCGCACCTCGTGGCGTGTGGACCGGACATAGACGACGGACGCGAACATGACGAAGACGATCATGATGACGGAGATCGTTGCGCCCTTGGCGAAGTCGTATTGGCGGAAGGAGAGATCCCAGGCCCAATATTGCGTGACATTCGATGAATTGTTCGGCCCGCCCGACGTGATCGCGGCGAAAAGATCGAATTGCTGCAGGGTGAAGATCAGGCCGAGTGCGATGATGGCGCCGATGGTCGAGCGCATCATCGGCAGCGTGATCGTCCAGAAGCGCTGCCAGACATTGGCGCCGTCGAGTTCGGCGGCTTCGTAGAGATCGGCAGGAATGCCGGCAAGGCCGACGGACAGCAGGATCATGTTGAACGAGGTGCCGAGCCAGACATTGGCGATGATGACGGCATAAAGCGAATAGTGCGGGTCCGAGCGCCAGAAGATGTTGCCCGAGATGATGCCGCTTTCCTTGAGAATGAAATTCAGCACGCCGAAATCGCCGGAGAGAATCCAGTTCCAGATGGCGCCGACAACGAGGCCGGGCATCACCCAGGAGACGAGGAACAGGCCGCGCATCCATGAGGCGCCGGGAAAATTGACCCAGAAGAACAGCGCCAGGCCGAAACCGATCAGGAACTGGCCGGCGATGGAGCCGACGACGAAGATGATGGTGTTGTAGAAGATCGGCAGCGTTTCCGGCTGCGCGAAGAGGTCGGTATAATTCTTGAAGCCGACGAAGGGACGCGAGAAGGTCCCGAGGCTGAACATGTCGACCTCCTGGAAGCTCATCACAACATTATAGATCAGCGGCAGCCCCGCCATCAGGAACAGAAAGCCGAGCGGGAAAGCGACCAGCACGATATCGAAACCGCGGCCGTCCCTGACGCTCATCAGGATCCTCTTCATGGGTCCTCCGATACTCCGAACGGGGCCGCCTGGCGCATGATGCGGAAGACGGCCCCTGCCGGGAGGAAATGATGGGATGAACCGAGGTTCATCCGGTTAAAAGACGCTTTACTTCCGGTTCCTCTTCTCCCCGCTGGGAGAAGAGGGAGCACGCGGCTCGCTTGCAGCCACTGATCAGCCTAGTACTGCCTTGATCTTGTCGGCTGCCTGGTCGAGCGCGTCTTTCGGGCTCATCTGGCCGGTGAGTGCTGCCTGGATAGCGTCCTGGATCGCCTTGGAGATCTTCGGCCATTGCGGATGCGGGCCGCGCGGCTTGGCGTATTTCAGCTGTTCGAGGAAGACCTTGAGGGCTGCATCCTTCAGCGGCTGGCCGGTCTCGGGGATCGAGATGTCGGAACGGGCCGGAAGCTGGCCGAAGTTCTTGAACATCTTGTCGTCCTGCGAGGCGAAATATTCGAGCGCCTTGAAGGCTTCGGCCGGATGTTTGCTGGTGGCGAAGATCGCCCAGTTGAAGTCGCCCATGGCCGAGGAGCGTTCAGCCCCTTCCTTGGGAACCGGGAGCAGCGTGACGCCCCAGTCGAACTTCGCTTCCTGCGTCATGCGGTCGAGCTCCCACGGGCCCGAGATCGCCATTGCCGCATTGCCGGAATTGAAGGTGCCGGTCGAATCCCACTGGCCGCGCGTCAAGGTGTCGGGAGAAGCGAGCTTCTCGTCCATGATCGTCTTCCAGATCCCGAGCGCCTTCACCGCGCCTTCGGCATTGATGTTCTCATAGCTGCCGCCGCCCATCTGAGCCCAGGGAAGGAACTGGAAGGTGCCCTCCTCGTTGGCCTTGGCCGAGAAGGCGAGACCATAGACGTTCTTGGCGGGGTCGGTCAGCTTACGCGCGTCCTCGACGAGCTCGTCCCAAGTCTGCGGTGGCTTGTTCGGGTCGAGGCCCTTGGCCTTGAACATGTCCTTGTTATAGTAAAGCGCGATCGTATTGGTCGCCTTCGGCACGCCAAAATACTTGCCGTCCCACTCGACCGATTTCAGCGGGCCGGGGAAATAATTCTCCGGCTTGATGACGGTCGACTTGGCGATCATGTCGGTAAGATCCAGGAAGGCGCCGCGCGACGAAAACAGCGCATGCTCCGGATTGTCGACGGCGATGATGTCGGGCGCCTGGCCGGTCGCATAGGCACGCATCGCCTCGGTGACGACGTCGTCGAACTGGATCAGCCGATATTCGATCTTGATGCCGTTGTTCTGGGCGTTGAACTCCTTGACGAGGTTCGGCGCCGGCTGGGTGTCCTTATCCAGCGACCAGAGCGTCAGTGTGACGTCTTCGGCCTTGGCCGAAAGACCGAACAGCGAGACGCCTGCAAGTGCGAGAGCGCCCAGAATTGCATATTTGCGGATAGCCATGGTTCTCCTCCTTTGTGGTTATCCCCGTTTCCGGCAATTCCTCCTTGCCGGAAACGATATCATCAGATGGGGTCGACGACGAATTCGCCGCCCCGGGCATGCTTGAGGTGGTTCAGCGCATAGACCTGGCCGGTCATTTCAAGCGCGTCGCGATAGACCGGGTCGTGCCAGCCTTCGATGTCGATCGAGCCCGACCAGCCGGCGAGGCGCAGTTCAGAAATGATGTCGGTCCAGTTGCTGTCGCCGAAGCCCGGCGTGCGCATGAAGACGAATTTCTCCTTGCCGAAGATACCGTGTTCCTTGATGACCTCCCAGCGGATGGTCGCGTCCTTGCCGTGGACGTGGAAGAACTTGTGCGCCCATTTGCGGATCTGCGGCAAAGGGTCGATCAGATAGACCATCTGATGGCACGGCTCCCACTCCAGCCCGATATTATCGTCAGGCGTCTCGTTGAACATCAGTTCCCAGGCGTCGGGATTATGCGCGATATTCCAGTCGCCGGTCGCCCAGTTGCCGTCCATGGCGCAATTCTCGAAAGCAATCTTGACGCCCTTGTCGGCCGCCCGCTTGGCAAGCTCGCTCCAGATCTGCTTGTAGCGAGGCAGGCTGTCTGTCAGCGGCTTGCCGCGGATGCGGCCGGTGAAGCCGGCAACGCAGGTGGCGCCGAAGTGATGGGCATTGTCGATACAATGTTTCCAGCCCTCCAGCGTCTCGAGGTCGATTGCGGTCTCTTCCAGCGGATTGCCGAACATGCCGAGCGTCGAGATGGTGATGTCGCGGTCGCCGATCGCATCGAGGCAACGCTTGCCGAGCTCGGCCAGGTCCTGGCCCTTCGTCGTCTGCCAGAAGAAGGGCTCGAAGCTTTCGAAGCCCATGCCGGCGATCTCGCCGATGCGCGCGGCGGCATCGCCCTTGTTGCCGCTGACCATGGTGCCGATACGAATGGATTTTGCAGGGTTGCTCACGTCACGTCATCCTATGCTGAAATTTCGACGCGCCTGCCCGTCTTGGCGCTTTCGATTGCGCCGAAGACCATGGCAAGGCTTCGGATATTGTCGGAATTGACCGTCTCGGGCCGTTTGCCGGTGCCGATCGCCGCGATGAAGTCGGCGATGACGCTGGCGTGGCCATGGGTTTCCTCGTCATGTTCCGGACCGGGAACGTTTACGGCAGCGGAACCATGCAAAAGGCCGGGCTCTTCGCCGGCAACAGTCGCCTTGAAACTCTCCTCGCCATCCCAGGTGAGCATCCCCTTCGAGCCGACGAGACGCCACTGGCTTTCCCAGCTGGTGCGCTCGCCCTCGGCGCACCAGGAGCCGCGATAGGTGAAGACGATGTCGTCGGTAAATTCGAAAATGGCATTGGCCGAGGCGCCGTGCCGGTACCACGAACCCTTCGGATTGCACTCGACGCAATAGACGGCGAGCGGCTTCCGGTCGGCGACGTAGCGCGCCGCATCGAAGGTGTGGATTGCCATGTCGAGAAGCAGGACATTGTCCATCTCTTCGCGGAAGCCGCCGAAATGCGGCGCCAGGAAGAAGTCGCAATGGATGCCGGTGAGTTCGCCGATCGCGCCGCTGTCGACGAAGCGACGCAGGCGCCTGACGCCTGATATGAAGCGACGGTTCTGGATGACAGCGTGGATACGGCCGGTCTCGGCGGCAAGATCGACCAGCGCAGCGCCCTCGGCAAGCGAGGCCGCCATCGGCTTTTCGCTGAGCACATGGCAGCCGGCCTTGAGTGCCGTCGAAACGACGTCGTAGCGCGCAGCCGGAATGACGATGTCGAAGACCAGATCAGCCTTCGTGGCAGTGATGACGGCAGACAGGTCCGAACCGATGACGGCGCCTTCAAGGCCGAACTCCGCGGCAAGCTTTTCGGCCGTCTCCCGGTTCAGGTCGACAAGGCCGACGATGGTGATGGATTCGGCCAGCAGAGGGTTGGAAGCGATGGCGCGCAACCAACCTTTGGACATAGCTCCGCACCCGCACAAAATGGCACTGAATTTCACGATTTCCTCCGAAAGAATGGCGCCAACTCCTGATGACACGCACTCCGTAAACGTTTACGACTGTATGCGGAAACATTTTACCGTGTCAATAGAGGCAAAATGCGAAATTGCAGACCGAAAGAAAATCGCGGCCGATGAAGGGGATTCGCCAGCTTGCCGAATACCTGGATATCTCGATCGGCACGGTCTCCCGTGCGCTGAACAGCAAGCCCGATGTCAATGAGGAAACCCGCCGGCGGGTGCTGGCGGCGGCCAAGGAACTCGGCTATGTCGCCAATCAGTCCGGGCGGAGCCTGAGGCAGGGGGAGACGAAGGTCATCGGGTTGATGATCGAATCCAGCAAGGAAACGGTCGAGAACGCCGACAACTTCTTCCTCGGCGTCACCAGCGGCCTGCAAAGCGTCTTTGCCCGCCACAAGCTCGACCTCATCATGCTGCCCTGCCCGAGCGACGAGGACCCGCACGAATATCTGAAGCGGATGGTGGCGCGGCGCATCGTCGATGCGATGATCATCTCGGACACGCAGCGCGTCGACCGGCGCATCGACTTTCTATCGCGGGCGAAGATCCCCTTCGTCGCGCTCGGCCGCAGCCTTTCGGCCAACAATTTCCCCTGGATCGATCTCGATTTCGAGGGCGTGGCCGACCATGCCGTCGAGCGGCTGATCGCGCTGGGCCACCGCCGGATCGCGATCACCGCGCCGTCGAGCGAGGCCAACCTCGGCTATCTCTTTATCGACAGCTATTGCCGGGCGCTTGAGCGGCACGATATTCCCTTCGACCCCTCGCTCGTCATCCGCGTCAAGTCGAGCGAACAGGGCGGCTATCAGGCGGCTCATGAGCTGCTGTTGCTCGAAGAGCGGCCGACGGCGGTGATCTTGATCTACGAGCTGATGGCAATCGGCCTTTATCGCCGTCTGATGGAATCGGGCGTCATGCCCGGCCGCGACCTTGCGGTGGTCGGCTTCCGCGACGCTCCGCGCGCACGGTTCCTGCAGCCCTCGCTCAGCTGCTTTCGTATCTCGCTCTACGATCTCGGCGTCGCGCTCGCCCGGATGCTTCTCGCCAACATGCCGGTCTATCGAGATTTCTATCCGGGAGGCGACCGCAACATCATCTGGCCCCTCGAACTGATGCCGGGCGAAAGCGATGCATTTCGGGTTGGGGTCATGGCTTGAGCGCTATCGGCTTGCTTCCGGAAAGCAGAAGCGAGGCCCCTTCACGTACCTGATGCAAAGAATCGGTTCTCCGGCCGCGGCAATCCGAGATGTTCGCGCAGCGTCGTGCCTTCATATTCGCTACGGAACAGGCCGCGGCGCTGCAGCTCGGGAACCAGCCGGTCGGTGACGTCGAGGAGACCCTGCGGCAGATAGGGGAAGACCACGTTGAAACCATCCGAGCCTTGCTCATCAAGCCAGCGTTCCATCTCGTCGGCGATGCTGGCCGGCGTGCCGACGAAGGCAAGGCCGGCATAGCCGCCAAAACGTTGCGCCAACTGACGCACCGTCAGATTTTCCTCCGCGGCAAGCTTCAGCACCTGCCCGCGGCCGGTCTTGCTGGCATTGGTGTCGGGAATATCGGCCGGTAGCGGCGCGTCGGGATCAAAGCCCGAAGCGTCATGGCCGAGCGCGATTGAAAGCGAGGCGATGGCGCTGTCGTAATGCACCAGACTGTCGAGCGTGGCGCGTTTGGCGCGCGCCTCCTCGATGCTGTCGCCGACGATGACGAAGGCGGCGGGCAGGATCTTCAGGTGCTCGCGGTTACGGCCGATGGCTTCCATGCGGCCCTTGATATCGGCATAAAGCGCCCTGCCCGCGGCAAGGTCGCGCGGCGAACAGAAGACCATCTCGGCGGTTTCCGCGGCAAGCTGGCGGCCGGGGTCCGACTGGCCGGCCTGGACGATGACGGGCCAACCCTGCGGCGGCCGGGCGATATTGAGTGGCCCGCGCACGCTCAGTTCCTCGCCCTTGTGGCCCAGCACATGCATCTTTGCCGGATCGAAGAACAGGCCGCTTTCCCGATCGCGGATGAAGGCATCGTCGGCGAAGCTGTCCCAGAGCCCGGTGACCACGCCGTAGAATTCCCGGGCGCGATGATACCGCTCGCCATGCTCCACATGTTCGTCGAGGCCGAAATTGAGCGCGGCATCAGGGTTCGACGTCGTGACGATGTTCCAGCCGGCGCGGCCGCCGCTGATATGGTCGAGCGAGGCGAAACGCCGGGCAATGTGATAGGGCTCGTCGAAGGTGGTGGAGGCCGTGGCGACGAGGCCGATGCGCTCCGTCACCGCTGCCAGCGCCGAGAGCAGCGTAAAGGGCTCGAAGGAGGTCACGGTGTGGCTGCGCCTGAGCGCCTCGACCGGCATGTTGAGCACGGCAAGATGATCGGCCATGAAGAAGGCGTCGAATTTCGCCCGTTCCAGCGCCTGTGCGAAGGACTTCAGATGCGCGAAATTGAAATTGGCGTCGGGATAAGAACTGGGATAGCGCCAGGCGCCGGTATGCAGGCTGACGGGACGCATGAAGGCGCCGAGGCGCAACTGCCGTGGGGTCATGACTTTCCTCATGGATCGGGCAAGGCGGCCGCCTGCCCCGCATTGGGCGTTCTGTCTGGAGCCGCTGCGGCGACGCATCGGATATCGGTTACGTAGGAGGTCGGTGAAATCAAATCGAGGCCGGCGGTGGTAATTTCCGGCAGCAATTTCATTGCTTCTCCGACCCGCGTTTTCGCGCGAACGCCAGACCGGAAGCCTAATCGCGACCGCCGGAGGCTGATAAGCAAACACTTTTCATTTTCGATGACGTCTATAGAATTTATGCTCTTATCTCGACGCTCGATTTCTTTCACCGATAGCATCGTCAGAAGTGGAGACATCGATGAACACCGTGCTAAGGCAAGCAGATCAGATCCGGCCCGTGGCCGACCGTATCGGCAGCGATGATGAGGCGATCGCCACCGCCCGCAGACTGGCGGCACAATTTGCCGCACGCGCCGCCGAGCGCGACGCCGAACGGATCCTGCCGTTTGGTGAACTCGATCTTCTCGCCCAGTCCGGCCTTCTGGCGATCACCGTACCGGCGCAATATGGCGGGCTTGACGTCTCCAACGCCGTGCTTGCCGAGGTCACCGCGATCCTGTCTGAGGCGGACGGTTCGATCGGCCAGATCCCGCAGAACCATTTCTATATTCTCGAGGCGCTCAGAACCGACGGCGGCGAGGAGCAGCAGCGCTATTTCTTCGGCCGCGTGCTGGCCGGCGACCGTTTCGGTAATGCGCTGTCCGAGCGCGGCACCAAGACGGTCGGCCACTACAACACGCGCATCACCCGCGACGGTCCGGGTTACCGGATCAACGGCCGCAAATTCTATTCGACCGGCGTCCTCTTCGCCGACTGGATCACCATCTTCGCGCTCGATCCGGAGGACCGGTTGACCATGGCCTTCGTGCCGAAGGGTACTGAAGGCGTCGAGATCGTCGACGACTGGGACGGTTTTGGCCAGCGCACCACCGGCAGCGGTACGACGATCCTCGACAATGTCTATGTCAGCGCCGATTCCGTGGTTTTCCATCACAAGGGCTTCGAGCGGCCGACGACGATCGGCTCCGTTGGTCAGATCATCCATGCCGGCGTCGATCTCGGTATTGCACGGGCGGCCTTTGCCGAAACGCTGGAGTTCGTCAGGACGAAATCACGCCCCTGGATGGATAGCGGCCTTGAGCGTGCCGCAGACGATCCGCTGACGATCGCCAAGGTTGGCCAGATCGCCATCCGGCTGGAAGCCGCAACGGCTCTGGTGGAGCGCGCCGGGCACAAGGTCGATGCCGCGCAGGTCGAGACGACGGAGGAAAAGGTGATCGCGGCCACGCTTGCAGTCGCTGCGGCGAAGGTACTGACGACCGAAGTGGCGCTCGAGGCCTCGAACACGCTTTTCGAGCTTGCCGGAACCTCGTCAGTACAAACAGGCCTCAACCTCGACCGCCACTGGCGCAATGCCCGCACCCATACGCTACACGATCCCGTGCGTTGGAAATATCACGTCGTTGGCAACTACCATTTGAACGGCGTAACGCCACCGAAGAACGGTGCGCTCTGAAACCTCCATTCCTACCAAGGAAAAGCCCCATTGCCGATGCCGGCAATGGGGCTTCGTTCTTCGATGGAAGAGTGGTCGCCTCAGCTGTAGAGGCTGACCTGCGGTATCTTGTCGTTCAGCACGAATTCGCCGACTTCCCTCGCCTTGTAGAAGACCGGGTCGTGCAGAGTATGGGTGCGGACATTGCGCCAGAAACGGTCGAAGCGGTATTTGTCGGCTGTTGAGCGTGCGCCCGTCAGCTCGAAGACGCGCGACGTGATGTCAAGCGAGACATGAGTGGCGTGGACTTTGGCGCCATAGGCTTCCGCCGCCGCGGCGCCGCGCTCGCGCTCGGTGACGTCGCGGCCGCGGGCAAGACCCGCCTGCACGGCGGCTGCGGCACTGTCGGCAAGGGCCGCCGAGGCCTTCAGCGCGGCAGTGAATTCGCCGACGCGTTCGAGGATATAAGGATCATCCGCCGCCCGCTCGACACCGGAGGTTATCCACGGCCGGGTCGTGTTGCGGACGTAATCGACGGCCGCGTGCAGCGCGCCTTCCGCGGTGCCGAGATAGAAATTAACGAAGACCAGCTGGATGAACGGCGTATTGAAGGTCGACAGCACCGGCGGTGCTGCGTCGGGTGCGGCGGGTACGCCGACGAAATCCTCCTCGTAAACGGGGAAATCATGAAATTCGACGCTACCGCTGTCTGACAGGCGCTGACCGATATTGTCCCAGTCGTCATTGGCGACGTAACCTTGACGATTGGTCGGCACGGCGAAACCGGCGATCTTGTCGTCGAGCGTCGCATTGGCATTGATGTAATCGGAGACCCGCGCTGCCGTGGAGAAGGACTTGCGTCCGTTCAGCACATAGCCGTTGCCGCGACGGGTGAGCACCAGCCCGGGATCGCGCGGATTGACGGCCGCACCCCAATAGAGGTTCCTGGCGACCGTATCGCTGCCCAGCGCATGGGCGCGTGCGGTATCAAGGGCCCAATAGATGTACTGGCTGTTGACATAGTGGTAGCCGAGCAGCTGGCCGATCGAGCTCTCGCCACGCGCGAGAATGCGCACCAGCCTCAGCCCGTCGACCCAATCGAGGCCACCGCCGCCGATCTCACGGGGATGCAGCGCATTGAGCAGGCCGGCATTCTTCAATTTGACGATTTCGCCAAGCGGCGGGCGGCCTTCGCGATCGAGGTCTGCGGCGCGCCCGGAAAGGTCGGCAGAGATATCCTGCGCACGGGCAAAGAGGTCTTCGCGCGTCGGGTTGCGGCTGGTCGCGAAGACGACATTGGACTGGCTCATAGGCGGAACTCCAATTCTCCAAAAAGATGATCCGGCGGGAGACGAGGCTCCCGCCGGAAGGATCGAGGGTGACCTCCTCAGAAAAGCTTGTCCGGAATCCAGTTGGCGGTCGCCGCATCGCTCGTGCTGAAGGCCGGGATCTTTTCGGCCAGCTCCTCGATCGTCTTGACACCGGCTGCGCGCAGGCTTTCCTGCGTCAGAAGCGTTGGCTTCACGGTGATTTGGTGGGGAACCGTCTGTCCGGCGATTTCGAGTGCTGCGGCGCGAATGGAGACGGCGCCGACGACGGCAGGATTGGTCGCCACGGTCGCGACCCAAGGGCTGCCTTCCTCGGTGATTTCCTGGATATCGGCCGTCGAGACGTCGGCCGAATAGATCTTGAGCTTGTTTGATATGCCGAGGTCGTTGGCGGCGAGCTTCACACCGCGGGCGAATTCGTCATAGGGGGCGAAGATGACCGATATATCGGGATTGGCGGTGAGCACGGCCTTCGCCTGATCGGCGGTCGAAGTTGCCGTCGTGTCGCTGACATTGCCGAAACGGGCCTTTTCGACCACGCCTTTATTGTCCGACTTGAACTTGTCCCAGACTTCGTTGCGGCGGTCGAGCGGCGCAAAGCCCGCGACATAGACGTAGCCGGCGTTGAAGCTGTTGCCGTTGTCCTTCACCACCTGTTCGAGCGCCAGTGACGCGAGTTCGTGATCGCTCTGCTCCACCTGCGGAATCTTGGGGTTGTTGAGGTTGACGTCGAAGGCCACGACTGTGATGCCCTTGTCGAGCGCCTGCTGCACGACGTCGCCGAGCGATTCCGGCAGGCCGTGGTCGATGACGATGCCGGAGACGCCGAGATTGATCGCCTGAAGGATCTGTTCGCGCTGCTCGGCGGCATCCTGCCGGCCGGGGAAGATGCGCAGGTCGATATCCAGCGCCTTGGCCTGGGCTTCAGCCCCTGCCTGGTACGCCTGGAAGAAATCGCCGGCCGAGATGTAGCTGATCAGCGCTACTTTGACGCCGCCCTTGTCGAAAGGGGCAGGAGCGCCGGACAGACCGTCGGCTTTTGCGCCTTGAATGAAAATGAACGGAATGACGGCGGCGGACAGTGCGAGCCGTGCGAGGGATTTCATCGTCGCGTTCCTTTTAGCAATCGGGAGCGTCGTCTGACAGGTCTGGCAGCCCTCGCGACGCGTCGGGTTATTAGATATAATCTCTATGTTTAGTAGAGTAAATGATCCGATTTTATGGGCTGTGGGAGATTCTTTGTTTCCCGAGGGCAGTTCGCCGGGGAAAGGCGTGCCTGGAGTTCGACCGCCCGGACAGGGCACACTCCGGCTTCGATTGCAGTCTCGGACCTTTATCGATGCCGCTTCTTCACATTGAAAATATCACCCGCAGTTTCGGGTCGACGCGGGCGCTTGCCGGCGCTGATTTTTCTATGGAACGCGGCGAGATCGTGGCGCTGATGGGCGCAAACGGCGCGGGAAAATCGACTCTGGTCAAGATCCTTTCCGGCGTGCTTCCGGCCGATGGCGGCATGGTCAGCCTCGATGGCCGCGCCTTTGCGCCGCGTAGCCCGGCCGAAGCAGCAAGGGCCGGTGTCGTCACGGTGCATCAGTCGACGGATCTCGTCGGCGCGCCCGGTCTGACCGTTGCCGATGCCCTGCTGCTCAACCGGTTTGGCGATCGCAGCACACCCTTCTTCGTCTCGCGCGCCGGCATCCGCCGTGCCGCGCAGTCCATGCTCGATGCCGCCGGCTTCACCCTGCCGCTGGACCGTGATTTCGGTGACCTCGCCAGCGCCGATCGGCAACTGGTGGCGATTGCCCGGGCGCTTGCCAACCGCGCCGACCTCCTCATCCTCGACGAGCCGACGGCGAGCCTTTCCGGAGAGGAAAGCCGCCGCCTCTTCGATATTCTGCTGAGGTTTCGCAAGCGGGGACTAGCGATCCTCTATATCTCGCACCGCACCGCCGATCTCGAAGCCATCGCCGACCGCGCGCTCGTCATGCGCGGCGGCCGCGTCGTCGGCACCTTCTCACGGCCGATCGATTTTTCGAGCGCCATCGAGACGATGATCGGCCGCAGACTGGATGCGGCCCGGCCGGATGCGCGGCCCGCGACCGGACCAGTGATTTTGGAGATGCGTGATATCAGCCTGCTCTCTGGGGCCGCCTCCTTTGATCTGTCATTGCATGAGGGCGAGGTGGTGGCGGTGACCGGTGTGCTCGGCGCCGGCAAGAGCCGGCTGCTGTCGGCGATCTTCGGGGTGACGGCGCTTGCCGGCGGTGCGATGTTCCTCGGCGGTCGGCCCTACCGGCCGAAAGGCCCGGCCGAGGCGATCGCCGCAGGTGTGGCGATGGCGGCCGAAGACCGTCATCGTTCCTCGCTGATGCCGCCGGCATGGCCCGGCCATTCGCTGTCGGCGACGATCAGCCTGCCGCATCTTGGCAAATGGTATCCGCGCGGTTTCCTTGTCGGCGGCCGTGAACGACGCGAAGCCGAACTGGCGATCACTCGTCTCGGTATCAAGGCCGCGGGTCCGCTCGCCTCGGTCTGGTCACTGTCCGGCGGCAACCAGCAGAAGGCGGTGATCGCCCGCTGGGAGGCGGAACCGAGCCGTTTGCTGCTGCTCGACGAACCTTTCCAGGGTGTCGACGTCGGCGCCCGCCGCGACATTATCCAGGCGATCCGCACCCGCACCGATCGGGCGACGCTGATTGCGACCTCCGATCCGGAGGAGGCCTATGAAGTGGCCGACCGCATCCTCGTCATCGACCGCCACGTGTTGAGACCGGCGGCCGGCGAGGCTTTTCATTCCGCCATCCAGGGAATATCCGCATGACGACGATCGATGACGAGACCCTGCCGCGAACTGGTGCGGTGCCGCAGGCCGGCGGCAGCCGCCTTGCCGCTCTCGGTGCGTTCCTTCGCGCCGGCGCGGTGTTCATCCTGCTTGCGCTGCTGATCGTCGGTTTCACCTTCGCTCAGCCCGCCTTCATTAATATCGCCAATCTGATGAGCATCCTGCAGGCGGTTTCCGTCGTCGCCATTCTCGGCGCCGGCGTCACCGTGACGCTGGCGGTCGGCGGTTTCGACCTGTCGATCGGCGCGGTGGCCGCATCGAGTGTGATGGCGGCGAGTTATGCGATGATCGTCTGGCACCTTGATGCCTATGCGACGGTGCCGCTGGTGCTCGCCTTTGGCGCCCTGATCGGCTTCGTCAACGCCTTCCTCATCGTGCGCCTGAAGGTGCCGGATCTGTTGGCGACGCTGGCGATGATGTTCCTGCTTTCCGGCCTGCAGCTGATCCCGACCGCCGGCCGATCGATTTCGGCCGGCCTCACCCTGCCTGACGGCTCGAAGGCGACCGGCGCCTACGACCCCGCCTTTTTGCTGATCGGCCGCTACAGCATCCTCGGCACCCTGCCCGTTGCCGTGGTGCTGATGGCGGTGGTCGCCATCGCACTCTTCATTCTCACCGAACGCACTCGCATCGGCCGGCTGCTGTTTGCGACCGGCGGCAATGAGGTCGCGACCCGGCTTGCCGGCGCCTCGACGGTGCGGCTGAAGACGCTTGCCTATGTCCTATCGGGCACGCTGGCATCGCTCGGCGGCATTGTCATCGCCGCCCGCGTCGGGCGTGGTGATATCTCGTCCGGCGGCTCGCTGCTGATGGATTCGGTCGCCGCCGCGTTGATCGGCTTTGCCGTCTTCAACCTGCGGCGTCCAAACGTGCTTGGCACCATTGCCGGCGCGGTCTTCGTCGGCGTGCTGCTGAACGGCCTCACCATGCTGAACGCCCCTTACTACACCCAGGATTTCGTCAAGGGCGCCGTGCTCGTCGGAGCCTTAGCGCTGACCTACGGCCTCGGCCGCAGCAATCCCTAATTCCAAGGAAGAAAACATGACCCGCGAAATCAGGCTGAACGCCTTCGACATGAATTGCGTCGGACACCAGTCGCCGGGGCTCTGGCGCCATCCGCGCGACAAGTCCTCAACCTACAAGGATCTCGACTACTGGGTGCATCTGGCAAAGACGCTGGAGCGCGGCAAGTTCAATGGGCTGTTCATCGCCGACGTGCTCGGTGTCTACGATGTGCTGAACGGCAATGTCGATGCCGCACTTCGCCATTCGGCACAGGTGCCGGTCAATGATCCGCTGCAACTGATCCCAACCATGGCCTACGAGACCGAGCATCTTGGCTTCGGCCTCACGGCGTCGCTCTCCTTCGAGCACCCCTACACCTTCGCCCGCCGCATATCGACGCTCGACCATCTGACCAAGGGGCGCGTCGGCTGGAATATCGTCACCTCCTATCTCAACAGCGGCGCGCTCAATATCGGCCAGCCGGCGCAGACGAAGCATGATGACCGATACGACCTCGCCGAGGAATATCTCGAGGTCTGCTACAAGCTCTGGGAGGGAAGCTGGGAGGATGGCGCCGTCGTCCGCGACCGGGAAAGCGGTATCTTCACCCATCCTGACAAGGTCCACCCGATCCGCCATGCCGGCAAGCATTTCAACGTGCCCGGCATTCACTTGAGCGAGCCCTCGCCGCAGCGCACGCCAGTGCTCTATCAGGCCGGCGCCTCCAGCCGCGGCAAGGATTTCGCCGGCGCCCATGCCGAGTGCATCTTCGTCGCGTCGCCGTCGAAGCCTGTGCTGAAGCGTTATGTCGCCAATGTCCGCGAGGCGGCCGAACGGATCGGCCGCAACCCGCGCGAAATCCTTGCCTTCAACCTGCAGACCGTGATCCTCGGCGAAACGGATGCGGAGGCGCAGCGGAAGTTCAACGAATACCGCAAATACGCCTCCTTCGAGGGCGCGCTGACGCTGATCTCCGGCTGGACCGGCATCGATTTCGGCCAGTTCGGACCGGACGAGGTGCTGCGCCACCGTCATACCAATGCGGTGCAATCGGCCGTCGAGACCTTCACGACAATCGATCCCACCAAGGAGTGGACCGTGCGCGAAATGGCCGACTGGGTTGGCATCGGCGGTTTCGGCCCTGTCTTCGTCGGCTCGCCGCAGACGGTCGCCGACCTGATGCAGGAATGGATCGAGGACACCGATGTAGACGGCTTCAACCTCGCCTATGCCGTGACGCCAGAGAGTTTCGAAGATGCCGTCGATCTGCTGGTGCCGGAACTGCAGAAGCGCGGCGTTTACAAGACCGACTACGCCAAGGGGACGTTGCGGGAAAAGCTTGGGGGAGCGGGGCCGCGCCTTGTCGCGCCGCATCCGGGTGCTGCCTATCGTAATCTGGCGGGAGAACCGGTCAGGCTTGCCGCCGGCGGCTGACCGGCAGTGATTGCTCGGGCGAATGCGCACAGGGCAGAAAAATATCTCGCCCGGCTTGCGCATTTGAATTTAATATCCGTCGCAATGATCTTTTCGCTTCGAATATAGTCTGGCGAATTGTTCACCGACCAGGAGGGGTCATGACCGTATCATCTATCTCGCGGCGCACGCTGATGAAGGGCACTGCCCTGCTGCTTGCTTCGACGGCGCTCGCGCGACAGGCGCTTGCGCAAGCTGCTCCCGCCGGCGGCCGGCTGATCGTTGCGGCCGATTCCGAGCCGAAGAACCTCAATCCTGCGATCGTCGCCTCGAACGGCGTCTTCTTCGTCGCAAGCAAGGTGATCGAGCCGCTGGCCGAAGCGTCGTTCGACGGCAAGGACGGGCTTGCGCCGCGCCTTGCCACCTCCTGGGAGGGCTCGGATGACGGCCTCTCCGTCACCTTCAAGCTGCGCGACGGCGTCACCTGGCACGACGGCAAGCCGTTCACCTCAGTCGATGTCGCCTTCTCCGCGCTCAATATCTGGAAGCCGCTGCAGAATCTCGGCCGCCTGGTCTTCGCCAATCTCGAAGCCGTCGACACGCCCGACGATTACACCGCCATCTTCCGCTTCTCCAAGCCAACGCCGTTCCAATTGATCCGCAACGCGCTGCCTGTCGTCACCAGCGTCGTCGCCAAGCACATCTTCGACGGCACCGACATCGCCACCAACAACACGCTGATCGGCACCGGCCCGTTCAAGTTCGCCGAACACAAGCCTGGCGAATATTACCGGCTGGCGCGCAACGAGAATTATTGGGACAAGGACCAGCCGAAACTCGATGAGATCGTCTTCCGCGTGCTGCCCGATCGCGAAGCGGCGGGTTCGGCGCTCGAAGCCGAGGAAATCCAGCTTGCCGCCTTCTCGGCGGTGCCGCTGGCCGATCTCGACCGCATCTCGAAGGTCGCCGGCATCAAGGTGATTTCGAAGGGCTATGAGGCTTTGACCTATCAGCTCGTCGTCGAGATCAATCACCGCCGCAAGGAGCTGGCCGACCTCAGGGTCCGTCAGGCGATCGCGCAGGCGATCGACAAGAAATTCGTGGTCGACACGATCTTCCTGGGTTACGCCGCCGCCGCGACCGGCCCGGTGCCGAAGAATGCGCTGCAGTTTTATACGCCTGACGTCGCGGCCTATGATTTCAATCCGGCTGCGGCCAACGACATTCTCGACAAGGCCGGATATAAGCAGGGCCCTGATGGCAACCGCTTTACGCTGAAGCTCCGCCCCGCGCCCTATTTCAACGAGACCCGCCAGTTCGGCGATTATCTTCGCCAGGCGCTGGCCGTGATCGGCATCAATGCCGAGATCGTCAATGCCGATGCGGCCGCACACCAGAAGGCTGTTTATACCGACCACGACTTCGACCTCGCCGTCGGCCCACCGGTTTTCCGCGGCGATCCGGCGATCTCCACCACCATTCTCGTCCAGTCCGGCACCCCAGCTGGCGTGCCCTTTTCCAACCAGGGCGGCTACGTCAATCCGGAGCTCGACAAGATCATCAAGCAGGCCTCCGAAACCGTCGACACGGCGGCGCGCACCGATCTCTACCGCAAGTTCCAGCAGCTCGTCGTCGCTGACCTGCCGCTGATCAACGTCGCGGAATGGGGCTTCATAACCGTTGCGCGCGACACCGTGCTTAACGTCTCGAACAATCCGCGCTGGGCCGTCTCGAACTGGGGCGATACCGCGCTGCAATCGTGATAGGATCGGCGGCAATTCCCTTCCAGAGGCCCTGTCAGGCGTGAAACGAGCCATCATCCTCCTGAGGCGCAGGGCGATCAGTAGTATTCCGGTGCTGCTGATCGTGGTGATCTTCACCTTTTTCTTGCTTGAGTCAGCCTCGGGCGATGCGGTCGACGCCTATCTCGGCTCGATCGGCGGCGGCGATGCGGCACTTAGGCAGGCGCTACGCGAGAGCTACGGCCTCGACCAATCGATGTTCGCGCGCCTCTGGCTCTATCTTTCCTCACTCGCACGCTTCGATCTCGGCTGGTCGGTCGCCTTCGGCCGGCCGGTTGGTGCGCTCATTGCCGAACGCCTGCCCAATACGCTGCTGCTGATGGGCAGCGCGATGGCGCTATCCTTTGGCCTCGGCTCAGCGCTCGGCATCCTTGCCGGAGCGCGGCCGGGCGGTCTGCGTGACCGGCTGCTGTCGATCGGCTCGCTGATCGTCTATGCCATTCCGAGCTTCTGGCTCGGACTGGTGCTGAGCATCGCCTTTTCGGTGAAGCTGCGCTGGTTTCCGATCGCCGGCGTCGAGACGATCGCTTCCGGCAAGACAGGATTTTCGCGCGCGCTCGATATCGCCGATCACCTCGTTTTGCCGGTCGGTGCGCTCGCGCTGATCTATCTCGCTCTGTTCCTGCGGGTGATGCGCAGCGGCATGGTCGAGGCGTGGAAGCTCGATTTCGTGCTCTTTGCCCGGGCCAAGGGTCTGTCGCGGAGCCGGATCGTGCTGCGCCATGTCGCGCGCAACGCGCTGCTGCCGCTCGTCACCATGCTCGGACTGCAATCGGCGGCGATGCTCGGCGGCAGCGTGGTGATCGAGAGCGTCTTTGCGATCCCGGGTTTCGGGCGTCTGGCGCAAGAGGCGGTCAATGGCCGCGACGCGCCGCTGTTGATGGGCATCGTCGTCACCAGCGCCGTCCTCGTCATTTCCGTCAATTTCCTCGTCGATCTCGTCTATGCAGCACTCGACCCGCGCATCGGCGCTTCGGAGGGCGGCACATGAGCCGCCTGCTGCGCACGCCGGAAGGCGTGATCGGGCTTGTGATCCTTCTCGGCCTGCTTTCGGCCGGGCTGCTCGCCCCTATCCTTTCACCGGGCGATCCACTGAAGATTGCCGGCCGTGCGCTGCTGACGCCCTTCACCGATCCGGCTTTTCCGCTCGGCACCGACCGGCTCGGCCGCGACGTGCTGGCGGGCCTGCTTTATGGCGCGCGGACCTCGCTGGCCGTTGGCCTTGCGGCAGCGTTTTCGGCCATGGTGCTTGGGCTCTGCGTCGGCATGGCCGCCGGTTTTGCCGGCGGGCTCGTCGACGAAGCGCTGATGCGCGTGGTCGACGCCTTCCAGATCGTGCCGGCTTTTCTGCTTGCCCTTGCCTTCGTCAGCACCATCGGCGTCTCGACGCCTGTCGTCGTCATTGCCATTGCGCTCGGCACCTGGGCCGATCCGGCGCGGCTGACGCGAGCGCAGGTGCTTGCCATCCGCGAGCAGGATTACGTCGCCTCGGCAAGGGTGATCGGCATGCATCCGGCCGAGATCGCCTTCCGGGAAATCCTGCCGAACGCGCTGCCGCCGGTGCTGGCGCTCTCCGCCACCATCGTCGCCGGCGCGATCCTCACCGAGGCAGCGCTGTCCTTCCTTGGCCTCGGCAACCCCAATATCGCCACCTGGGGTTCGATGATCGCCGAGGGCCGCAGCGTGCTGCGCTCGGCATCCTATCTCTCCGTCATACCGGGCGCGGCGCTCGCCATCACCGTGCTCGGCGTCCATCTCTTCAGCGAGGGTCTCGGCAAGGCGCTCGGCGATAACGATGCGAGGGCGGCATGAGCGGCATCTTCTGCAGCCTGCGGCAGCTTTCAGTCACCTATGGGCGCGGCGCTGCTGCCGCGCTCGACAGTGTCGATCTCGATATCGCCGCCGGCGAAAGGCTGGCGATCATCGGCGAAAGCGGCTCCGGCAAGAGCACGCTCGCCCGCGCGCTTGCAGGCCTGCTGCCGGAGGGCGCTAAGGTCCGGGGCGAGATGCTCTGGCCTGCACTTGGCCATCCGCCTCGTCCCGGCCGCGATTTCGGCTTCGTCTTCCAGGATCCGGGCTCCAGCCTCAATCCCGTCCTGACGATCGGCGAGCAGATCGCCGAGGGCGCCAGGCGCCACCTCGGCCTCAGCTCGAAACAGGCCTATGCCAGGGCCGAAGAATTACTCGAGCGGGTACGGATACCGCAGCCCGACAAGGCGATGCGGGCCTTTCCGCATCAGCTTTCCGGCGGCCAGCGCCAACGCGTGGCGATTGCGGCGGCCATTGCCGCGAGGCCTGCGCTGCTGATCGCCGACGAGGCGACCAGCGCGCTGGACGTCGTCGTCCAGGCCGAGATCGTCCGGCTGCTCGACGGGCTGGTGCGCGAGGATGGCATGACGCTTCTCTTCATCACCCATGACATCGCGCTGGTCTCCGGCTTCGTCGATCGCGTCGCCGTCTTCCGCAATGCGAGGCTAGTCGAGGCAGGCCCCGTCCGTTCGGTGCTTTCAGCGCCCAAGAGCGACTATACCGCCGCCCTCATCGCCAGCCATCGTGACCTCGCGACGCCGCCGCTGATCGCGGAGGAGCTACCATGAACGATGTGCTGCTTTCCGTCGAAAACCTGTCGAAAGGGTTTGCTTCTGCGGGCCGCCAGGTTGCCGCTCTCGACAATGTGTCGCTGACGATCGCGCCTGGGGAAACGCTCGGCCTCGTCGGCGCCTCCGGCAGCGGAAAATCGACGCTGTCGCGCATCCTGCTGCGGCTTGTTGCTGCCGATGCCGGCTCGATTCGCTTCGAGGGAGAGGATTGGCTCGCGCTGAATGGCGCGCCTTTACGCCGCCGGCGGGCGCGTATGCAGATGGTGTTTCAGGATCCGCTCGCCGCCTTCAATCCGTTGGCGAGCGTTAGTGCAGTGCTCGACGATCCGCTTCGCATCCACGGCGTCGCAAAAGACCGGCGCCCCGGCGAGATCGTCGATCTGCTAGAGCGTGTCGGCCTCACCGCCGATCATGCCGCCCGGCCGGTGCGTTCGCTCTCCGGCGGCCAGCGCCAGCGCGTGGCGATTGCGCGGGCGATTGCGACGCGGCCGTCGATGCTGGTGCTCGACGAGGCGGTCTCGGCGCTCGACGTCACCGTGCGTGGCAGGATCCTGGAGCTTCTGGTCGATCTGCAGAAAGAACAGGGCATTGCCTGTCTGTTCATTTCGCACGATCTGGCCGTGGTGCGCGCCGTTTCCCACCGCATCGCCGTTATCGATGGCGGACGGATCGTCGAGACCGGTCCGGCAGCGGCGGTCGTTGCCGCTCCGCAATCGGAGGCCGCCCGCGCGCTCGTGGGCGCCGTCCCCCGTCTCGTGACCGATCTTTGCTGAAGGAAGTATCCATGTCCGATCTTGGTTGGAATCCCCTGCATGCCGTGCCCTCCTATCCCGCGGAGCGCTACGCCGTCCTTGCCGACAGGATCGGCGACATATTGTGCAGCCGCAACGATATATTACTGGTGCAGGCCGAGGCGGTGGTGGCGCTGGAGGCGGCGGCGCTCAGCCTTGCGCGCCCCGGCCTTTCAGCACTCAACATCATCACCAGTCCCTATGGCGGCTGGTTCGGTCAATGGCTGCGGCGGGGTGGCGCGTCGGTCGCTGATATCGTCGCCGAACCGGGCCTGCCGATCGAGATCGAAACAGTCGCCAAAGCGCTCCAGACAGGTCCGAAGATCGATGTTCTCGCGCTGGTGCACGCGGAATCCGCAAGCGGCATTCTCAACCCCCTGCCCGAGATCTTGGCGCTTGCCCGGGCTCGCGGCGTCGTCACGGTTGTCGACGCGGTCGCATCGGTCGGCGGCCATCAGCTCGATGTCGACGGTCTCGGCATCGACATCGCCGTGATCGGGCCACAGAAGGCGCTCGGCGGTCCGGCTGGCGTGTCCGCGCTTTCGGTCAGCGGCAGGGCCTGGGATTTGATCCTCAGTGACGGCGCACCGCGCGATTCGATCTTGTCTTTGGCCGATCTGAAGAGCTGGATCGACGGCGGCCGGCGTGGCCTGCCGGGAACACCGGCGTCGCTGGAATTCTTCGCGCTGGAGACAGCGCTCGACCGCATCGAGGCCGAGGGCCTGGAGAATGTGGTCGCTCGCCATGCGCTGGCGGCATCGGCGACGCGAGCGGGGCTTGCCGCGCTCGGTGCCCCGGGATGGGTGCCGGCAGTAAAGGCGTCGAACCTGGTCACGGCAGTGCCGGTGCCGGAGGCGCTCGCGCCTGCCGCGCTGATCGCAGCTGCCGGGCAGCTCGGGGTCGAGCTGAGCGAAGGCGTTGGAACAGCGCCGGCCCGTCTCGTGCGGCTGAACCACACGGGTTCGCGCGCCGCATTCCAGACGGTGCTGTCGAATGTCGTGGCGTATGGCGCCGCTCTCAGGCAGGCAGGCCATCCCTCGGATATATCAGCCGCCTCGGAGGCAATATCCGCAGCCTACAGTCGATGAAAGCCGTATTCGGCCCTTGATAATCATGGTTCATCAAGGCAGGAGAGTAGTATCGCGGAGACTTGGTGCAGATGACAAGATTGCTGGATGCGCAGGGCCTGGAGATTTCACATGAGGGGCACCGGACCCGCCTGAAATGGCACCGGTTGCGCAAACGGTTTGCCGATCCGTTGTTCTCAGCCGAAGTGATGGCGGAGGGATTTGCAGCAGGCGCTTCGATGGAGCTCGATCTGCGCGTACGTGCCGACGGCGGTTTCGTCGTGCTGCACGACAAGGATCTCGAAGGCGAGACGACAGGACATGGACCGGTCGCCGAAAAGAGTATCGGTGACCTCAGCGATATCAGGATGCAAGAGGGCGACCGGCCGCTGATCCTCAGCGAGGATCTTGCCGCCATGATGCAATCGACGCATCCAGCCGCACTGCTGCAATTCGACATGAAGGATGACTTTGAAGCGATCGGCGCCAAGGGCGTCGCGCATCTGGCCGCGCATTTTAGGGATATCGCCGCCTCGGTGATTGTCAGCGGCGACAGTCTCGACCTCATCGTCGCGGTCAAGGAGAAGCTTCCCCATCTCCTGCGCGGCATCGATCCGACCAACAAGCTCTACGATATCAGGATGGCCAACGGCTGGAAGGCGGTCGAGACGGAACTGCGCGCTGACCTGCGCGGCCCGACTGAACCGGACACGATCTATCTGCACTGGCCGCTGATCCTTGATGCCGCCAATCAAGGTCTCGACTTGATCGCGCTCTGCCGGGACGAAGGCAAACGCGTTGATGCCTGGACCTTCACCCTGAAGGATCCGGAGGCCGGTTTCAGCGAAGAGGAATGGCGAGGCTTTTCAGCGCTGATGGCCCTGAAGCCGGATCAGATCACCACCGACGAGGCGCCGGCGACTGAACGCGGCTGGGGCCGCCGCATGGCGAATTAACCGGTGGGCGTTGGAGCATGATGCCGAAAGGTGTGAGAGGCTTTCGCTACCCTGTTTCTAGGTTTGTCGCCTGCTTTTTGCAGTTTGCTTCATTTTAAACTTCTGATGCTATCCATAGCCAGCAGACAAATGTTGGTGTCCGATATGCAAATTGTTGATGCCGAAGCAAATACTCGACAAGCAAATTCCAGCTTACAGGAAGCGTGGCATCTTGGATGTACAGGCCGTTCGGTTGAGGCCCTCACGCTGGCCGGCAAAATTCTTGTTGATGCCAAGGCGCGGGGCGACGATCGGCTCGCCGCGCAATGCGACACCGATATTGCCTGGTACTGTTTTCAAATCGGCAAGGCCGAACTTGGGCTGACGCATGTCCGGCGGGCGATAGACTTCTGGAAATTGCACGGGGAGCGCAAAGAGGAAGCCTGTGCCCGGGCCTATTTCGGATGGTTGCTCTTGGAACTGGGCTTGCCGGAGGAAGCGATCGAAGAAGCGACCCGCGCGTTGGATCTGGCCGACAAGGCCGCGGATCCGAAAGCACAAAGCCTGGCCACCAACGTCATAGGGATTATCTTCTGGTGCAACAAACAGCCCGACCGGGCCATCTTGATGAGCGAGAGATCTGTCGAACTCGCCAGATCGATTGGCAATAAGAACTATGAATGCTGGTGGCTTATCAATCTCGGCGGCGCTCATTCGGAAGGTGGATATATCGCGCGGGCGCTCGGCCAGCCGGAGGAAGAACACCAGATGCTGGTCAGGGCGCTGGCACTGACCGAACAGGCGCTCGACATCGCAATCGAGATCGGCGACAGCTGGGCCGCTCGCCTCTGTCTCGGCAACCAAGCCGAATTCTACAGCCACCTGGGCGAGCATGAGAAGGCGCTCCAGTGCATGGCCCGCTATCGGCTGTTTCAAGAGAACAGCTATGTCAGGGACAGGCAGCAATATCTCTACACTTTGGGCCAGATCTACAACAATTCCGGAAAATTCACCGAAGCCCTGTCGCCGCTGCTCGAGGCGGTGGAGCTGATCGACGCCGGCGGCAGTTTCGATTCCTATGTCCAGATCTATCTTTATCTGTCGCAGGCCTATGAGGGGCTGGGACAGTTCGATCCGGCGCTGGCGGCCCATAAAAAATACCACCAAGCCTATTTGCGCAATAGCGCCGAGAGTACGCAGCGACGCGCACGTCTCGCTGAAATCTACTATGAAACCAAACGGTTCAAGGAAGTTGCCGAAACGGAGTCGAAGCGCGCAGAAACGCTGGAGGCATCCTATCAGAAATTGCAGGAGCAAACCGATCTCCTTGCAAATGCCGTCTATCTGGACGCACTGACCGGGCTCTATAATCGCAAATATCTCGACAGCCGCTTTAAAGCGCTGACATCTGAGAAGCGTCCATATTCGATCGCGATGCTGGATGTCGATCACTTCAAGTCGATCAACGACGACTTCTCTCACATGATCGGTGACCGGGTCCTGAGTGCCATTGGAACCATATTGCGCAGCCAGTTGCGCGTTACCGATCAGGCAATTCGGTTTGGCGGCGAGGAATTCGTCGTCCTGTTCGCCGGCGCTCCCCGAGGGGCCGCAGATCTCTGCGAGAGGCTGCGTTCAGCCATTGAACGATGGGATTGGTCTGAGATCTGCAACGGGCTGCACGTCACGATCAGCATAGGTGTCGCCGGTACCCTGTCTGCCAAGTCTCCGAACGAGATTTTGGCGATCGCCGATCAGAATCTCTATGCGGCGAAAAAGACCGGTCGCAATCGCGTTGTTGCGTAACGGGCGTTCCGGGCAAAGTTCGCAGTCTCAGAAATCGGGCGGATCCCGTCGCCGGGAGTGGTCTATCTATAGCCCCTCGATGTCGAGGATGAACGCGAACTCGCCAGCAAGCCCCGGCGAGTAGGCGATGACAGGTCCGCCCTGCGCAAGCAGCCTCTCGACCGACGGCATCGCCACCGCAGCGCCGGCCTCTTCGGCGATCAACGCGCCGGCGAGCATGTCCCAAGCATTGAGGTGGCGTTCGTAATAGAGATCGGCAGCACCCTCGGCGACACGAACGAGGTCGATCGCGGCCGCACCCGTGCGGCGATAATCCATGCCGCGTTCGTGAAGCCGTTTGGAGAGCGCAAGATAGTCGTCGAAGCTAGTCTTGCGGGAATGGCCGAGAATGACAAGCGCATTTGCCGGATCGGCGGTCGCAGCCGCATGCACCGGCAAACCGTCCTTAAAGGCGCCGCCGCCGCGGACGGCGTGAAAGACCTTGTCGCCGGCGGCGTCGTAGACCACGCCGATCTCGACCTGTCCGCCGACGACAAAGGCGATCGAAACGCCCCAGTGCCGGAAGCCTCTGATATAGTTGGTCGTGCCGTCGATCGGATCGACGACCCAGGTGCCGCCCTTACCCGATCGTCCGCCACTCTCTTCGCCCATGAAAGTGTCATCCGGAAAGAGCGAGAGCAGCCCTTCGCGGATCGCCTGCTCGGCCCTCCTGTCGGCAACGGTGACGAAATCCTGCAATCCCTTGTTCTCGACGGCAAGCGCGCCGGGGTCGGAATCGTGCCGAAACCGGGCCGTCTCCCGTCCGACATCGAGGGCAACGGTGATGGCGACCTCCGCCCGTGCGCGGATGGCGGCGGCGTCGAATACGGAGTTCATCAGGCAGTCCTTCTTCTGATCAGTGTCACCGGCGTGAATTCGACACGCGCCGTCAGGTCCGGCTCGACGATGCGGCTCATCAGCAGGTCGACCGTCTTTTCGGCCTGGACGTCGCAGGGTTGGCGGATGGTCGTGAGATCATAGGCCGCCCAGCTCGCCTGAGGAATGTCGTCATGGCCGATGATGGAGAGCGGCGGCGCATCCTCGCGGCCGCGGCCCTGCATGATGCGATCGACCACGCCGCAGGCCATGTAGTCGTTGGCGCAGAACAGCCCGTCGATGCCGGATGCGGCAAGTTCGGTTGCAGCATCGTACCCGCTCCGGTAGTCGTTGATCCTGACCTGCAGAAACTGCGCCTCGACGCCGAGCTGCTTGCAGCGTGCGATGAAGGCCTCGCTGCGCCGCCGCGCCGTATAGGATATGGCAGGGGCAGCCATCACGGCGGGCTTTCGCACGCCGCTGTCGATCAGGTGGGTGGCGGCGAGATGGCCGGCCATGCGGTCGTCGGAGATGATGCGGTCGACGAAGGGAATGTCGTTGCCCTTGTTGATCAGCACGATCGGCACACCCTCGGCCGCGCACTGCTCGCAGATCTCGGTCGGCGGTGCGTCCGAGGTGACGATGACGCCTGATACGGCGTAATGCAGCAGCTGGCCAATGACCGTCGAAGTATCAGCCTCCGGCGAGGTCGGCAGTAGGATGGGGCGGAAATTGCGGGCGAGCAGCACTCTTGCCAGGTTTTCGATTTGCAGCGTGCGGAACGGATTGTCGAGGCCGGCAGCGACAAGGCCGACGAGATCGGAGCGTTTGTTGGTGAGGCTTCGGGCAAGATAGTTGACCCGGTAGCCAAGTTCCTTGGCGGCCTGATAGACCTTCTCGCGCGTCTTCGGCGAGACGCTGGCATCCGGCGTGAAGGCGCGCGACACGGCAGCGCGCGAGACGCCGGCCACACGCGCCACGTCGAAGGAGGTTACCTTGCGCGGTCCCTTATCCCTGTCTGCCAATTGCTTTTTCCTTAGCCGCAGGCGGCCGCATCAGATCGGGTAGATCCGTGCAGATGCCGAGAACCGGAAGCTTCATGAGGTCATCGAGGATGGCCGGCCGTTCCTCGTGCCAGAGCACGATCTCGCGGCCAGCCTCGAAGGCGCGGCGCATCAACGCCTCGCTCACCAGATCCTGCGGACGTTCGCCTGCCCTCTCCCAGCACAGATGCAGGATATCGGCGCCGGCCTCGTCGCCGAGCGCGTGCGGATCGTGGCCGACCCGGATCAGCACCGAAAGCGGAAAATCGCAGGCCGCGTCGCGAAGTTCGCGCACCTGTGCCGTGTCGAAGGAGCCGAGACAGGCGAAACGCTGGTTCATCTCGACAAGGTGCTGCCAGCAGCGCAGGCCGGTTCCAGGCGCCTTCAGCTCGACATAGAGACCGGTTCCGGTCTCGCGGCCGAGTGCGGCCACCTCCGAAAAACTCGGCACGTCGACGCCGTCGAGGCGGGCGAGCTCTGCCGCCGTCATTTCGGAAATGCGGCGGTCGATGCCGAAGACACGCTCGAGATGGTCGTCATGCGAGACGACGACTACGCCGTCCTTGGTCAGCTGCGTGTCGAGCTCCCACATTTCCGCGCCGAGTTCGGCGGCACGGCGGAAAGCGGCTATCGTATTCTCGCGTTCATGGCCACTGGCGCCGCGATGGCCGATGCAGAAGGGAAGCCGGCCCTTGGCCGTTGGCCAACCGTAACGCTGGAAGAATACCGAGAAATCGCGGGTCATCAGAGCCTCCTGCCATTTTCGTCGAAAACGAATATGCCGCGGCTGTCGATCGCCCAGCGGACGTCGTCGCCGACGTGAACATCGCTACGCACCGGCTGGATCGAACGCAACAGCGGTCCGCCGGCAAGAGCCACGTCGTAGAGGTTCTCGCGGCCCTGCGTTTCGGCGAAGGTGACCTTGCCCGGGACGGCGATGTCGCCTGCCGGCGTGAAATGCTCGGGCCGGACGCCGAGCATCAGCTTGGTACCTTCGGCGGCACCGACGGTATCGGGCAGCGGCACGCGGATCTCGCTTTGCGGGATTGTGAATGCGCCCTTGTCCACGACGCCGCGCAGGAAGGTGATCGGCGGATTGCCGAGAAAGCCGGCGACGAAGGCGGTCTTCGGATCATTGTACATTTCGGCCGGCGTGGCGATCTGGACGATCTCGCCCTCCTTCATGATGGCGATGCGGTCGCACATGCTCATCGCCTCCACCTGGTCGTGGGTGACGAGAATGGCGGTAATGCCGGTTTCGCGCTGCAGGCGGCGGATTTCCGATCGCATTTCGAGGCGCAGCTTGGCGTCGAGATTGGCGAGCGGCTCGTCGAGCAGCAGCACATCGGGCTTGCGGATCAGCGCCCGCGCCAGGGCGACGCGCTGCTGCTGGCCGCCGGAAAGCTCGGCCGGCCTGCGGCCCATCAAGTTACCGATCTGAACGAGAGCCGCGATACGGTCGACCTCTTTGCGGATCTCGGCAGCCGGCATGCCCTTCACCTTCAGCGGAAAGCCGATGTTCTCGGTAACCGTCATGTGCGGATAGAGCGCATAGGACTGGAAAACGACGCCGACATTGCGAGCCTGGCTCGGCAGGTCGGTGACGTCGCGGTCGCCGAAGAGGATGCGTCCGCCGCTTGGCCGATGGATGCCGCAGACGGAAAACAGCGTCGTCGATTTGCCGCAGCCGGAAGGGCCGAGCAGCGCCAGCATCTCGCCGTTGCCGACTTCGAGCGTCATGTTCTCGATGACCTTGGTGGAGCCGAAGCTCTTCGAAAAATTGTCGAGGAGGATTCGCATCAGCCTTTGCTCCCGCCGCCATAGATGTTCATGAGGTATTTGTTGAAGAGCGCGTAAACGATCAGCACCGGAACGAGGTAGAAGACGCCGACGGCTTTGAACATGTTGAAATCATAGTTGTTGTCGTCGGCGAGGAAGGCCGCGAGATAGACCGAAAGCACCTGCACCTGATTACCAGGTGCCAGCACCTGCGGCAGGATGAACTCGCCCCAGCCGGAGAGGAAGGAGAAGAGGCCAAGCGCCATGATGCCGGGCTTGACCTGCGGCAGCACGAGGCTGCGCCAGACCCGGAAGCGCGAGGCGCCGTCGACGACGCCGGCCATTTCGATTTCCCAGGGCACGGTGTCGTAAAAGCCCTTCATCAACCAGATGCCGAGCGGCAGGTCGATCGCCGCCTTTACCAGGATGACGCCGATCAGCGAATTGTAGAGACTGATCATCTGCAGCACGATGAAGATGGCGATGATCAGCGTCACCGACGGGAAGGCATGCAGCACCATGACGCCGGCGAGGAAGAAGCCGCGTGCCGGGACGTTCAGTCGCGATAGCACGTAGCCCGCCATCGACGAGACGATGAGCACGAGGCTGGTGGTGCAGGCCGCAAACAGCAGCGTATTCACAGTCACCTGCCAGATGTTCGCCTTGCCCTCCGTCGTCTGCCAGAGGAAGCGCCAGTGGTCGAGCGTCAAGCCGGAGGGCAGCAGTGCGTCCGCCTGCTTCACGGTCACCGTGTCGAGGAAGAGATAGACATACATCAGGAGCAGCGGCAGGCTGACGGTGGTCAGCGCCGTTATGACAGGCCAGCTGCGGTAATTTGCCGAGGGCTGCGATCGTTCGGCCATGGTCAATCCTCGATCAAGGGCTTGGCGACAAGCGTGCCGTAGTTGAAGACGCGCAGATAGAGGAGCGACAGCGTCACGCCGATGACGACGAGCACCAAGGCCATGGCGGCACCCAACCCGTATTCGAGGTTGCCGGCATAGTTCCTCAGCGCAGTGTGATAGGCCGAGAGCGCCCAGACCTCGGTCGCATTGCCCGGTCCGCCATTGGTGGCGAGCAGGATTTCATTGAAGGAGGCAAGCAGCGACAAGGTCTGGTAGCAGGTAACAAAGAGGATTGGCCAGCGCATCTGCGGCAGAATGATGTAGCGAATCTGCTGCCAGCGCGAGGCGCCGTCGACCTCGCTCGCATAGAACTGGCTCTTCGGAATGGCCTTCATAGCCGAGGAGAACACCAGCATGCCCATCGAGGCGCCGATGAAGCCGTTGATCAACACGACGAAGAACCAGGCGTTGTAAGCGTTGTCGAGAAGGTAGTTCTTTGGCGGATAGCCGAACTTGCCCATCAGGATCGAAATGAAGCCGGTATCCCAGGCAAGCCACTTCCATAGCATGACATAGATGACGACAGGGGTAATGCGCGGCAGGAGCCAGATGCCGCGGAAGATCGAGGCCGGCGTCGGCGGCATGTAATGCGTCCAAATGGCAAGTAGCAGCGCATAGCCGACATTGAACAGCATCAGCACCAGCGCGACGTAGAGCACGGTATTCAAGAGTACACGCGCCATATCGGGTGAGGTGGTCATGCGCGAGAAATTGTCGGTCGTCCAAACCCAGCCGGTATAGGTGGCCTTGGCGACCGTTTCCTTCTGCTCCGGTGTCAGTTTGAAACCCAGACTATCCAGCGCCGAAAAGAGCTGCTCCTTGCTGTCGAAGCGGGTGTTGAGGACGGAGCGGTTGAACTGTTCGGAAATCTGCTTGACGTCGCGCGTCGAAGGCCGGTCGGCGAGATCCTTGAGCATGCGCTCGACGTCGCGGCGTGCCGTGAACACCTCACCTGCATGTTTGGCGCGCAATTCCCCAGCAATCCCCGGCGCAAGCCCGAGTCCTTCGACGGCCTTGAGGCCCGCCTCGTCGATCGTGTAGCGCGGTTCGGCCATCTCGGCGGCAATGTCCGGTATTGCCGATTTTAGCGCAATCATGGAGTTGGGTGCGATCTGATAGACGCCGCCGGAAATACCGGTCGCCGTCGTCATGCTGGTCATCGAAAAGACCGCCGTCAGAACGACCGGCATCAGGAAGAAAAGAACGATCATGATCGCCGCAGGCGCGATCATCACCAGTCCGAGCGTTCTGGACGATTTCATGGAAGCCCCTCATCGCGGACCGACCGGGCAGCGGGTTACCGCCGCCCGGAAGAGTGCTTCGACCTTAGCGGATGACGATCTTGTCGCCGAGCGTGCTCTTCAGCTCGCTCTCTGCATCACCGACCGCGGCGTCTACGGTCTTGGCGCCGGTCCAGGATGCTTCGAGGTTCTTCCACATGATGTTCCAATATTTGCCGAAATCGGAATTGTTCGGCATCGCATTGGCATGTGGCAGCAGGCGCTCGGTGGCTTCGCGGGTCCAGCGGTCGGCCGAATAGAATTCGACGGTGGATTCCGACTTGGAGATGCCGAGATGGGCCGATTTGACTGCATGCAGCGCGTTGATGCGTGGCTCGGAGGCGATCTTAACCAACTGGGCGGCGATCTCAGTGTCTTCCTGGTCGTGACCTGCGGTCAGCAGGTAGACGAGCGGATGGGTCAGCGTGTTGGCCTTGCCGCCTTCGCCGGCGGGGATCAGCGTGAAGATCACGTTGCCGAAGAAGTCCTTCAGGCCTTCCTGGTTGACAAGGCGAGCATAGTGCCAGGTGCCGCCGTCCCAGATGCCGGCCTTGCCTGTGGCGACTTCCTTCCACCACTGGTCGCCCGGCATGCCGATGTGGTTCTTCTTGGTAACACCGCTCTTCACGGCATCGGCGAAGAACTGATAGGTGCGGGTCATCGCGGCCTTGTCGAAAACGAGCTTGCCGCCTTCTTCCATCGTGCCGCCGAAGCTGGTGTAAAACTGCCAGTAATCAGGGCCGTTGCTGGTGCGCGGATAGAAACCATAGCCGGGCTGGACGAGGCCCTTATCCTGCATCTTCTTGGCGTCTTCGAGCAGGTTCTTCATGGTGTACTTGCCGTCCTGCACGCTCTGCGGCAGCGCATCCAGATCGGCGTCGCTGTAGCCGATCGCCTTCATGTAAGGCTTCCAGAAGAACATCGGACGGGATTCGGCGTCCTGCGGGATACCGTAGACGGTGCCGTTATAGGACGCGATCTGCAACAGGTTTTCATAGATGTCGCTGAGAGGCCAAGAGTCGAGATCGACATAATCCTCGATCGGTACGATCAGCCCGGCCTGCGACCAGGGTGCTATGTCTTCATGGCCGCTTACGACGATATTCGGAGCGGTCTTGGCTTCGGCGGCAAGGGTCAGCGCCTGCTTGAAGTCCTCCCAGGCCGAATAAGGCTTCTTCTCGACGGTGATCTTCAGGTCTTCGCCCTTAAGAGCGGCTTCACGCTGCAGCTGCTGGGCTGCGATCTCGATGGCGTCGAGGCGATAGACGTCGTTCGGGCCGGTGCCGCCGGCCCAGACGCTGATGTGAACGTCCTTGGCGAGTGCAATTGCAGAGGTCGACGCCAGGATGGCGGCTGCGACGGCAAGGGATTTCAGTGTCGGCAAAATAGTCATCTTCTTCGTCTCCCTAGAAGAGCAGTGTGAGGCCTCTTGACGGGTCAGCACTGCTGATGATGACCGTTCCGAAACCCCACGAAAACGTGGCGTATCCCGCTCTAGGGGTTGAACGTAACGGCCGAATGACAAAATTGAGCACGTGTGCAAAATTATTATGACGATGTCCGCGCGACTTGCAAGCGGCGGTTTTCGGCAGGCGTCTTTTACGCTTCAAATTGCGTATTTCCTGGGCTAGCATCATGTCATGAGCCTTGAATCTGTCCGCGCCTTCCTCAGCGCCCACGCACCCGATATCGAAATCATTGAAACCTCCGAGAGCTCCTCGACGGTTGCGCTTGCCGCCGAAGCCCATGGCGTCGAGCCGGCCCAGATCGCCAAGACGATTTGCCTGCGCGTCGGCGAGCAGATGATGCTGGTCGTAGCCGGCGGCACGGCGCGGCTCGACAATCGCAAGTTCAAGGACACGTTTGGAGCCAAGGGGCGCATGCTCGATGCCGAAGAGGTTGTGGCAGTCACCAGCCATCCGGTCGGCGGCGTCTGCCCCTTCGGCCTGCCCTCGCCGCTGCCCATCTATTGCGATATCTCGCTGAAACGCTTCGATGAAGTCGTGCCGGCCGCCGGCTCGACCAACTCGGCCGTACGCATCGAAACCGGACGGCTGGCTGAGCTGACTGGCGCCAACTGGGTCGATGTCTGCCAGTAACGCATCCGGAGAGCTTCACACTCGGGAAAGAGTACCTATATTAGCTCTCGATATGCCGTGATTGTGCATGACAGGAGATCAGGAATGCCGAGTGCCGTTTCGCGTTTTGCCAAGATCGCGGCCATTGCCGCACTGACGAGCGCTACCGTTTTTGCTTCCCTTGACGATGCAGAAGCGCGCCGCGCCGGCAGCGGCGGTTTCGGAAGCCGCGGCACGCGCACCTTCCAGGCTCCGCCGGTCACCAGCACCGCACCTGGGGCCACAGCACCGATCGAACGGTCGATGACGCCGCGTTCGCAGACCACGGCACCTGCCACCGCGCAGCAGCCTCTCGGCGCCCAGCGCCCTGGCTTGTTCGGCGGTTTCGGCCGTTCGATGATCGGCGGCCTGATTGCCGGCGGCCTTCTCGGCATGCTGCTCGGTCACGGTTTCGGCGGCGGCTTCGGCTTGCTCGGCATGCTGTTGCAGATCGCGCTGATCGGCGGCGCCGTCATGCTCGCCATGCGTTATTTCGCCAACCGCCGCCAGCCTTCCTACGGCGTCGGAGGCCAGAGCCGGTCCTATAACATGTCGCCCACGAATAAGTCGTCGTTCCAGATCCCGACGATCGGTTCGGGGGGCGGTTTCGGCGGGCAGTCGCGCGGCAATCGGCCGAGCGACGAGATCGGGCTGGCGCAAGCCGATCTCGATCAGTTCGAGGAACTGCTGACCCAAGTGCAGACCGCTTACGGCGCCGAGGATTACGGTACCTTGCGCCGGCTGACGACGCTCGAGGCGATGTCCTATCTCGCTGAGGAACTCGGCGAAAATGCCACCAACGGCGTGCGCAACCGCGTCTCCGATGTCAAGCTGCTGCAGGGCGATATTGCCGAGGCCTGGCGCGAGGACGGCCAGGAATATGCGACGCTCGCCATGCGTTATTCCTCGATCGACGCCATGGTCGAGCGCGACAGCGGCCGCGTCGTTTCCGGCGACGATCGCCGTCCAAGCGAGAGCACCGAGGTTTGGACTTTCGTGCGCAAGTCCGGCGCTGACTGGAAGCTTGCGGCGATCCAGGGTGCCGAGCAGCGCGCCGCCTAAAGCGACGCGCCAAATCGGTATTTTGCTCTAAAGCGCGTGGCGATCTTTCAGATTCGCCTCGCGCTTTAGATCTTTGCTTTTGCGTAGGCGGTATCGCAAAACCGCTCCACACTTTTGCGCGACATGCTCTAATTCACCGCGACCGGTTTGGAACGCATGCGGGAGACCGTCTCGCGTTCCGCCCGCTTGCAGCGCATCGGCGGCAGGCCGCGATCCATCAGGTCCATGTCTTCGAGCACCATGTCGCCCATCTTCTTGAAGGCACTGTCGAGGGCGCCGGCCCTATGCGCCGAGCGGATGAAACCCTTTAGGCTCCGCACCGGATGATCGGGTGGCAACGGTTCCTCAGGGTAGACGTCGCTCGCCGCGACGATATGGCCTGAAGAGACAGCTGCCATCAACGCATCGAAATCGATGACATCGGCGCGGCTGAGCAGGATGAAGGCCGCGCCCTTGCGCATGCTGGCGAAGGCCTCAGCGCTGAGAAATCCCCTGTTCTCGCTGGTCACGGCAGCGGCGACGAAGACAAAATCGCTCTTTGTCAGGACGTCATCGAGGCTTGCAGGCTCGACGCCGTTCTCCTCGAGGATCGATTGTGGCAGCCAGGGATCGAACACCCGGATCTTGGCTCTGAAGCCGGACAGGACCCGGCGCAGCGCTTTGCCGAGATCGCCGAAGCCGACGATGCCGATCTCGGAGCCGGCGATCAGCCGCGCGCTTGCATTTCCCTCGCCGCCCCAGAGTTCCGTGCCCTGGCGGAAAGCGACATCCGCATCGACGATGCCGCGCGCTAAGGCCAGCGCGAAACCGATGCCGATTTCGGCGACCGGCTCGGCAAAGACCTGCCCTGTCGTCACGACATGGATGCCGCGTTGGAAGAGCACCTCATAGGGCATGTTGTTGAGCAGATTGCTTTCGACGTTGAGGATCGAGCGCAAGGCCGGCATTCTGGCTAGCGTTTCGGCCGAAAGTGGCGGCTGGCCGATGATGTAGCGTGCCCTGCCGAGGATGTCGTCGCCGAGCCCGGCGATGTTCTCGGGGTCGGCCTCGACGATCTCATATTTCTCCTGCAGTTCGGCGCGCGCCTTGTCGCTGAAGATCAGATCGAGCGTGCGCGGCTCGGGCGCGCTGATCGCCAGCGGCCGTTCGGTATTCGTCATGGGCGTCTCCTCCATCGCGGCAGTCTGCGCCGTCTCTGCCGGACGATTGATAGCCTCTGTGCGGAGTTGTTTCCAGTTCGATCTTGAGGCGCGGCGCGCCGGGAGAAGCTATCGAAAGTGGCATTTGCCTATCAGATAAGCAGTTGAATTGGCTTGGTATTTCTTGGCGTTTTTATTTGACGGTATAAATTCTTTGAATTAGCCTAGTCCCCGCGACTTTAGAACCATGCCCGGTGTTCGGCGGCCGCAGGATCTTCAAAACTCAAGGGAATCGAACAATGAAATCAGCATTAAAGACCGGTTTGTTCGCCCTTGCCGCCGCAGCACTTCCGGCCGTTGCCTATGCTCATACCGGTGTCGGTCAGACCTCTGGCTTCATGCACGGCTTCAGCCATCCTATTTCCGGTCTCGACCATATCCTTGCCATGGTGATGGTCGGTGTTTTCGCATTCCAGCTCGGCGGCCGTGCGGTCGGGCTCGTGCCGGCGACCTTCGTCCTTGTCATGGCTGTCGGCGGCGGGCTCGGTATAGCAGGCGTGAACCTTCCCTTCGTTGAAGTTGGCATTGCGCTTTCCGTCATCGTCCTCGGCGCAATCGTGGCGCTCAACGTCAAGGCTCCGACTGCGGTAGCGATGGGTATCGTCGGTCTCTTCGCGATCTTCCACGGGCATGCGCACGGCGCGGAAATGCCGGAAGACGCCGGTGGTGCCGCCTATGCCGCCGGCTTCATGTTCGCGACCGCGCTTCTCCATGCCGCCGGCCTCGGTCTCGGCTTACTGATCGCCAGCATCGGTGAGCGTCAGGGTCCCTTCGTCGTGCGGACGGCCGGCGGCCTCGCCGCTGTTGCCGGTGTCGGCATCCTGACGGGCGTGATCTGAGCCGCCGGCAAGACAGATGATGCCCAGGCGCTTGGTCAAAAGCGCCATTACAGCTGCCGCGTGTCTTTTCAGATGCGAAAAGGACGCTGTAACATTTTGAATCGACGCATCGGCCTGAAAACCGATTCTGATTTTCAGGCCGATGCGCTAGTGGCGATTTGTCGGCTAAAAACCAGCCACACGCTGCACGAACCAGAAGGCCGAGACGGTGCCGATCAGGTAGGCAAGCCAGAAGTGCATGCGCGAAAAATCAAATAAACGTACAAGCCTAAAGCTGGCCACGGCGAGCAGTGCAATCGCGACGAAAGCCAGTTGACCGGCTTCCACCCCCAGATTGAACGTGAACAGGGCCAAAGGCACATCTTTCTGTGGAAGGCCGATTTCCCGCAGGGCGCCGGCAAAGCCGAAGCCATGCAAGAGGCCAAACACGAAACTGATAATCCAGGGATAACGGCTGGAAAGATTGCGCCTGCCGCGACCGCTTCGGATGATCTCGGCAGCGACGAACATGATGCTCAATGCGATCAGCGCCTCGACGGGCGGCTGTGGGAGTCGGGCGACGTCCAGCGAGGCGATTGCAAGCGTGATCGAATGCGCCACGGTAAATGAGGTGATGGTAAGCAGCAGCATTCGCGGGTTGCGGATCAGCAGCAACAGAGCAAAGACAAACAGCAGGTGATCGACGCCTTCCAGGATATGCTGGACGCCGAGGAAGAAATAGGTCTTTGCCGTGCCCCAGGGCGTCAGGCTTTTAGCGATCGTCAAGTTCGGATCGGAAGGGGCGATGCGGCTTGTTTGGGTCGTGTCGTCCAGGTTGGTTAGCTTTGCCAGCGCATCGGTAAATGTCGATGATAGTCCGCCGATGAATACAGTTTTGCCACTGAGCCCGCCTGGGCATTTTACTTGCCATCGGCTGACATAGGCAGTGTCGATATAGCCTCCGACCGGGTCGGTCATCTGCTGGCAAGCGTCCGGCAAGTGAACGGACAATGCCATTTTGTATTCACCGCGCGCCGGCACCTTCCAGGTGATCGCATAGCTTTCCGGCGCGATCTCGTTGATTTCGAGAAAGGCCGGGCGAAGTTCATGGGCGTTGGCAGTACAAGTGGCCCAAAGTAAACACCCAAAAAACAGACCGAGGATGCGGCTCATGGCAGACTCGATGTCTTGATCGGCGATGTGTCGATGTCTCGCGGCCAGTTGATCTCGATGTCGTACCGCTTCTTCATCGCCGCATAGTGTGCGTCAGCGATGTCTTTGCGTCGGGCACTTTCCCAATCTGCAAGCACTGCGGTCCCAGCGTCGGAAAGTGCGAGCGGATGGCTCATGAGCCGTTCTGAAACGAAGACGAGATGAGCGCCGTATGCCGACCGGATCGGCCCGTACCATCGGTTTTCAGGCGCGGACGCCAATTCGGACACGAAGTCTTGACCGAAGCTGGTCGCGATCAGTTCGGCGTCGCTGAGCGCCGTCCTCTCCGGCAGGAGCGAGGAGTCGCCGAGAGAGGTCATATCAATCGACGCGGCGTCGGATTTGAGTTTCGAAAGCACCGCGGTTGCGCTCAGATCGCCTTTGTCACCCGTGCGTTCGCTCCTGAAAAATATCTGCCGGAAGGCGAGCTTTTCAGGCAGCCGGTAGTCTTGCGCATGCGCCGTGAAATAGGCTTCGAGTTCCCCCGGTTTTGGCGCCAGCTCCTCGACGCTTGGCTCGAGCAGAAATTCCATCTTCTGCTGCATGCGCCGCCGGAAGACGGTATCGTCCTGGGCGAGACCCATCTTCTGACCCTCGCGGTAGAAGATTTCCTCCTTGATGTAACCCTCGACGAGTCCCTTCAATTCGTCCTCCGTCGGTGGACGTTGCCAGGTGCGGGAATAGGTGTCGAACATGCGTGCGAGTTGGCCCTCGTCGACAACGATGGCCAGATCCTCTCCAACAGTCATAGGCTGACGTGTCAGCGTATAGAGGCTGAAGACGACGACGCCAAGAATCAGGAAGTGGAACAGGGGTTCAACCAGGACTTTACGGATGAGCATGAGGCAGGCCCTCCGGCCATTGATTGCTAATGCATGTCGCGCAAAAATGTGCAGCGGTTTTGCGCTCACGACATGCGTAAAAACCAAGACCTAAGGCGCGATGAGCGAATCTGAAAGATCGCGACGCGCTTTAGACTGGTACGAAAAACGCGGGTGACTCCCAGATTGACGAGGTGGCAATCGAACGCCGCCACCTCTTTCAAGCCATCCTACCACGTTCACGTCGTCATGACGGGTTGTACCAGATCGGTGACGTAAGGGCGCGCTCCTGCAGCGTCATTGCGGTGCCGGGCAGAGGCTTTACGCCGAAGCGGTATGCGTCGTAGGCAGTCCATCGGGGTGTGGGGATTTCGATCACCCGGCCGTAATAGAACGCCCGCTGCGTCGGATCGAATTCCGGGTCCTTCCAAACAGCCATAAGTTCGGGATCACCAATCGTATTTGTCCACGTGGCGGTCGATAAATCCACCGTATTGCCGACAGGAGGCAATTTCCCATCTGCAGCAGGTTTCCGGTCATCGGACCAGACGACGTCATATACCTTTTCTTGCGCATTGCCGTCCTTGTCCAACCATCCCTTGACGATCTGGTAGCGATCTAGGTTTGCTCCGATCGGGTCCTTGAGGGCGGCAACCAGGAATGTCGGCACCTTGCCGGTCGGTGCGGCGGTGAGATCACCGCCCATCGGCACGCCCTTTGTATAGCCGATCTCTGCCGGCATACGGTTCTGCGCGTCCTTTGCCTCGAAATCCCATCCTCCGAAGAAGCGAACCACCATCCGCGGGCCAGTCGTCGCATAGGTTTCCTTGCGCTGCATAGCATCCCACACAGCGGCCCGGGTGTTTTCTGTGGCCCACACGGCCGCGTAGCCCGCTGCAGACACCTCCCAGTCCATGATCTTGACACCAGTCTGTTTGTTGTCGACGAAAGTCGCCGTCATGCGATGTGGACTAGGCTCTTGCGGCGTCGTCTTGCCGAAAAAGTTGTCTTCCTCCATTGCGGCGAGCCCGGTATGGGCGTCGCTGCTGCTGATCAGCCCGAACTTGTAGGGATTGGTGCCGAGCTGCTGTTCGAGCTTCATCCCGTTCTTGTAAGCAGAACGCGCGTACTCGAATTCGAGCATCTCGTTCGTCTTGGCCACACTACCGTCCAGATTGCCCTTGTCCCAGATTTCGAAGTCCGCGAACTCGTCGTTCGGCGACAGGAAGGGGTGTGCCTCACCTGATCCCTTGGTTTGCGCCACTTCGTAGAGACGTTCCCACTTGGCGCGGGTCTGGAGATAATCCACGTCGATCTTCTTGCCGAACTGCTCGACGATGGGAAACATCAGGCCATTGCTGAGATTGCCGTTATGCGCGATTGCCAGCACCCGACCTCCCGTCTTCTGCTCGTAGGCCGCCATCCATTTCCAAAGATCGGCAGGATTGTCGCTGCCAAATGGCGGATACACAGTGAACGGCTCGACCTGGCTTGCCTTGTCAGCATTGTCACGGAAAATAACATTGCGATGCAGGTTGTTGCCGTTGGTATTCGAGGTCCATTCATAACCGATGAAGGCCGTGAAGCGGTTCGGCTCGTTGAATTCTTCTGCGGCAGCGACCGTGTCCTGCCAGGCGCTTCGATAGGAGTCGGTTCCCGGAAAATACATGAGGTCTTTCGGGAACTTGCCGTGGGAGAACGCGACAATAATTTCGATCGCGGCGCCCGCGCCCTTGCCCGATTGCAACATGTCGTACCATTTGCGCCCCGTCGGATCGGCGAGCAAGTTTGGTTTGCCGGCAAACAGATCGGGGAAGAATCCCATGTTGTCGGAGTGGTCCGCGACCACCAGGAAGTCCAGAGGACGCGAAAGCTTCGCAGGCTGTCCCGAGGAAGCTGTGATCTGTTCGCCCCTGGCAAACCGATATGCGTCCCGAGGACCTATCCTCGCGCCGAAGGCTCCGGCATCCATCGAAAATGAGGTGTGAAGGTGCGTGTCCCCAAAGAAGGGGCGCGTTGGAAAATTTCTGTCGGCGTAAGGCGAATAAGGCCGCTGTTTCGGGAAAAGCTGCGCGGCTTTTTCTTTGTCGAGATCCCCGATATCAGTATGTTCGGCCTCCTGCGACCAGACTGGGTGACAGAAGCAGGCTGCCAAGACGCCGGCTACAACTGCAGCTGCCCCGGTTACGGATTTAAGATTAGCGGTCATTGCGAATACCCTCCATTGAAATCAACAGCTGCGTATTCTGTTGCACCTGCGGCCCGATGGCTGAGGGTGTATTGCCGAGCCTTGAGCGAAGCTATTCGAAACAGAAATGTATATGTAAGTCTGTTTGCGTGGCCATCCCGGCGGGATTGATCCCCGAGGTTAGCTGAACACTACTTTAGCAATATGTAAAGTACATCACGGAAACATTGTGGGAACAATCTCAAGGCGGTGCGCCTCGATAACCACTTCGGGCTTACGGCTTCAATTGAAATCAGGAAGTAAAGCCACCAAGACATTACGATCCAACCAGAACGCTCGGCATCCACCGCGCATTGCCGAGCGATTCTGCGCCATCGCTGCAAGTGCTGTAGACTTGATCCAAGTCAAATCGGCCTGCGCCGCACCCGGCTATATCTACTGCATGTCGCCCAAAAATGTGCAGCGGTTTTGGGATAACAACATGCATTAAAACAAAGACTAAATCGCGTCGCATGAATCCGATTGAACGTGACGCGCTTTAGCCCACCATCAACGAACGGACATCCAAATTGACGCAGGCCTGCCTTGCCGATTGCCGGCGAGACGCGAAAGTCAGTATAGTGATTTCAGAAATTTCTGAAATCACAGACGCAACGGAAACGACCATGAATCTTCCGCCTCTCGTTCAGTCCTTCGTTCTCCATTTCGGCGAAATGGGATCGCGCTGGGGAATCAACCGCACGGTCGGCCAGATCTATGCTTTGCTCTTCGTTTCGCCGGCGCCGGTCTGCGCCGAGGAGATCGCCGAGTCACTCGGCATCTCGCGCTCCAATGTGTCGATGAGCCTGCGCGAACTGCAGGCCTGGAACCTCGTCATCCTGAAACACAAGCCAGACGATCGCCGCGACTTCTTCACCACGCCTGATGATGTCTGGCAGATATTGAGGACGCTTGCCGAGGAGCGAAAGAAGCGTGAAGTCGATCCGACGCTGTCGGTTTTGCGTGAGATCCTGATGCAGCGGCCGGCCAGCGAAGCCGAACGCCATGCGCAGCAGCGCATGAGCGAGATGCACACGCTGATCGAGCAACTGACGCATTGGTATGACGACGTAAAACAACTTGAAACAGAAAGGCTTGCAACGCTACTCTCGCTCGGCGCGAAAGTGACCAAGCTTCTGGAGGCCAAGGACCGGGTCGTTTCGCTCGGCCGCAGCCGCCGGCCGAATCCTGCGAACAGGAGTTAGCGCCATGGGCACTGCTTTCTTCGACGCGAAGGACAGACAAGAGGCCGAGCCGCTGCCGGACGGCGATATAGTCTCGCCTGTCACCGGCCCAGATGATGCGAAAGGCGGGCTGCGCAGAGCGGCGATGCTGCAGTCGCTGGCCGCTGCCGTCTGGATCCCGCAGGCCGGGTTGCTGGCCGTCTCGGTCGGCCGCATCGCCGATGGCGGCGGATTGCATGACGTTCTCTGGCCAGCCCTCGGCATCCTCGTCCTCGGATTTGCAAGAAGCTGTCTCGACGCAGTCGGCGGCCGCCTGGCTTTTCAAGCCGCCCGCGCCGAACTCAGCCGCAGGCGGCAGATCGCCGTCGCGGCACTTTCCATGTCGTCGCCGGTCGATCGCGGCCGACCTGCCTCCGGCAAAGCCGCAAGCGTCATTGGCGAACAGGCCGAACTGATCGTGCCCTACCTCGCCCGATTCCAGCCGGCGCGCATGAAGGCGAGCCTTGTGCCGCTCGTCATCCTTGCCTTCATCCTTCCGGTCTCCTGGATTGCCGCACTGGTTTTGCTGTTTGCCGCGCCGCTGATCCCGATCTTCATGGCGCTGATCGGCTGGCGCGCCCAGGCGGCCAGCGAAAAACAGCTCGTCGCCACCGGTGGCCTCAACGGCTTCCTGCTCGATCAGCTGCGCGGACTGGCGACCATCCGTGCACTCGACGCAGTCGATGCAACGGCGCTACGGCTGCGTCGGGAGGCGGAGTCGCTGCGTACGCGCACCATGGCGGTGCTGAAGATCGCCTTTCTCTCCTCGGCGGTGCTCGAGCTTTTCGCCGCACTCGGCGTGGCGATGATTGCCGTCTATGTCGGTTTCAGCCTGCTCGGCGAAATTCGCTTCGGCACTTGGGTGGGCCGGCTCGACCTGACCGAGGGACTGTTCATCCTGCTGCTCGCACCGGCCTTCTTCGAGCCCCTGCGCGAACTCTCCGCTGTCTGGCACGATCGGGCGGCCGGCGAGGCGGCGCTGAAGGCCCTGGACGCCCTCGCTGCCGGCCGCCTGTCCATTCGAGGAGCAGCCGACGTCGCGCCGGCGGTATCTGCCGTCGTCGAAGCGCCGTCCATCCGCCTTGAGAATGTCGATTTTCGCTACGACGCCGGCGAACCGTTGATCCTTGACGGTTTCAACCTCGATATCACCGCCGGCGAACATCTGGCGCTTCTCGGCGCCAGCGGTTCCGGCAAGTCGACGCTTCTTTCGCTGATTTCAGGACTAGCGCCCTGCACCGGCGGATGCATCATCATCGGCGGCGTCGAACTTGTGGATGACAGCACCCATGCCTTGCGGGCCAGCATGGCATGGATCGGCCAGCGACCGCATATTTTTGCCGGCACCATCGCCGGCAATGTCGCACTCGGCAGGCCTGGTATCCTGCGCGACGACGTGACGGATGCGCTCGACGCCGCCAGGCTCGGAAAAGTCGCCGCCGCCTATGGCAACCGGCCGCTCGGCGAAGGCGGGATCGGGCTTTCCGGCGGCGAGGCGCTGCGGCTTGCGATTGCGCGGGCGGCCTGCAATCCGCATCTCCGGATTATCCTGGCCGACGAGCCGACCGCACATCTCGACGCTACTACCGCCGCCGAGGTGACCGAGAGCCTGCTTTTGCTCGCCAGGGGCCGCACCCTTATTGTTGCGACCCACGATCCGCTGCTTGCCGCCCGCATGCATCGCACCATGCGCGTCGATGCCGACATCGTTATGAGGGAGGCCGCCGAATGAGCGGATTTGCTGCAGACCTCAAGCCGATTCTGCATCTGTTCCTTGCCGAACGCCGGCGTGCGCTGCTGCTTGGCGCAGCACTTTCGGCAGCGACGGTAACCGCCGGCATCGCCCTGCTCGGCCTGTCCGGCTGGTTCATCACCGCCACCTCACTCGCCGGCCTTTCGGCCGCTGCCGTCATCACCTTCGACGTCTTTGCGCCCTCAGCCGGCATCCGCCTGCTTGCCATTGTCCGTACGGCCGCGCGCTACGGCGAAAGGCTTGCGACCCATGACGCAACGCTCGGCGTGCTCGCCGCCCTGCGCGAAAGGCTGTTTCGTGGCTTTGCCGAACCGGGTGCGGCTCGCGCGCTGTCACATCGTCCCGCACGGCTGCTCTTCCGGCTGACGGCCGATATCGATGCGCTCGATTCCCTCTACCTGCGCATCCTCGTGCCGGCTGCGGTGGCGATCGGTGCAGCACTGGCGGCAAGCGTAGTGCTGGGGCTGATGCATTCCCTGTTCGGCCTGTGCTTCGGCCTTTTTCTCGCCGGTGCCGGCCTCGGGCTGCCTGTCATCGCCGGGCGGGCGGCGAGCAAACATGCCCGCAGACGCGCCCACGGCATCGAGGCGTTGCGGTCGCGGACGATCGATCTCGTTGCCGGCCAGACCGATCTGCTGATGGCCGGCCGGCTTGCCGCGCAGACAGGTACCATCGCTGCGGCCGATGCTTACTCTGCCCGCGCCGACGACCAGTTGAACCGCGTCGAGACCGGCCTGACATTTGGCTTCGGCCTCGTCTCGACCTTGCTGCTGACAGGATCGCTGCTTGCCCTTGCCGTACTTGCGGAAACGAAGACCATCACTGCCCCGGTCGCCGCATTCGGCCTGTTGGTCGCCTTCGCCGCGACCGAACCCTTCGCAGCGCTCCGCCGTGGCGCACTGGAACTCGGGCGGACGTTGCTTGCGGCAAGGCGCATCGCGCCGCGGCTTGCCGTCGCGGCGACACCCGAACCATTGGCGGTGCCGTCACCAGGATGCGTTTTTTCGCTGACTGGTGGGTCAGCCTTCCATGAAAACTCCGCCGTGCCGGCGCTCCAAGGCATCGATCTCGCGCTTCAACCGGGCGAACGCCTCGCCGTCATCGGCAGCAGCGGCGCCGGCAAGTCGAGCCTGCTTGCTCTGCTTTCCGGTGAATTACCGGCAAGGACGGGAGACGTTGCCGCGATGACGGCGACGCTGCTGACGCAACGGACGGAACTTTTTGAGGACAGCCTGCGCGGCAACCTGCTCCTTGCGAACACGGATGCGAGCGAGGCCCGGCTTCGCGAAGCGCTTGCCGCCGCCGGCCTGCTTGCCGATATCGAGGCCATGCCGCGGGGGCTCGATACGCGGCTCGGCGAAGGCGGGCTCGGCCTTTCCGGCGGCCAATCGCGCCGGCTGGCACTGGCCCGGCTCTTCCTGCGCGACACGCCGCTCTGGCTACTCGACGAGCCGACCGAGGGCCTCGATGGCGTCACCGCCCGCGACGTGCTCTGCCGTCTGTCGGCAATGGCGCCGGGACGCTCGCTGGTGATCGCCACGCATATCCGCCGCGAGGCGGCGATCGCAGACCGCATCGCCATTATCGAAGGCGGTCGCATCACAGAGGTTTCTCGCCGCGGAGAGGCGGCGTTCGAAAAGGCGCTCGACCGGCTTCGGCCGGACTGAGCGAGACCGCATGCCCTCACGCGCCGGTCGGCGCTGAGGAACGCCCTGTACCCCGTGGGACCGTGGGAGAAGACAATGGAACTAGATATCGTAGCACTTTCGCGCTTCCAATTCGCGCTGACGGCGCTTTACCACTTCCTGTTCGTGCCCTTGACGCTCGGCCTGTCCGTGCTCTTGGCGATCATGGAAACCGTCTATGTCATGACTGGCCGCCAGATCTGGCGGCAGATGACAAAATTCTGGGGCACGTTGTTCGGCATCAATTTCGTAATCGGCGTCGCCACCGGCATCGTCATGGAGTTCCAGTTCGGCATGAACTGGAGCTATTACAGCTATTATGTCGGCGACATCTTTGGTGCGCCGTTGGCGATCGAAGGCCTGATGGCCTTTTTCCTCGAGGCGACCTTCGTCGGGCTGTTCTTCTTCGGCTGGGACAAGCTGTCAAAGGTCGGCCATCTGGTCGCCACCTGGGCGGTGGCGCTGGGCTCGAACTTTTCTGCCCTCTGGATCCTGATTGCCAATGGCTGGATGCAGAACCCTGTGGGATCGGCGCTCAATCCGCAGACGATGCGCATGGAGATCACAAGCTTCTTCGACGTGGTCTTCAACCCCGTTGCCCAGGCGAAATTCGTCCACACCGTGTCGGCGGGCTATGTCTGCGCCTCGATCTTCGTGCTCGGTGTTTCTGCCTGGTATATCCTCAAGGGTCGACATATCGAGCTTGCCAAGCGTTCGATGACGGTCGCCGCCTCCTTCGGTCTCGCTTCGGCTCTATCAGTCGTCGTGCTTGGCGACGAGAGCGGTTATCTCGCCACTGAGAACCAGAAGATGAAGCTCGCGGCAATCGAGGGCATGTGGAAGACGGAACCGGCGCCGGCGGCCTTCACCGCCTTTGGCTTCCCCGACCAGGAGGCGCGCGAAACGCATTTTGCCGTGCACATTCCTTGGGTCATGGGCCTGATCGGCACGCGCTCGCTGACGACCGAAATCCCCGGCATCGACAAGCTCGAACAGCAGGCCGAAACCCGGATCCGCGACGGCATCAAGGCTTATGACGCGCTGATGCAGATCCGTGCAGTACCGGCACAGGGTCAGGTTGCGCAGGAAGTGCGTACTTCCTTCGAGGATCTCGGCCATGATCTGGGCTACGCTCTTCTGCTGAAGCGCTATGTCGACGATCCGCGCCAGGCGAGCGACGAGCAGATCGTTCAGGCCGCGCGTGATACGATCCCGCACGTACCGACGCTCTTCTGGTCTTTCCGCATCATGGTCGGCCTCGGCATCTTCTTCATCCTGCTGACCGCCACCTTCTTCTGGCTGTCGGCGCGCCGCCACCTCGACAAATATCCGCTGCTTCTCAGGATCGCCGTGCTGGCGATCCCGCTGCCCTGGGTTGCCATTGAACTCGGCTGGGTCGTCGCCGAGTTCGGCCGCCAGCCCTGGGTGATCGAAGGTGTGCTGCCGACGGCCGCCGCCGTCTCCAGCCTCGGCGCTGGCACCGTGCTTCTGACCATCATCGGTTTTGGCGCACTTTATACCGTGTTGATTGTCATCGAGATGGGCCTGATGATCAAGGCGATCAAGCAAGGACCGGAGCCGGATGACGAGCCGGAAGCGATTCTGATTTCCGAAACCCTCGTCCCGGCCGCGGAGTGACCTGCCATGATCCTTCACGAACTCATCGACTATGAAACCCTGCGTCTCATCTGGTGGCTGCTGCTCGGCATCCTGCTGATCGCTTTTGCGACGACCGGCGGCTTCGATCTCGGCGTCGGCACGCTTCTGCCTTTCGTTGCCCGGACCGATGCGGAACGGCGCGTGGCGATCAACACCATCGGCGCCACCTGGGAGGGCAACCAGGTCTGGCTGATCCTCGGCGGCGGCGCCATCTTCGCCGCCTGGCCGCCGCTTTATGCGGTCTCCTTCTCGGGCTTCTATCTGGCGATGTTCGCGATCCTCTTCGCGCTCATCCTGCGCCCAGTCGGCTTCAAATATCGTTCGAAGCGGGAAAGCGCCAGCTGGCGGAGCGGCTGGGACTGGGCGCTCTTCGTCGGCGGTTTCGTGCCGTCGCTGATCTTCGGCGTGGCCGTCGGCAATGTGCTGCAGGGCGTACCCTTCCGCTTTGCCGACGATATGCGGATCTTCTACGAGGGCTCGTTCTTTGCCCTGCTCAACCCCTATGCGCTGCTCTGTGGCTTGCTTTCCCTATCGATGCTGACGATGCATGGTGCGGCTTGGCTGGTGTTGAAGTCGAGTGGCCCGGTCGCCGAGCGCGCCAGAAGCTATGGCAGCATCGCCGCCCTTGCCGTGATCGTGCTTTTCGCACTCGGTGGCCTCTTCCTGTGGATCGGCGTCGGTGGTTATCGCATCACCAGCGATATCAGCCCGATCGGCCCCTCCAATCCGCTGCTGAAGACCGTGGCGCTGGAGAAAGGCGCATGGCTGACCAACTACACCACCCATTCGTGGATGATCATCGCGCCGGTCCTCGGCTTCGTCGGCGCGGCACTGGCCTTCATTGCCGTGCGGGCAAGGCGCGAGGTCATGACGCTGCTCTTCAGCAAGGTGGCGATCTTCGGTATCATTTCGACGGTCGGCCTGTCGATGTTCCCGTTCATCCTGCCCTCCTCGCTCGATCCGCGATCGAGCCTGACGGTCTGGGATGCATCCTCCAGCCACATGACGCTGTTCATCATGCTGGTCGTGACGGCGATCTTCCTGCCGATCATCTTCGCCTACACAGCCTGGGTCTACAAGGTTCTGTGGGGCAAGGTCGATGAGAAGTCCATCACCGACAAGAACAGTCACGCTTACTGAGGGAGACGAAACGATGTGGTATTTTGCATGGATCCTCGGCCTGCCGCTGGCCGCAGCCTTCGCCGTCCTCAACGCCATGTGGTATGAGCTGATGGACGACGCAGCCAGGAAAAAAGCTTCCGAGCCACTTAAGTAGAAAAGCAAAGGGCGCGGTTCAAACCGCGCCCTCTCTATTGCTTCAGCCTTCCAGCCACTTCACCTGCTCGGGCGTCAGCTTGATGTCGAGCGCCGAGAGGCTGTCTTCCAATTCGGCGACGGTGCGCGGCCCGATCAGCGGAATGACCGGGAAAGGCTGGGCGATCACATAGGCAAGTGCGATGTGGATCGGATTGCGGCCGAGCTTGTTGGCAAGCTCGATGGCGCGGTCCCTGCGTCCGAAATTACGCTCGGAATACCAGACCCGGACGATCTCCTCATCGTCCCGTTTGTCGCGGCCGGCGCGGTCGGTAAAGAAGCCGCGGCCCTGGCTCGACCAGGCAAAGTTCGGGATCTGCTTCTCGTTCAGCCATTTCTTCCAGTCGTCGTCGGAAGCAGCAACGCAGCCGGCCCAGATCGGATCGAGCATTTCGGCAAGCGAGAAGTTGTTGGAAAGCGCTGCCGGCGCCGTCTTGCCGGTCTTTTCGGCATAGGCGATCGCTTCGTCGAAGCGCGCCCTTGTCCAGTTCGAGCCACCGAATATGCCACGGATGCGTCCACGCTTGACCTCGGCATCCATGGCATCGACGAACTCGCCGACGGGCACGTCGGTATTGTCGCGATGCATGAAATAGATGTCGACATAGTCGGTCTTCAGCCGGGCAAGCGACTGGTCGAGCTGCTTTGCGATCATATCAGGATAGCAGAGCGGCGAATGGGCGCCCTTGCCGATCAGCACGATCTCCTCGCGAGCCACCTTGCGGCTCGTGTGCCAGTCACCGAAGATCGCTTCCGTCTTGCCGCCGCCATAGACATAGGCCGTGTCGAAGGCATTGCCGCCGGCTTCGTAAAAGGCGTCGAGCGTCAGCGAGGCAGAGGCGAAGTTCGGGAAGAATTCGAAGCCGAGTGTAACGACCGAGGCGGGCTTGGAAATGCCAGGAATCTGACGCTGCGGAACGGTATTGCCGCGCGCGATCGCGCCGCCGGCAATGTTTGCCGTGCGTTTGCTGGCTTTTTCCACGCCGTATTCGAGGCCGACCGAGGCACGCCACTGGTCGAGTACACGCAGGTTTCCGATCGAATCCGCCCAGCTCATGCCGGGAGAGCTGAATTCGGTCTTGCCGGCGCGGATGGCATCGCCGGCCGCGTCCGTCTCGAAGGAATAGAGCCAGCGGTCTTCCCTGAGTTCGACGGTTTCTCGGCTGCTGCCCTTGAAGATCTCGATCTTGCCGACGCCGCCCTTATGGCCGGAGGCAAACCAGAAGTCCTGGACCTCGATCCGGCCTTCCGAGCCGATGATGCGCAGCACATTGTCCTGCTGCGCCATGATCGAGCAGGAGACTTCGGCGATGATCTCGTTGGGGAACTTGAGGACGGCCGATGCCCATTCATCGACACCGCTCTCTCCGAGATGGGCGACGCCCGAGACCTTCTCCGGTTCGAGGAAGGCCTTGCCTTCCGCGGCGCCGGCAATCAGTCTGGCCATCGAGACCGGATAACCGCCGACATCGAGAATGCCGCCACCGGCGGTGTCGTTGGCGAAAAGCCGGTGTTCCGGCTTATAGCTGCCCATGTTGAAGCCGAAGCTCGAGCGGATGATGCGAACGGTGCCGACGACGCCGCTTTTGACGAGTTCGACCAGCTTCTCCGTTTGCGGATGCACGCGGTACATGAAGGCTTCCCCGGCGAAGACGCCGGCTTTTTTCGCCTCGTAGTAAACCGCTTCGGCATCGTAGGCCGAGAGCGCGATCGGCTTTTCCACCAGGATGTGCTTGCCGGCACGTGCCGCCTTGATCGCCCATTCGGCATGGCCGGTGTGGGGGACGGCGATATAGATCGCATCGATCTCCTTATCGGAGAGCAACGCCTCGTAACCATCGACGATGCGGGCGCCGGGGAAACCTTCGGCAAGACCCGGCTTTGCAGGATTGCGGGTGGCGATCGCCACCAGTCTGCCGGTGCGCGAATGAGCGACGCCATCGGCAAAGGTGCGGGCGATGGTGCCGGGGCCGATGATGCCCCAGCGGATCGGTTGATCTGAAGTCATGGAAAATCCTCTTTCGTCTTTGTGTCCTGGGATTTTAGTTCAGCGAAGCCGCTTGCCGGCGCCGTCGAAAAGGAATGAGCGGTTGGCGGGAAGGCCGACTGTCAGCGTGTCGCGATTGCCGACGACGCGCGATTCCGGCCGCTCGATGATCAGTTGCTCGGGGCCTATGGTGGCGTAGATGTAACTGGTATTGCCGAGGTGTTCGGCGACGTCGATGGTGACGGTGAGGTCGGCATCGCCCGTGCCCGCATCGACGAAATGTTCGGGACGGATGCCGAGCGTCACTTTTGCGCCGGCTTCGATGGTATCGGCGACCGGCAGCGTCAGGCGGGTATTGGCGTCGCTTTCCAGCGCGATCACCGCCCTGCCCGGCTGCGTCTCAACCACCACGGCCTTAAGGAAATTCATCTTCGGCGAGCCGACGAAGCCGGCGACGAACTGATTGGCGGGATCATCGTATAGGTCGAGCGGCGCGCCGATCTGCTCGATATTGCCGGCGCGCAGCACGACGATCCTGTCGGCGAGCGTCATCGCTTCCGTCTGGTCGTGGGTGACGTAGATCATCGTCGTACCGAGCTTCTTGTGCAGTCTTGATATCTCGACGCGCATCTGTACGCGCAGTTCGGCGTCGAGGTTCGACAAAGGTTCGTCGAACAGGAAGACCTGTGGTTCGCGGACGATGGCGCGGCCGATCGCGACGCGCTGGCGCTGACCGCCGGAAAGCTGCTTCGGCCGACGCTTCATCAACTCGGTGATCTGCAGTATCTCTGCGACATGGCGCACGCGCCGCTCGGTGTCGCCCTTCGGATTGCCATTCATGCGCAGGCCGAAGCTCAAATTTTCCTCGACGGTCAGGTGCGGATAGAGCGCGTAGGACTGGAAGACCATGGCGATGCCGCGATCGGCGGGCTCGACGTCGTTGACGACCCTGCCGCCGATCTGAAGCTCGCCTGACGTAATGTCCTCGAGGCCGGCGATCATCCTGAGCAGCGTGGACTTGCCGCAGCCGGACGGGCCGACGAAGACGACGAATTCGCCGTCCTTCACCTCCAGATTGGCGCCGTGGATGATCTCAAAGCCGCCGAAGCGCTTGACGATGTTGCTGAGTGAAAGCTCTGCCATGCAGCCTCCCGATTATTTGCCCGATTATTTGATTGCGCCGGCCGCGATGCCGGCGATGAAATGGCGTTGAAGAGCCACGAAGATGACGAGGATCGGCGCCGTCAGGAGCACCGCGCCAGCCATGATGCCGCCCCAGGAGACCTTGGTGAGGCCGATCAGCGTTCCGAGCGCCACAGGCGCCGTCATCATTCCCGGTTTGGAATTGATCAGCAGCGGCCAGAGGTAGTTGTTCCAGGAGGCGAGGAAGAGGATGATCGCCAGTGCGGCCATGGTCGGGCGCGCCAGCGGCAGGGCGATGCGCAGGAAGATCTGCCATTCCTTGACGCCCTCGACGCGGGCGGCATCGAAAAGCTCGCCCGGCATCATCGAGAAGGACTGCCGCATGAACAGAACGCCGAGCGAATTGAACAACGGTGGCACGATCAGTGCCACCCAGGTGTTTGCCAGCTTGAATTCTCGGGCCACCATGATGAATTGCGGGATGACGACCACCGAAAACGGCAGCGTGATGGTACCGAGGATGATGGCGATGACGATGGAGCGGCCGACGAAACGGTAACGCGCCAGGGCCCAGCCTGCCATCGAAGTCAGCAGGACCGACAGGACCGTATAGATGAGCGCGACGCCGATGGAGATCACCATCGCACCGATGAAATCGGTATCGGCCTGCAGGTTCTTGAAATTCTCGACGAAATTCGTCGATGGCCAGAGCACGATGTCAGGGCTGAAGATGCCGTTGTCGGGCATGGTCGAGAAGACGAACATCATCCAGAGCGGAAACAGCCAGATTATTGCAAGCGGCGCCAGTGCGGCATGCAACGCGATCTGGCGCAGCAGAAGGGATTGCGATCTGGATTTCATTTCGGATCCCTCCCGACCCAGAGATTGAGAAGCGAGATCGCCACGGCAAGGGCAGCCATCGTATAGGCGATCGCCGAGGCATAGCCGAAGTTCAGCGAGGTGAAGCCCTGGCGATAAAGCAGCAGGCCGAGCGTCTCGGTACCGCCGCCGGGACCGCCACGATTGGTGATCAGGAAGGGCTCGGTGAACAGCTGCATGGTGCCGATCACCGAAAGAACCACGCAAAAGAGGATGATCGGTTTCAGAAGCGGCAGGGTGATATGAAAGAATTGTTGGATCTTGCTCACCCGGTCGAGTGTCGCTGCCTCGTAGACATCGTCGGGAATCGACTGCAGACCGGCGAGGATGATGATCGCGTTGTAGCCCGCCCAGCGCCATGTGACGGCAAGGATGATCAGCGCCATGGCGGCATTGGCGTTGTCGAACCAGGAGACCGGGCTGAGACCGACGGCCGAGATCAGCTTGTTGATGATGCCGAAATCGAGGCTGAACATGAGCCGGAAGACGGCAGCATAGGCGACCTCGCCGACGACGACAGGCGCAAAGAAGGCGAAGCGGAAGAGCGGCCGCGCTTTTAGCAGCGGCGAATTGAGCATTACGGCCATGACCGTCGCAAGCGCAATCATCACAGGCACCTGGATCACCAGGATGATCAGCGTATTGTAGAGAGCGTTGTAGAAAGCCGGGTCATAGAAGAGCCGGCCCCAATTGGCCTGGAAACTGAATTTCCACGGATTGATTCGCGTGTTCTGAAACGAAATCAGGAACGAATTGATGATCGGCCAGACCCAGAAGGTGGCAAAGACCAGCAGATAGGGGGCGAGGAACGCATAGGCGCTCCGGGTTCTGAACGGCATCAAGCCTCCTCCTCACGAACGAATGACCGGCCGCTTTGCAACCGGGGGAAAGCCGGGCGCCTGAAGCGCCCGGCATCGTCATTCATTGCGCGATCGGAAGGCCGGTCGCCGAAGCGATCTGGTTGGCGGCATCGTCGAGAGCCGCCTTCGCATCGGGATAGCCGCCAGCGAAGAACTTCGTCTGCGTCGCCTTGAAGATGGCTTCCGCATCGCTCTGGAAGGCGGTGCCGCGGCTCGGTACGATCTTCGGCAGTGTCGCCAGAATATCCGCCCAGACCTTCTGGCCGCCCCAATAGGGCTGCGGCTCATTGACGAAGGGATCCTTCTCAGCCGAAAGCAGCGACGGGACCAGACCGAATTCCTTCAGCATGGTGATCTGGCCCTCATCCGTGCCGAGGGCGTAGTTGACGAATTTCCAGGCGGCTTCCTTATTCGCGGATGTCGCCGAAATGGCGAGCGACGAACCGCCGAGATTGGCCGCATGCGGACCATCTGCCGTCAGGCTCGGCATTCTGTAGACACCCCATTTGCCCTTGAGATCGGGAGAGGTCGAGCGCACCGTGCCCTCATACCAGCCGCCATAAAGCTGGCTTGCGGCCTTGCCGGCGGTATCGGCCTGGATTTTTTCTTCCCAGTTGGCCGCCGTCAGCGTGCCGGCATCCTTCATCTCCTTCACCTTTTGCAGCGTGGCGACGCAGGCCGGCTGGTTGATGGTGATATTCTGACCGTCGGTCGAGTAATAGCCGCAACCCTGTTCGTTGGCGATCATGCGAAACCATTCGCTGTCGCCGTTGAAGTCGGCCTGGGCCATGACGACGCCGGGATTGGCGGCGGAAATCTTCTTGCCGGCAGCGATGAAATCGTCCCAGGTGCTGATCGTGCTCGGATCGACGCCGGCCTTTTCGTAGAGATCGCGGCGGTAGAAGACGGCGACAGGACCGGAATCCCACGGCATGGCGTAGGCGACATCGCCGACTTCAAGCTCGGTGCGCTTGAAATCAGGGAATTTCGCCTGGATATCGGCTGTGTAGCCGAGCTCCTTCAGATTGGCGAAGCAATCCGGGAAACGGCTCCAGAAGATTTCAGCCTCGAAATTCTCGATGCTGACGATGTCGGGCAAACCGTCGCCGCCGGCGGCGCAGGCAGCGAGCGTCTTATCGAAGACCTGGCTGTTGCCGAGGTCCTCGACGGTGATCTTGATATCGGGAAACTGTTTGTTGAAGCCTGGAAGCGTGGACTTCAACGCCGACGCGGCGACATTCCAGCTCCAGATGGTAAGATTGGCCGACTGCGCGTATGCGGAGCCGGAAGCAAGCACTGCGACAGCTGCGGTCGCAGCGAGAAGTTTGAAGCGCATTGAAAATCCTCCCTTTTCAATTGCCGATCTTTCACGAACGCGGTTAGACTATCTGTAAGGGAGCGGGTGTCTCCTAAAAAGGGAACATGAATTTGGCGGAAAGTAAGGTCGGGACACGTGCAATCTATCAGCCCGGCGCGAGCAGCATCGAGGGTTTGCCGACAGCGCTGCAGATGTTTCATGCCCATCCGCCTGTAATGGCCATGCCGCACTGGCACGCGCAGGTCGAAGTCAACTATGTGATGCGCGGCACCGTGCACTACCGGATGAGCGATCACGAATTCCGGCTGAACGCCGGGGAAATGTGCCTCTTCTGGGGTGGTCAGCCGCATCAGATGGACGAATCCTCAGATGATTCGCTCTATGCCGGCGCCCATCTGCCGCTCGTCTATTTCTTTCGGCTGCGCCTGCCGATCAGCGTTTCCAGCCGGCTTATGAAGGGTGAGACGCTGCTGACCTCGGCAACGGATGCTGCCGACAACGAAAACTTCGCCCGCTGGTTCCGCTATGCCAATTCCGGCGACGCGGCCAAGGCCCAGCACGCCGTCGACGAGCTGCTGCTGCGCATTGAGCGGATCGCGCTCGAACCTTATTCGATGACGTCGCAGGCCATCATCAGTCTCGAAGGTGATCACCCGCACCCGCATTCCTCGCGCAGCGTCGCGCGCATGTGTGATTTCATCGCCGCCAATTTCCTGCATGACATCGATTCGGTCGATATCGCCCGCGCCGCCGACCTGCATCCGAAATATGCGATGAACCTGTTCAAGCGATCGACCGGCATGACGCTCAGCAAATATGTGACGCTGCTGCGGCTGTCGCGCGCCCAGGCGATGCTGATGAGCGAGGGCGCCAACGTACTGCAAGTGGCGATGGACAGTGGCTTCGGCTCGATCAGCGCCTTCAACAAATCCTTCCGCCACATCGCCGGCATGTCACCATCGGACTTCCGCCGTGATATCCGGCTGGTGACGACGGTCCCGGCCGGGGCTTTCCGGAACTAGCTCAGGGCCAGCCGCAATTCGGCGATCTGTGCGTCTGCCTGCGACTTGTTTTTCACTGGGCAAAAAAGAACCAACGCCTAAGGTGGGAGAATATGCACATTTTCTGTGCAAGTGCATGCACTATTGCATCTGCGAGGGAATCGGCGCCATCGCACTCTCAATAAAATCAATGATTTATAATTTGGCACGCACTTTGCTTCGATGGTTGCAGAGTTGGTGGCTAGGGTTCCGGCGTCGCAAGGCGTGGCTGGTCCGAGAGCTGCCACCGGCAGGGGAGACATCCCGCCGGGTGCACGGCGGGACAAAAGCCCGGGAGACCTCGTAAGCCAAGGGATTGGCGGCACGATGGTCATTGCCGATCCCTTTTGAAGAAAAGCAAAAGGGGAATTTCAATGCAGACTTTTTCGAAGATTCTATCGATTACCGCACTGACGGCGTCCCTGGCGCTGGGACTGGGCTCCATCGCCAAGGCCGAACAGAAGACCGACTTCAAGGTCGCATGGTCGATCTATGTCGGCTGGATGCCCTGGGGTTATGCTGCTGATCACGGCATCGTCAAGAAGTGGGCCGACAAATACGGCATCAAGATCGAGGTCACCCAGTTCAACGACTACGTCGAATCGATGAACCAGTATACCGCAGGCGCCTTCGACGCCGTGACGCTGACCAACATGGACGGCCTGTCGATCCCGGCCGCCGGCGGCGTCGATACGACAGCCGTAATTGTCGGCGACTTCTCGAACGGCAATGATGCCGTCATCCTCAAGGACAAGGCGGGCCTTGCCGACATCAAGGGACAAAACGTCAATCTCGTCGAATTTTCCGTCTCGCACTACCTGCTCGCCCGCGCGCTCGAGAGCATCAAGCTGACCGAGCGCGATGTGAAAGTCGTCAACACCTCCGACGCCGATATGGTCGCCGCTTACAAGACGGCTGACGTGACCGCGGTCGTCACCTGGAACCCGCTGGTCTCGACCATTCTCGAGGATCCCACGGCCAAGAAGGTCTTCGACAGCTCGCAGGTGCCGGGCGAGATCATCGACCTGATGGTCGCCAATTCAGGCGTGCTGAAGGACAATCCGAATTTCGGCAAGGCGCTCGCCGGCATCTGGTATGAAACCGCAGCACTTCTGACTGCTGACAGTGCCGACGGCAAGGCTGCGCGCGAGGCGATGGGCCAGGCATCGGGCACCGATCTCAAGGGCTTCGAATCCCAGCTTGCTGCCACCAAGCTGTTTGCCAAGCCGGCCGATGCCGTTGCCTTCACTTCGTCGGGCAGCCTGCCGAAGACAATGGATCTCGTCCGCAACTTCCTGTTCGAAAAAGGCTTGCTCGGCAATGGCGCGCCATCGGCCGACGTCATCGGCATCGAAATGCCTGACGGCAAGGTCCTCGGCGACAGCGGCAACGTCAAGCTGCGCTTCACCGAGACCTACATGAAGGCCGCCGCCGACGGTTCGCTCTGAGCCATGTCAAAGCAGCGGTGCGGCGTTGACCGCACCGCCCACCCTTCATCAGCGGAGCTTTCCCTATGCGCTGGATCAACACGAGGCCGAGCCGGGGCGCGCAGCTTGCCTTGACGCTGCTGCCCTTCGTGCTGCTGATTGTTGCCTATACTTTCGGCTCGGCAGCACGATTGGCGGAAAACGCCAACGACAAGCTGCTGCCCGGCCTTGCCGGTTTTGCCGATGCGATCGACCGCCTCGCCTTCATCGCCGATCCGCGCACCGGCCAATACCTGCTCTGGTCCGATACCGGGGCGAGCCTGATCCGTCTGTTTGCCGGCCTTGGCATCTCCACGATCACCGCGCTCGTCATCGGCATGCTGATCGGCATGTTGCCGTATCTCCGAGCCCTGCTCTCGCCCTTCGTCGCCGTCATCTCGATGGTGCCGCCGCTGGCGCTGCTACCGATCCTCTTCATTGCCATGGGTCTCGGTGAAGCCTCCAAGATCGCGCTCATCGTCATCGGCGTCGCGCCGACGATGATCCGTGATCTTGCGCTGAAAGCACTGGAGCTGCCACGCGAACAGATCGTCAAGGCTGAAACGCTCGGCGGTTCCTCCTGGCAAATCGGCCTTCGTGTCGTGCTGCCGCAGATCCTGCCGCGGCTGATCACCTGCCTCCGGCTTCAGCTCGGTCCGGCCTGGCTGTTCCTGATCGCCGCCGAAGCGATCTCGTCGGATTCCGGTCTCGGCTACCGCATCTTCCTCGTCCGCCGCTATCTCTCGATGGACGTCATCTTTCCCTATGTCGTCTGGATCACGCTGCTCGCCGTGATCATGAATTATATCCTCGATCGCATCCGCATCGCCGTCTTCCCCTGGTCGGAGTTGGAGAAGCAGGCATGAGCGAATTGGTGATCGAAAAGGTCTGGAAGGAATATGGCGACCAGATCGTGCTTGAGGATGTGTCGCTGACCGTCGCTTCGCGCGCCTTCGTCGCCCTTGTCGGCCCGTCCGGCTGCGGCAAGTCGACGTTCCTGCGTATGCTGCTCGGCCAGGAGCGGCCGACGCGAGGGACAATCCTGCTGGACGGCGAAGCCCTACCGCAGGAGCCGGGGCCGGATCGCGGCGTCGTCTTCCAGCGCTATTCCGTCTTCCCGCATCTAACCGTGCTCGGCAACGTGCTGCTTGGGCGGGAACTCTCAACGTCCCGCTACAAGGCCAAGCTTTTCGGCGCCGCCCGTCGCGACGCCATCGACGAGGCACGGCGGCTGATTGCCGAAGTCGGCCTTTCCGGCGCCGAGGACAAATATCCGGCGCAACTATCAGGCGGCATGCAGCAGCGCCTGGCTTTGGCGCAGGCGCTGATCATGAAGCCGAAGGTGCTGCTGCTCGACGAGCCCTTCGGTGCGCTCGATCCCGGCATCCGAGCCGAGATCCACACATTGATGAAGCGGCTCTGGCACGAAACGCAGATGACCGTCGTCATGGTGACACATGACATGCGCGAAGCCTTCACGCTGGCGACGCGCGTCGTCGCCTTCGAGCGCAAGCGTGACCGCCCGGAGGAAAAGGAGCGCTACGGCGCGACGATCACCAAGGATATCTCGATCTGGCCGCCGAGGCTTGCCGGCGCGCCCTCCATCTTCAGCCCCGACCGGGACGGCCCGGTCATTTCTCTGGGCCTTCGCCGGGACGACCCGGCTTCCAGTCCGTCAGGAGAAAAACCATGATGCATGTCAGACGTTCGCCCGAGGAGATCGCTGCCAACCGGCAGCGTTACGAGGAACATCAGAAGAAGGGGCTGGAATTTGCGCCGAAGGCCTTTCCGGCGCCGAGCCCTCTGCCGGCCCCCGCAATCGATGCGGCTGCAATCATCCATCAGGAAACCATCCCCGGCGGCTGGCACTGGTCGAGCGCGCTGAAGCGCGGCGAGGCTCTCCGCATCGATCAGGGCGAAGGCGGATCGACCGTGGCGCTCGTCGCCTGGAACGCCGCTGACACGAGCGAACGGCTCAATCTCGTCGATACGGTCAAGGTGCAGTGGACGACCGCCCTCGGCAAGGGCCGCGTCATCTTCTCAGACATGGGCCGGGTGATGTTTTCGCTGATCGAGGATAGCTCCGGCGCCCACGACTGCCTGATGGGCGGCTCGACGGCAGCTTCGAACGCTGCCAAATATCCCGGCGTCAAGACCCGCAACACCCGCGACAATCTTGTGCTCGTCGCCGGCAAGCTTGGTCTCACCAGGCGCGATATTCCCGCAATTCTCAATCTCTTCGCTTCCGTCCGCGTCGACGATGACGGTGGCTTCCACTGGCGCGGCAAACTCTCCAACAGCGGCGACTATGCCGAGCTGCGCGCCGAGATGGACATGATCGTCGGCTTCTCCAATTGCCCGCATCCGCTCGATCCCGATCCGGTCTATGCGCCGAAGCCGGTGATCGTCACGCGCTTTCGCGCGCCCGCTCCCGGCGCCGACGACCTCGCGCGCACGGCGACCGCCGAAGCCCTTCGCGGCTTCGAGAACAACGCCTCGATGCTGGCCTGAGGGGAATGACGATGACCGATTTCATCAAGACTTCAGCTTCGCGCAGCCTCGAAAACGCCGTGCAGGATCATTTCATTCCGGCCGAAGCGCCATGGTCCGGCATCGTCCGCAAGGGCCAGACCATCCGCATCGAGGACAGCTACGGCCAGCAGGCGATCGATACGCTGTTCTACCGCGCCGATGACTTTGCCGAGCGTTATTCCAACCAGGATACGATGCGGGCTCAAGGCGGCGCCTATATCGGCACCGGCACGAAGATCATCTCGAACGAAGGCAACGTCATGCTGGTCATGACGGCCGATAGCTGCGGCCGCCACGATACATCAGCCGGCGCCTGCTCCTGCGAGAGCAACACGGTGCGCTTTGGCCACGGCACCAAATACCTGCATGCCTGCCGCGACAATTTCGTGATCGAGGTGACCAAGCACGGCATGAGCAAGCGCGACATCGTGCCGAACATCAATTTCTTCATGAACGTGCCGATCAAGCCGAACGGCGAGATGACCATCGTCGACGGCATTTCCGCGCCCGGCGACTATGTCGAGCTGGTGGCGGAGATGGACGTGCTCTGCGTCATCTCCAACTGCCCGCAGATCAACAATCCCTGCAACGGCTTCGATCCGACGCCGATCCGGGTGCTGATTTGGGACGGCGAGGACTGATCGATGTTCACCAAGGTTCTTATCGCCAATCGCGGCGAGATCGCCGTCCGCGTCATCCGCACATTGAAGAGGATGGGCATTGCCTCGGTCGCCGTCTATTCCGATGCCGATCGCTTCTCGATGCCGGCGCTGACCGCCGACGAGGCCGTACGCCTCGGCCCGGCGCCAGCCGCTGAGAGCTATCTCAACGTCGATGCCGTCATCGCCGCCTGCAAGGTGACGGGGGCGCAGGCCGTGCACCCAGGCTACGGTTTCCTCTCGGAGAATATCGGCTTTGCCGAGCGGCTCGCCGCCGAGGGTATCGCCTTCATCGGCCCGCGCCCAGAGCATCTGTCGGCCTTCGGCCTGAAGCATACGGCGCGCGAATTGGCGAAAGCGAGCGGCGTGCCGCTGCTGCCCGGCACCGATCTCTTGCAGAGCGTCGAGGATGCGCTTTCGGCTGCCGAGATCGTCGGTTATCCCGTCATGCTGAAAAGCACGGCCGGCGGCGGCGGCATCGGCATGCAGCTCTGCGCCGATGCCGCCGGCCTCAAGGCTTCCTTCGAAAGCGTGCAGCGGACCGCGCGCGCCAGCTTCGGGGATGCGCGCGTCTACATCGAGCGTTTCGTTGCCGAAGCGCGCCATGTCGAGGTGCAGATCTTCGGCGACGGCAAGGGCGGAGTGATTGCGCTCGGCGAACGCGACTGCTCGCTGCAGCGGCGGAACCAGAAGGTGGTCGAGGAGACCCCTGCGCCTGGCCTTTCCGCGGAGATACGGGCGCGGCTGCACAAGGCGGCGGTCGATTTGGGAAGTTCGGTCTCCTATGAATCGGCCGGCACCGTCGAATTCATCTATGATCCCCAGCGCGAGGAATTCTATTTCCTCGAGGTCAATACCCGCCTGCAGGTCGAGCACCCGGTGACGGAAGCCGTCTTCGGCATCGATCTCGTCGAATGGATGATCCGGCAGGCGGCCAGCGAGGACGTGCTCTCCGGAGCTATGGGCCTGACGCCGAAGGGTGCGGCGATCGAGATGCGTGTTTATGCCGAGATGCCGCATGCCGATTTCCGCCCGAGCGCAGGCCTGCTAACCGAGGTCGTCTTCCCTGACAATGCTCGCGTCGACGGCTGGATCGAGACGGGAACCGAGGTGACGCCCTTCTACGACCCGATGCTTGCCAAGCTGATCGTGACGGCGGAAGACCGGCCGGCGGCGATCGAGAAGCTGAAGGCAGCACTCGCTGAAACGTCGATATCAGGCATCGAGACCAACCTCGATTATCTCAGGACGATCGCCGCTTCCGAGCTGCTCGCCGGCGCCAAGGTGGCGACGACGGCGTTGCGCGACTTCGCCTTCGTTCCCGACGTCGTCGAGGTGCTTGCGCCCGGCGCGCAGTCGAGCATTCAGGAACTGCCGGGCCGGCTCGGCCTTTGGCATGTCGGCGTGCCGCCAAGCGGTCCGATGGACGAGCGCTCCTTCCGCCATGCCAATCGGCTGGTCGGCAATGACGATGTAACGGCCGCACTCGAACTGACCGTTTCCGGCCCGACCCTGCGGTTTTATGCCGACCAGACGATCGCGCTTGCCGGCGCCCGGATGGCGATGACCTGCGATGGTGCAAAGCTGCCGCATGATACGCCGGTGCTGATCCGCGCCGGCCAGGTTCTGTCGATCGGCACGATCGAAGGACCCGGGCAGCGCGCCTATCTCGCCGTCGCCGGCGGTTTTGCAGCTCCCGTCGTGCTCGGCTCGCGGGCGACGTTCGGCCTCGGCCAATTCGGCGGTAACGCCACAGGCACGTTGAAGACGGGGCATGTGCTTCATTTTGCCCGGCAGGTGGCAACCGAACCGGCGACGCCCGCAAAGGAGCCGGCCACCTTGACGCGCGAATGGGATGTCGGCGTCGTCTACGGCCCGCACGGCGCGCCAGATTTCTTCGAGGATAACGATATCGAGACGCTGTTCTCGACGGCGTACGAGGTGCATTTCAACAGCGCCCGCACCGGCGTTCGCCTCATCGGCCCTGCTCCGGTTTGGGCACGCCACGATGGCGGCGAGGCGGGGCTGCACCCCTCCAACCTGCACGATAATGCCTATGCGATCGGGGCGATCGATTTCACCGGCGACATGCCGATCATTCTCGGCCCCGACGGTCCGAGCCTTGGCGGCTTCGTTTGCCCGGCGGTGATTGCCCGCGACGAGCAGTGGAAGATGGGCCAGTTCAAGCCCGGCGACCGTATCCGTTTTCATGCAGTGGCGCGGCCGGAAGACCCGATCGCCGGCCCGGCGGTGCGGCGGCCCACGGAAGAAACAGGTTCGCCGATCCTCGGCATCAGCGAGGATGGCCCGGTTTCTGTCGTTTATCGCCGCCAAGGCGACGACAATCTGCTCGTCGAATATGGGCCGATGACGCTCGATATCGCGCTTCGCCTGCGGGTGCATCTGCTGATGCAGGCGGTCATCGAGGCTCGCCTTCCTGGCATCGTCGACCTTACCCCCGGCATCCGCTCGCTGCAGATCCATTATGACGGCACGCAGCTGACGCGAAAGCGCCTGCTGGGGCTTCTGGCGGCGATCGAGGCGACGCTTCCGGCAGCGCAGGAGGTCACGGTGCCGAGCCGCATCGTGCATCTGCCGCTCTCCTGGAACGATCCGGATGCGGAGCTTGCGATGCGCAAATATCAGGAGCTGGTGCGCCCGAATGCGCCCTGGTGCCCGTCGAATATCGAGTTCATCCGCCGCATCAACGGTCTTCCCGACGAACAGGCCGTTCGCGATATCGTCTTCGATGCCAGCTACCTGGTGCTGGGTCTCGGCGACGTCTATCTCGGCGCGCCGGTTGCGACCCCGACCGATCCGCGCCACCGTCTCGTGACGACGAAGTATAATCCCGCTCGCACCTGGACGCCGGAAAATGCCGTCGGCATCGGCGGCGCCTATATGTGCATCTATGGCATGGAAGGACCGGGCGGCTACCAGCTCTTCGGCCGCACCATCCAAGTCTGGAACACTTGGCGGGAGACGCCGGTCTTTGCCAAGGGAAAACCTTGGCTGCTGAACTTCTTCGACCAGATCCGTTTCTTCCCGGTCAGCAATCAGGAGCTGACGGAGGCGCGCGCCGCCTTCCCGCACGGGGGCTATCCGATTCGGATCGAGGAGACGGAATTCTCCTATGCCGCTTACGAGAAGGAATTGCAGGCGAATTCGGCGTCGATCGGCCGTTTCAAGGCAACGCAGCAGGCCGCCTTCGATACTGAGCGCCAACGCTGGAAGGAAGCCGGGCTCGACAGCTTCGTCACCGATGAAGGCACGGGCGAAAGTCCGGATGGGGATATTCCCGACGGCTGCTTCGGTGTTGCCAGCGCCGTGCCCGGCAATATCTGGAAATTGCTGGTCGAGCCGGGCGCCTCGGTTGCGGCCGGCGATACACTCGCCATCATCGAATCGATGAAAATGGAAATCAACGTCACCGCCCATGCGGCAGGCCGCGTCCGCGACCTGCGCGCCGGGCCGGGAAGAAACGTCAAAGCCGGCGATATCATCGTCGTTCTGGAGGAATGCTGACATGCTGCCGACCATCCTCGATCTCTCAAGCCTTCGCGCCGCCTATCAATCCGGCCTGACGCCGCTCGACGCCATCGAAGAGGTGATCGCGCGGCGTGCCGCCTCGAAAGATCCGGCAATCTTCATCACCCCGGTGCCGGATGACGAGCTGCGCGCGGCCGCAAAAGTGCTGATGGCACGCGCGCCCGAGGCAAACAGCCTGCCGCTTTGGGGCGTGCCCTTCGCCGTGAAAGACAATATCGATGCCGCCGGCCTGCCGACGACGGCCGCCTGCCCGGCATACGAATATCGGCCGGAAGCGGACGCTACCGTCGTTGCGCGGCTGAAGGCAGCCGGCGCCATCATCATCGGCAAGACCAATCTCGACCAGTTCGCGACCGGCCTCAACGGCACGCGCTCGCCCTATGGCGCGCCGCGTTCGGTCTTCGATGCGGCCTATATCTCCGGCGGATCGAGTTCCGGATCATCAGTCACGGTGGCCTCCGGCCTCGCGGCCTTTGCGCTCGGCACCGATACGGCAGGCTCCGGCCGCGTGCCTGCCGCCTTCAACAATCTGGTCGGCATCAAGCCGACGCCGGGCCTTGTGCCGAATACCGGCGCGGTTCCGGCCTGCAAGAGCGTCGACTGCATCACGATTTTTGCGGCGACCGTCGGCGACGGTGTTGCGATCCGCAAGGTCGCCGAAGGCTTCGATGGCGCCGATGCTTTCTCGCGTCACGCCAAGCCGGCGAACCTGCCGGTATCGGGCTTGCGCATCGGCGTTCTCACCGATGCCGAGCGGGAATTCTTCGGTGACAAGGAGGTGGAGGCGCTCTACGACCAGGCGATCGAGCGGGCCAAAGCGCTCGGAGCGACCATCGTGCCTTTCGATTACGCGCCATTCCGCGAGGCCGCCGCCCTCCTCTATGACGGGCCGTGGGTCGCCGAGCGTCTGGCGGCGGTCGAGACCTTCCTCGCCACCAACGCCGCCGATTTCGACCCGACGGTCAGAGGGATTATCGAAGGCGCCAAGGGCAAGACCGCGGTCGAGGCCTTTAACGGCCGATACCGGCTGGAGGAGCTGCGCCGCAAGACCGAAGCCGAATGGGAAAAGGCGGACGTGCTTCTGCTGCCGACCGCACCGACCACCTACACGGTCGCCGACATGCTGGCCAATCCCGTCGTGCTCAATGGCCGCCTCGGTCGCTACACCAATTTCGTCAACCTGCTCGATTGCGCAGCGATCGCCGTTCCGGCCGGTTTCGGCAAAGACGGCCTGCCGGGCGGCGTCACCGTCATTGCACCTGCCTTCACCGACGATGCCCTGGCCCCACTTGCCGATGCGCTGCACCGCGCAGCAGCTTCCGGCATGGGCATCGACCGGCAGGCGGCAATACCGGAAGCGAGCCGTGTCGTGCCTGGCGATGACGGTTTCATCGAAATCGCGGTCGTCGGTGCGCATCTGACCGGCATGCCGCTCAATCACGAACTGGCAGGCTCGGGCGGGCGTCTGGTCAAGACCTGCCGCACATCAGGCGATTATCGCCTCTTCGTTCTGCCCAATACCATGCCGCCGAAACCGGGGCTGCTGCGCGAACCCGGCCATAGGGGGCAGGGGCTGGAGGTCGAGGTCTGGGCACTGCCGGCCGATGCTTTCGGCAGGTTCGTCCAGAAGATTCCGGCACCCCTCGGCATCGGTAAGCTGACGCTCGAAGACGGTTCCAGCGTCTCCGGCTTCGTCTGCGAGGCCCATGGGGTGAAAGGTGCTGAGGAAATCACCGCACTTGGCGGCTGGCGCAACTATATCAGCGCCAAGCTGGCGAGCTGAGGAGAGCCTAACATGGCGGCAAAACTCATCCGGCGCCTGATCGATCTGCTGCGGGACGGTCTGACCGCCCGCAGCGAAGGGATCGGCAGCACCTGTGTCAGCCCTGGCGGTTCAGAGAACGTTCGGCAAGCTCGACGATAATGCCGTCGGGATCGCGAACGAAGGCGATCTTGTTCAGCATCTCGGAGTGGACCGCGAAGCGCGGCCGCTCCTTGATCTCGACACCCGCCTGTTCAAGGCGGGCGAAGGTCTGTTCGACATTGTCGAAACAGAAGGTGAGGTGCCGGACGCCGGCCGTATCGTCAGGCACGTCGACCGCCGTCGACGCGCCGCCGGGCGGCGCAAAGACCTCCAGCATGCCGCCGCCTGCATCGAGGAACGCGACCTGCATGCCATTCGCCATCGTCTTGCGCAGCACGAGGCTGAGGCCGAGCAGGCCACAGTAGAAATCGACGGTGCGGTCCATGTCGCCGACCGTCATGCCGACATGCTCGAAGGATTTCAGCATCGGAGAGCCCTTCCCGATTCAGACGGTGGCCGCAGCCCGCCATTCCCCTGCCGGAAGCCAGGAGCGATAGAGCGGATGATCGGCGGCGATCGGCATCGGCGTCGGTTGTCCGGTTCGCTGCGAGAAATAAGCGGCCGTTACCAGTTCCAGCGAATTGCGGGCATCCTGCAGCGTCACCGGTGGGTCGGTGTCTTCGACGATCGCCTTATGGAAGAGCTCGAACTGACGGGTGTAGCCATCCTCGCCAGGCACATGGGCGGCGAGCACTTCGTCGATCCGCGCCTGATGTTCCTCTGTCCCGGCGACGAACGTCCACGGATCACGGCCCATCGTGTAGGGTTCGATGATGCTTTCGGCGACGAGGTCGTTGAAGCAGAAGCGCAACCGCGAGATCTCCTTGCGCGAACCCAGCGTCATCGACAGCGTCGCCAGCGAGCCATTCTGCATCTTCACCGAAAGGGCTGCCGTATCCTCGACCTCGATCGGATTGACCAGCGTCGCCCCATAGGAAAACACCTCGGCGCAGGGGCCATGCACATAGTTCAGCATGTCATGGGCGTGGATGGCGTGGCCGAGAAGGCCACCGCCGAGTTCGCTCGCCCATTTGCCGCGCCACGGCACGGCATAATAATCCGGCCCGCGCCACCAATGGGTTTCGATCGTGGTCAGGAACGGCTTGCCGGCCAGGCCACGTTCGATCAGCAGCTTCAGCTTCTGCAGGCCGGAACCATAGCGATACTGGAAGATCGGCATCAGCTTCTTGCTGGGGAAGCGGGCAAGGATGCGCCCCATCTCGTCGACCTCGGCGATCGAGCCGAAGAGCGGCTTCTCGCAGATCACGTGCTTGCCGGACTCGATACCTTTGCGGCAAAGTTCGAAATGCGAACTCGGCGGCGTCGAAATGTCGATGATGTCGAGATCGTCACGGGCAAACAGCGAATCCGCATCCTGCGTGTATTCGCCAATGCCGTATTCCTCGCACAGCGCCCTGCCGCGCTCCTCATCGAGCGAGCAGAGCACGGGGACTTCGAAAAGCTCCTTGTTCCAGCCGAAGCCGGCCAGATGCCGCGCAGCGATGCCTGCGCCGATGACCCCGACGCGCAATTTTCTGGTCATGATATCCTCCTCAGCGGGCGCCGATGCGGGCAGCTTTCGCCTGGGCTTCGAGCGAAAGGCGGCAGACTTCGAAAACATGATCCTGGGTCATCGCCGTCTGCGTACGGTTGCCGACGTCAGTGGTGAAAGCATCGAAATAATCGAGTTTTTCGCCGCTGCAATCGATATGGGTCATTTCCTTGCCGTTGACCAGGAAGAGGTGATCCTTGCCCGGCCGGCCGGAGATATCGATATATTTGCGCAGTTCGATGTAGCCTTCGGTGCCGAGAATGGTCAGGCGCCCGTCGCCCCAGGTCGGCAGCGCCTCCGGCGTGAACCAGTCGACACGGACATAGCCCGCCGCCTTGTCGGAACGCAGAAGCACCTCGCCGAAATCCTCGAAGGCGGGCTTGTCGGGCATGCCGAAATTGCCGATCGAGCTGGCGATGACCTCGCCTGTGGTCGAGCCGGTATAGAACAGGAACTGATCGACCTGGTGTGAAGCGATATCGACGATGATGCCGCCGAAGGCTTCGGGATCGAAGAACCAGTCCGGCCGGGTCGGCAGTTGCAGCCGGTGTGGACCAACGCCGAGCGTCTGGATCACTTTACCGATCGCGCCTTCTTTCACCAGCTTTCCGGCCTTGACGGCGGAGCGCACGCAATGGCGTTCGGAAAAGCAGATCGAAAAGATCTTGCCGGTTTCAGCGACCGTCTTCTTGACGTCCTCGAGCTGGGCGAAGGCCGTCACGCCCGGCTTGTCGGTCATCACGTCCTTGCCCGATCTCATAGCGCGGATGGCAAGCCCGGCACGATCGCGCGGGATCGCCGAGATGCAGATGACGTCGATCGACGGATCGTCGAACAGCTTTTGCCTGTCGATCTGCGGCGCGTCAGGATAGGTCTTCTCGAAGCCCTCGCGCAACGCCGGCACCGAGGTCTGCGGGCAATAGCCGACGAACTCGCCGCCTGCGGCCAGCAACCCCTTTACGTGATCGAACGTGTGCCCATGGTCGATTCCGACGACGGCAAATCTCAACATCGCTGCAATATCCTCCTGGGATTTTCGTGTGGCCGGCTGATGCCAGCCTCCTCCATGTTGGGCAAAACAGATAACGAAAGCCGGCTCCTGTCAAGGCGATATGGAGGGCAAAATCGTCACAGCCTACATCTAAATATTTGAAATATAACAGTTATTTTGTATCTAAATAGTTATTTTGTGAGCTTTTGTGATTGGATTCCCGAGAAAGGCCGCCGCTTGAGCCGATCAGGCAAAGGTCTTTTTCCCCAGCGCATCTTGCCCCGTCTCCGTGAATGTGATCGATTTCGGCTGCCGCCGGGCTGGAGGGCGGCAACACCCCGCAATGTTTTGAAGAGCGCTCCCCGCTCGCCTGTGACGGAAGATCACCATGTCTCAACCTCTGCTCGATGTCGCCGCTTCGGATGGTCTTTTTGTCGGTCGCATCTGGAATCCCGAAGTGCAGGGACCGAGCATTGTGACGCTGCGCGAGGGTATACTGGTCGACATCACGTCGCGCGAGGCGCCGACGCTGAGCGCCCTGCTCGAGCGGCAGGATGCCGCCACCTTCGTCCGTGCAGCAAGTGGCAAGGCGGTTGGCTCGCTGGCGGACATCGCCGCCAACAGTACCGGAGCTCCGGATCAAACGCACCCTTATCTCCTTGCGCCCGTCGACCTGCAGGCAGTGAAAGCCTGCGGCGTCACCTTTGCGCAGTCGATGATCGAGCGCGTCATCGAGGAGAAGGCGGCCGGCAGTCCGGAGCGTGCCGCCTCGATCCGCGAGCGCGTCAGCACGCTGATCGGTGGCAGCCTCACCAATCTGAAGGCCGGCTCACCGGAGGCTGCCAAGGTCAAGCAGGCACTGATCGACGAAGGCATGTGGTCGCAATATCTGGAGGTCGGTATCGGGCCGGACGCCGAAGTCTTCACCAAGTCGCCGGTGCTCTCCTCCGTCGGCTGGGGTGCGGATGTCGGCCTGCATCCGATCTCGACCTGGAACAATCCCGAGCCGGAAATCGTGCTCGCGGTCAACAGCCGCGGCGAAATCACGGGGGCGACTCTCGGCAACGACGTCAACCTGCGCGACGTCGAGGGCCGCTCGGCGCTGCTGCTCGGCAAGGCCAAGGATAACAATGCCTCCTGCTCGATCGGTCCTTTCATCCGCCTGTTCGATGCCGGCTACAGCCTCGATGATGTACGCAAGGCCGAACTCGACCTGAAGGTGTCAGGCCAGGATGGCTTCGTGATGCACGGCAAGAGTTCGATGTCGCAGATCAGTCGCGATCCGACCGATCTCGTCAAGCAGACGGTCGGCGCCCATCATCAATATCCCGACGGTTTCATGCTTTTCCTCGGCACGCTGTTTGCGCCGACTCAGGACCGCGACGCGCCGAAGCAAGGCTTTACCCACAAGATCGGCGATGTCGTCGAGATTTCCTCGGCAGGCCTCGGCGCGCTCATCAACACCGTGCGCCTCTCCACCGAATGCCCGCCCTGGACCTTCGGCATTTCGGCGCTGATGAGCAATCTGGCAAAGCGCGGTCTTCTCTAAATTACTGATTCCGTCGCCTGCCCTGCAGCAGGTCGAGGACGGAGTTTGCCGCCTCGAGAACATTTGTCCCAGGACCGAATACGGCTGCAACGCCGTGTTCGTGCAGGAATGCATAGTCCTGCCGCGGAATGACGCCGCCGCAGACGACGATGATGTCACCACCGCCCTGTTCCCTCAGCCTGTCGATCAGCTGTGGCAGCAGCGTCCTGTGACCGGCCGCCAGCGACGAGACGCCGACGACGTTGACCTTTTCGCTGAGTGCGACACCGGCGGCTTCCTCCGGTGTCTGGAACAGGGGACCGGCGAGCACGTCGAAGCCGATATCGCCGAAGGCCGAGGCGATCACCTTGGCGCCTCGGTCGTGCCCGTCCTGACCGAGCTTGGCGACCATGATCTTCGGCCGGTGCCCCATGGCTTCCGTCACCTCCGTCATGCGAGTCTTGAGCACGGCGAGCTCCGGCTCGTTTTCATACGCTTGGCCATAGAGGCCCTTAATCACCACTGGCGTGGCGGCATGATCGCCGAAGGTATCGCGCATCGCATCCGATATCTCGCCGACCGTGGCGCGGGCCCGCGCCGCCTCGATGGCGGCTTCAAGCAGGTTGCCCTTGCCGCTCTGTGCGATCTCGGCCAGGGCCGCCAAGGCCTCGCGCACGGCTTTGCCATCGCGCCGCCGCTTGGTTTCCTCGATACGTCTGATCTGCGCTTTGCGTACTGCGCTGTTGTCGATCTCCAGAATGTCGATCGGCTGCTCGTTGTCGAGCCGATAGCGGTTGACGCCGACGATGACCTCCTCGCCCTTGTCGACGGCCGCCTGGCGGCGTGCGGCCGCTTCCTCGATCAGCCGTTTCGGCAGGCCGTCTGCCACCGCCTTGGTCATGCCGCCGAGTGCCTCGACTTCCTTCATCAACGCCCAGGCCTTGTCTGCCAGTTCGGCCGTCAGGCTTTCGACATAGTAGGAGCCGGCGAGCGGATCGACGACCTTGGTGACGCCGGTCTCGTGCTGCAGGATGAGCTGGGTGTTGCGGGCGATACGAGAGGAGAACTCAGTCGGCAGCGCAATCGCTTCGTCGAAGGAATTCGTATGCAACGACTGCGTGCCGCCGAGCACGGCCGACATCGCCTCGAAAGCGGTGCGGATGATGTTGTTATAAGGGTCCTGCTCCTGCAAGGAGACGCCGGAGGTCTGGCAATGGGTGCGCAGCATCAGCGAGGACTGTTTCTTCGGATGAAACCCTTCCATGATCCGCGTCCAGAGCAGGCGGGCGGCGCGCAGCTTGGCCGCTTCCATGAAGAAGTTCATGCCGATGGCGAAGAAGAAGGAGAGCCTGCCGGCGAACTCGTCGACGCTCAGGCCTTTGGCGATGGCGGCGCGGACATATTCGCGGCCGTCGGCCAGCGTGAAGGCCAGTTCCTGCACCAGTGTCGCGCCGGCTTCCTGCATGTGGTAGCCGGAGATCGAGATGGAGTTGAACTTCGGCATCTCGCGGGCGGTATAGTCGATGATGTCGGCAACGATCCGCATCGATGATTCGGGCGGATAGATATAGGTGTTGCGGACCATGAACTCCTTCAGGATGTCGTTCTGAATGGTGCCAGAAAGGTCGGCTCGCGAAACACCCTGCTCCTCGCCGGCCACGATGAAGGAGGCAAGGATCGGGATGACGGCGCCGTTCATCGTCATCGACACCGACATTTCAGCCAGCGGAATGCCGTCGAACAGGATTTTCATGTCCTCGACGCTGTCGATTGCCACACCCGCCTTGCCGACATCACCCTCGACGCGCGGATGATCGCTGTCATACCCGCGGTGGGTGGCAAGATCGAAGGCGACCGACAAGCCCTTCTGGCCGGCCGCCAGATTGCGGCGATAAAAGGCATTCGATTCCTCTGCCGTCGAGAAGCCGGCATATTGGCGGATCGTCCAGGGCCGGCCGGCATACATCGTCGCCCGCGGGCCGCGGGTGAAAGGCGAGAAGCCGGGAAGCGAACCAAGATGCCCGGCGCCGTCAAGATCCTCGGCCGTATAGAGCGGCTTGACGGCAATGCCTTCCGGCGTCTGCCAGGTGAGCTTCTCGGGCGAGGTGCGCAGTTCCTTTTGCGCAAGCTCCGCCCAATCCGACAGCGTCTTCTTCGTCATGCGGTTCCTCCGGCTTTTTTCATTCCCACCCTACCATTTCACCGGCTCCTCGTGCGATAGAGCCCGAACAGGATGATTTTAGGCCGAGCCGGCCCGCAATCTGAATCCTGTTCTATATTATATAGTTAGAGCATGATGTCGTCCGAAAACCGCTCACACTTTTCGGCATCATGCTCTAGGATTATTAATGCGGCAAATCCTTGATTTCTATTGCCGGCTTTGGGACCCGCCTCATGAAGACCATGCAGATCTATGCCTTTGACATGAACTGCGTCGGGCATATCAACCACGGCCTGTGGACGCATCCGCGCGACCGCTCAGCGCATTATACCGATCTGGACTACTGGACAGAGGTTGCCAAGACCGCCGAACGCGGCAAGCTGGACGGCATCTTCCTGGCCGATATCGTCGGTGTCTATGACGTCTACAAGGGTAGCCCGGCGCCGGTGATCGAGACGGGCGCGCAGATCCCGGTCAATGATCCGATGATCCCGATTTCGGCGATGGCCTATGTCACGAAACATCTGGGTTTCGGCGTCACCGTCAACACCACCTATGAGCCACCCTTCCTGCTGGCGCGGCGCATGTCGACGCTCGATCATCTGACCAAGGGACGGATCGGCTGGAACATCGTCACCGGTTATCTCGACAGTGCCGCCCGCAGCATGGGTTTCGACAAGCTGCCGGAACATGATGCGCGCTACGATGCGGCCGAGGAATATCTCGAAATACTCTACAAGCTCTGGGAAGGGAGCTGGGACGACGATGCGGTGGTGCGCGACAAGGTAGGCGGTGTCTATGCCGACCCCTCCAAAGTGCGCTCTGTCCGTCACGACGGCAAATATTACCGGATGGAAGGCATCCATCTTTCCGAGCCCTCGCCGCAGCGCACGCCCCTGCTCTTCCAGGCCGGCGCCTCGGCCCGCGGCCAGGACTTCGCCGCCCGCCACGCCGAATGCGTCTTCATTGCCGGGCCAAATCCCAAGGCGGCGAGGCCGACCGTCGATGCGCTGCGGGCGAAGGCGGAGGAATTCGGCCGCGGCGCCGACGCATTGAAGATCCTGAGCCTGATCACTGTTGTCGTCGGGCGGACGGAGAAGGAAGCCCAGGACAAGCTGGAGGAGTACCGCCGCCATGCGAGCGTCGAGGCCTCGCTTGCGCATTACTCCGCTTCGATAGGCATCGATTTTTCGAAGTATGAATTGGACGACGTCATCGACCAGAGCTCGACCAACGCCAATCAGTCGGCGCTTGCGGCCATCACGAAACAGGCGCCAAAGCCCGTGACGCTGCGTAACATCATCGACCAGATGGTGCTCGGCAGCCGGATGAAGCCGATAGTGGGTTCGCCGGAACAGATCGCCGATCATCTCACGGCATGGATCGACGAGGGTGGCATCGACGGCTTCAATCTGGCGCGGACAGTGGCGCCGGAAAGCCTGCGCGATTTTGTCGACTTGGTCGTCCCGGTGCTGCAGGAGCGCGGCGTCTTCAAGGCGGACTATGCTGCAGGACCCTTGCGGCAGAAGCTTTTCGGCGGCGGGAACGGCAGGTTGCCCGCCGCTCATCCCGCTGCCCAGTTCCGGCGCTGACTTATCGGTGGTCCAACCTGGCGACCAGCCGGTCGCCAAGCCACTGGATTCCGCAGACGAGCACGATGAGGACGGCCACCACCGCGATCATCACGCTGGTTTCAAAACGTTGATAGCCATAGCGGATGGCGAGATCGCCGAGGCCGCCGGCGCCGATCGCGCCCGCCATGGCCGAGGCGCCGATCAGCGTTACCAGCGTGACGGTGAAACCGGCGACGATGCCCGGCAGCGCTTCAGGCACCAGCACCTCGCGGATGATCGTCCAGCGGTTGCTGCCCATGGCGCGCACGGCGTCGATCAGCCCGCGGTCGACCTCGCGCAGCGATACTTCGGCGATACGGGCGTAGTAGGGCGTTGCGGCGATGGCGAGCGGCACGATGGCCGCCCAGGTGCCGAGCGCGGTGCCGACGATCAGCCGCGTCAGCGGGATCAGCGCCACCAGCAGGATGATGAAAGGCACCGAGCGGAAACCGTTGATGACTGACCCGAGCATGCGATTGATCCAGAGATTTTCGGCGATGCCGCCGCGCGCTGTCGCGACCAGAGCAAGGCCGAGCGGCAGGCCGGCGACGAGCGAGATCAATCCCGAGGCGAGGGTCATCAGGACCGTCTCCCAAAGGGAGCGAATAAGCAGTTCAAGCATGATCGGTGTCATAACCAAGCACCTCCACCCGGGCGGACCGGGCCGTCAGGAATTGTTCGACTTTTCCGGCAAGCGCGGGGTCGCGCGCGGGAACGGCGATGAAGAACCGCGCCACCGGCTGGTTCTGGATATGGTCGATGCCGCCATGGACGAGGCGGAAGGAATGCGGCAATGCTGCCGAGAGTTCGGCAAATAGCGCGCCCTGCGCCTGTGGCCCGGCGAGATCGACGCTGAGGATCGCTTCGCTGCCCGCCGTCGCCGACAGCCGGCCGGCGATATGCTCAGGAAGCTGCGGGCGGATACCGCCAAGCAGGCTCCCGGTGATTTCAGCCTGCGGATTGGCAAAGACCGACCAGACCTGCCCTTCCTCGACGATCCGCCCGGCATCGATGACCGCGACGCGATCGGCAATGCCGCGTACCACTTCCATCTCGTGGGTGATGAGCAGAATGGTCAGTCCGAGCTTACGGTTGATGTCCTTCAGCAATGCCAGGATCGACCGGGTCGTTTCCGGATCGAGCGCCGATGTCGCCTCGTCGGACAACAGCAGTGCCGGGCGTGCCGCCAGCGCCCGGGCAATGCCGACGCGTTGTTTCTGGCCGCCGGATAGCGATACGGGATAAGCCTTCGCCTTGTCGGCAAGGCCGACGAGTTCGAGCAGCTCGTGCGCCCGTTTCAGGCGCTCGCTCTTTGCAAGACCCTCGATCTTCAGAGGCAGCGCGACGTTTTCCTCGACGGTTTTCGCAGAAAGCAGATTGAAATGCTGGAAGATCATGCCGATGCGGCGCCGCAGCGGCTGTAATTCCTGTTCTGAAAGTCCGGTGATATCTCGGCCTTCGATGAGGATCTCGCCGCTATCGGCGCGCTCCAGGCCGTTCAGGCAGCGGATCAGCGTCGATTTGCCGGCGCCGCTGCGGCCGATGATGCCGAGGATCTCGCCTCTCTTCACCGTCAGCGAAATGCCGTCGAGGGCTGCAGTGGTTCCGAACCGTCGCTTCACGTCGGTCAGTCTCACCACCTCTTCGGAAGCCGCCGCTTGAGACTGCGCCTCGATCGCCGTGGTGGAAACAAGGGAATTCATGTGGTTTTCCTTACAAACACTGAAGGCGGTCCGGGCAGAGAACGCCCGGACCGCCTCTTGGCAGGCCTTAACCCCAGCCCTGCCTCTGATCAATAGGCGCTGAGACCGGTGCCCTTGTAGACCTTGTCGAATTCGGCCTTGACGGTGTCGTTCTGATAAGAAGACACAAGCGTCTTGACCCACTCGGCGTCCTTGTTGTCGTCCTTGACGGCGATGAAGTTGCGGTATGGATTATCAGCGATCGGCTCCTGGGCAATGCGTTCGGCCGGCGAAAGACCGCTCTTCAGCGCCCAGTCAGTGTTGACGATACCGGCATCCAGATCGTCGATTGAACGGCCGACGATGCCGGCGTCGAGTTCCTTGATCTCGATCTTTTTCGGATTGTCGGTGACATCGGCGACGGTCGCGAGAATACCGGTGCCGTCCTTCAATTTGATCAGGCCTTCGCTCTGGAGCACACGCAGTGCACGGCCTTCGTTCGAGGGATCGTTCGGCACGCCGATGACGGCACCTTCCGGGATCTCGGCGACGGACTTGTATTTCTTGGTGTAAAGGCCGATTGGCCAGACCCCGGTATAACCGACACGAACGATGTGATAGCCGTGCTGCTGGATCTGGTTGTCGAGATAGGGCTGGTGCTGGAAGGCGTTGGCATCGACTTCGCCGCGCTCCAGCGCTTCATTCGGCTGCGTGTAGTCGTTGAAGATGACGGTCTCGATCTTGAGACCCTTCTTGCCCGCCTCGCTTGCGACCACGCGCCAAATATCCTCCTCCTCGCCGGCCATGATGCCGACCTTGATCGACTTGTCCTCGGCAAAGGAAGGCGCGGGTGCGGCAAAGGAAAAGACTGCGGCAGCAGAAATGGCGACGGCGGCAAGAGCCGCCCGGCGCGAAAGGTGGAAGGCGCGAAGATTTTTGTTCTTGGTCATTGTATATCCCGTCTGACTGAATGAGGCCGAACGCCCCGAGCAGGCCGATCATGGCAAATGCGCAGATCGCGAGCGAAGCACGAATGTCTGATGTGGAGCAAAGCCCAGAAAAACTCTTGCCCTGCCATCGATATCGGCAGGATAAATTTCCACCAAATTTATGGATTAATTGCGGCTTGAGAGCATGCTCCAAAAATGAAAACGGCGCCCTCGTGGCGCCGTTTCAAGCTTATCCCGACGCTCTTTACTCGGCAGCGATCAGCGCCTGATTCCGGCTGGGAAAGAACGCCTCGAGCTCGCCGATGACCTCGCTGATCCGCTTGGACAGCGGATCGGATGAGACGCGGTAATCGGTGAAGTCGCGGTCGGACGCGTAAACGGCGGTCGGCAGCGTGTGAGACATGAAAAAACCGAAGAGCGGCCGGAGCTGGTGCTCGACCATCAGCGCATGGCGGTCACCGCCGCCGGTCGCAGTGATGATGATTGGCTTGGCGCGCAGCTCATGCGGGTCGATCAGGTCGATCAGATGCTTGAAGAGACCGGGATAGCTGCCCTTGTAGGTCGGCGCTCCGATGACCAGCACATCGGCATTGACGATGTCGTCGATGACTTCCCTGGCGCGACTGTCGAGATCGTCACGGCGCAGCGCCTGGCCAAGCGAGGGGCCGACATCGGTCAGATCGTAGATGGTGGTGTCGAAGTCGTATTTCTCACCGGCGAGACCGGCAACGTTTTCGACAAGCGCAAAGGTCTTCGAGGGGCGGTTGAAGCTACCCGCAAGGCCGACCAGTTTGTGAGCAGACATGCCATTTCCTTCCAATATCGTGCCGAGACCGACGTCATTATTCTCACGAATATTATCTATAAAAATAGTGGATTAAAGGAATGGTGATCCCTCTTCCCCATAGGAGGAGAAAAATACGTTCGGGCCTATGGGCGAAGGCGATGTACGAAATCGAGCCGGAGTGTCGGTGACATTCCGGCTCGATTGATTGTCCGCAAGCGATGTCGCCTCAGACTGGTTTCTGCTTGGGAATACGCGGCAGGAAGACCGTGAGGAGACCGAGCAGCGGCAGGTAGGAGCAGATGCGGTAGACGAAATCGATGCCATGGGTGTCGGCGAAACTGCCGAGCAGGGCTGCGCCAAGCCCCCCTGCCCCGAATGCGAAGCCGAAGAAGACCCCGGCAATCAACCCGACGCGCCCGGGCACCAGTTCCTGCGCGAAGACGACGATTGCAGAGAAGGCCGAAGCGAAGATCAGGCCGATGACGACGCTGAGCACACCCGTCCAGAAAAGGTTGGCATAGGGAAGCAGGAGCGCGAAGGGAATGACGCCGAGGATCGAGAACCAGATGACAAAACGGGCACCGAAGCGGTCACCGATCGGCCCGCCGAGGAAAGTGCCGACGGCGACCGAACCGAGGAACAGGAAGAGCATCAGCTGTGCCTGCTGCACGCTGAGTTCGAACTTGTCGATGACATAGAAGGTGAAGTAGCTCGATACGCTGGCCATGTAGACATTCTTCGTTGCCGTCAGCAGCACGAGGATGAGCAGCGCCCAGACGACCCTGTTCTGCGGCAGCGGCAGGGTCCGGCTTATTGCCGGCTTGCTGGCATTCTGGCGCCTGTGGCTGATGTACCAGTTGCCGACCCAGCTTAGCACGACCATGCCGACCATGGCGATGGCGGCGAACCAGGAGACGCTGTGCTGACCGAGCGGCAGCACGATGAAGGCGGCAAGCAGCGGACCGATCGCCTGGCCGGCATTGCCACCGACCTGGAAGAAGGATTGTGCGAAACCGTGGCGGCCGCCAGAGGCAAGACGGGCAACACGCGAAGATTCCGGGTGGAAGACCGCCGAGCCGAAGCCGATCAGGCTTGCGGCAACCAGTAGCAGGGTGAAGCTGCCGGCATTGCCGAGCAGAATGAGGCCGCAAAAGGTGCTGGCCATGCCGACCGGCAGCGAATAGGGCATCGGCCAGCGGTCGGTGACGATGCCGACCAGCGGCTGCAGCAGCGAAGCCGTGACCTGGAACGTCATGGTGAGGAGGCCGATCTGCACGAAATCGAGATCGTAGTTCGCCTTGAACAGCGGATAGAGTGAGGCGAGCAGCGACTGCATGATGTCGTTCAACATGTGGCAGAAGCTGACCGCCATCAGGATAGACATGGTTGTTTTTTCGAAACGAGGCGCGCTCTCGGCAACGGTTGCCATCAATACTTCTCCTGCACAGGCACGGCCGGTGCCGTGCCACGTCGCTATTATTCGATGGATTTTCGGGCGATCGGGGCTGGGAAGACTCTCGTGCGACGGTCGCTGGAGAGCATTTAACGCAAGCCGGGACGCAATTACAGCCCAGTTTTATCCTAATCGGTACGGCTTTGGTTCGATTTACGCTTCCGCCGAGTGATTATTGCGTGATTTCACGTCTTTTTGGGGGGCTTTCATATCACAGTCAGTCGCGATCATCGCATATCCAGTATGCTATGTGAAAACAACCATGGAAAAGCCATGCAGGGGATACTACAGCTGCACCGATTGAAAAAAGCGATCGAGGCTGAAAACACACGATGAATGTCAAGACAGCGAATGCAATAGACAGCTATGTCGGAGCGCGCATCAGAATGCGCCGGCAGTTGCTCGGGATGAGCCAGGAACGGCTTGGCGAGCAGATTGGCGTGACCTTTCAGCAGGTTCAGAAGTACGAGAAGGGCATCAACCGCATCGGCGCCAGCCGGCTGCAGCGGATCGCCGAGGTGCTTCAGACGTCGCCAAGCTTCTTCTTCGAGCAGGAGAATTCCGAGCCGTTGACGCTGCAAGGGCTGGATCTATCCGCGAATATGGAACCGGTCGCTGAATTCCTGCGAACGAAAGAGGGATTGGTGCTCAATCGCGCTTTTCTAAAGATCGCCGACAGCAATATCCGCGAAACGGTCATCGCATTGGTGAAGGCGATGGCGCAGGCGGAAAGTCGCGGCGTAACATTGGGAGCCTCCGTAGCGGATATCACTCTTCCGCTCGGAGAGTAATCAGGCACACCGAGGTGATACTCGCATAGAGCTCAGGCTCGCGTCATTTGGCGAGTTGCGGCTGATCGACCCAGACGGGCAATCGGTGGCGCTTCCAGAAAAGGGGCCCACTTGGCATAAGGAACAATATCGCGAGGCTTCGCACGGGCCGGTTTCTGAGATCTGAAAGGCGGTGCAGTCCTGCGCGCGTCTTCGTTCAAGAGAACTAAGTTGTCTCCGCTTTGGAGCACGCGTGGGCAAAGGAAGCCGCAAGGACACCCAGATGCCCGAAACAGCCGAAGCAACAGTTACGCAGATGAGTGGGGAAGAGGTCAAGGAGCTGGCCGCTGGCCAGGCTTGTGGCGTTTGCCTCCCCGGAAAGCGCCCACGACGGTTCTTTACCCGGCACGCGGGACTTGAAACGGATGCTGACTGGCAGGTGCTTTGCCGCAATGGCCCGAACGCATCTTGCGAGGGCTTTCGCACGATGAAGGTTGCTCACTGTGGCGCGCTTCCCATCTTGTCAGCAGACTTTTACGACGTCCAGATCCAGGAGTTTTCCAAGCTTCTCGATGCGCCCGGCAATGTGTCCGACGCCAACTGCGCAATGGTGGGCAGGTCCCTGCGCGTTCCACGTCTCAACAAAGCGCCGGGCTCCAAGTGGAAATCGATAACGGCTGTTGGTGTTGCCGATTTCGAGGATCGGGCCCGCCACAGAGGCGCCTTCGGCGCAAAGCAGCCTGATGTTGCCGGCGTCTTCGACGATAGAGAGCAGCGTCACCGGCCCGTGCTGAACCGACATTTCAACGCTGACGCCAGAGCCGACCTTGCCGTGAAAAACGTTGAGGGGCCGGATCTTCGTACGCCCCTGGGCAATTTTCGTATGCCCCGGCCCGTCATGCCCCATCAGCACGACATCTGCGGCGAAATCCATGGCATAATACTCGGTGAATGAGCCGCCCGCACCGAAGCTGTCCATGATTTTCATCGCCTGGGCGTTCTTGATCTCATATTCGCCGGAAACCGGCACGCCGCTGGCCGTTAACATCGAACAGCCGACGATGACCGAGGTGATGATATCCTCATATTCGTGGCCGGGCTGGGATTCGTAGTAATAGGCAAGTGAGCCGAGCGATTTCTTATCGACCAGCTTGCGAAGCGCCACGGCGGTCTTTGCCGCACGTGCCAGTTCTTTGGGGTCGCAATCCGGCTGGACATCGAATTCGGCGATGATCGTCGCCAAGCAGGTGGAGACGTCTTCCTCGCTCAAATCACGCCGCAACTGCGCCAGTTCGTCGATTTCCAGCACCTCGATATGGGTGCCGAAGGCCGCTGCCTGCGCGGTGAGATCTGAATAGATATCCAGCATGCCGTTGTAGTAGCGGCCCATGACGCCGAGCCGGTTATGCGCCATCACATGTGCGACGCGGGCGGCCTCGATCCAGCCGTCGATCTCGTTTTCGACGACGGGATCGCCGGTGAGAACGCCGGTCACCTGGTGAAAGCTGATGCCCGCTCGACGGAAGACATTGGCGATTTCGGGGACGGGGCAGGCAGAGCAATGCGCCAGCCAGTCGCCGGTCATCGCTGTCCGATCGCCGAGGGCGTTGAAAGTGGCATAGTCGATGGCTGCGGTCGGCTGCAGATTGAGGATGATCACCGGAACCTTGGCGCGACGGACCACTGGAAGAACCGTCGACGACAACGCATAGGTGGTGATGTAGAGAAAGATGATATCGACATCGGCCTGGCGAAACTGGTGACCGGCCTCGATCGCCTTTTCGGGCGTGTCGATCAGCCCGAGGTTGACGACCTCGACGCCTGGGCGCGCAAGCTTTGCCTCGACGGTATCGACATAGCCGCGCAACCGCGCTTCCAGACCGTTGAATTGCGACCAATAGGCCTCCAGACCGATACCGAAAAGGCCGGCCTTCAAGGGGCGTTCAGACATTTCTGTTTCTCCGATGGGGTGAGAATGACGTCAGCTCTGCAGGCGCACGCGAAGCTGATCGAGGCCGACGGCCATTAGAAGGACGACGCCTCGGGTCACGTCCTGCCAGAAGGAGGACACGTTCATCAGCGTCAGGCCGTTGTTCAGCGTGCCGAGGATCAAAACGGCAATCAGCGTGCCCCAGACGCTGCCGCGTCCACCAAAGAGGCTGGTGCCACCAAGGATGATGGCGGCGATGATGGTGAGCAGGTGCTGGCCTGCGGCGTTGGGTGCTGCGGCGCCGAGCATTGCTGCGAGGATGAGGCCAGCTGCCGCTCCCGAAAGGCCGGAGACGACATAGAGCACCATCTGGGTCCGCTCGACGGGCACGCCGAGCAGGCTGCTTGCTTCCGGATTGCCGCCGCTCGCATAGACGAAGCGTCCGAACGGTGTCTTCGACAGGATCAGCCAAAGTGCGATGAAGACCAACAGCATCAGGATGATCGGAAACGGGATTCCAAAGAGACGCCCTGACCCGAGCCAGTTGAAAGCCGGAATGAATAGCGGCTTCGAAAGGCCGCCCGTCAGCACCATGGAGAGGCCGGAAAAGATGCTCATTGTGCCGAGCGTGGCGATGAGCGGGTTGAGCTTCAGTCGGGTGACGATGAAGCCGTTCAGGACGCCGACCGCGCAGCCGATGATGAGAGCGGTGACGCAGCCCGCCCAGATGTTGATTCCCTTGGCATGCATCAGCGCCACAATGACGCCGGCAAGACCGGCGACGGCGGCGACGGACAGATCGAGCCCTCCGCCGATGATCAGCGGGGTGCCCGCGGCTGCCATCAGCCCGATGAAGGCCATGTTGGTGCCGATGTTGGACAGGTTGCTCAGCGTCAGGAAATAGGGGGAGAAAACCGAAAAGGCGATCAGCAGCAGGACGTAGAACACCAGCAAGAGAGCGATGCCGGCGGCCGGGCGGCCAAGAAGGTCGCTGAGTGAATTTGCCGACCTCTTCGACGATTCCGACGCTGCGGGAATGGAAGACGAGTTGGTCATGTTTTCTCCAGTTCATTCCTATCGCGGAGGGCTGCCCGTGGCTCGGCTGCCTGCATCAGATCCGTCGCTGTTGCGTCCTGCCCAAGCTCGGCGACGACCTTGCCATCCTCGAGTACGAGGCTGCGATCTGCGAGCCCCGCCACCTCTTCCGCATCCGAGGAGACGATCAGGATCGCCAGCCCCGCCTCCGCCAGCCGACGGATTTCCATGTAGATCTCGCGCCGGGCACCAAGATCGACCCCGCGTGTCGGCTCTTCGAGGATCAGAACATTCGGGTTTCCGAGCAGCCAACGCGCAAGGCAGATCTTCTGCTGATTGCCGCCGGACAGAAGGCGGATCTCTTGGTCCGGACCTGAGGTATTGACCCGCAGGGTTTTGATCCATTCACGGGTGCTGTCGTCTTCCCGCTTTTGGTCGACAACGCCGGATTGCGTGAACAGGCTGAGATAGGGCAGTGTCGTGTTGGTTCGCACCGACAAATTGCCAATCAGGCCCTGGCGCTTTCGCTCTGCGGCCACGAACCCGATGCCGCTATGCACTCTCTTTCGCGGCCCAGAGAGACCAATGTCCACATCGTTCAGCAGAATGGCCTCGGCATGGGCGGCAGGCTCGGCGCCATAGATTGCCCGGCCTATTTTCTCGGCGCCGGAGCCGATAAGGCCGAAGACGCCGAAAACCTCGCCGCGTCGCACGGTCAATGCCACGCCGTCGAGCCATCCGGGAAGTGACAGTCCATCGACGGACAGGACGGTCTTTGCGTCCTGAAGCACTTTCGATTTTACGGGGTAGAGGTCGCCGAGTTCGCTGCCGAGCATCGCCGTCAGAACTTCGTCGCGATTGGTGTCGCGGGTTTCGAACTGACCTCGGACCTCGCCGTCACGCAAGACAACGATACGGTCGCTTAGCCGGAAGACCTCGTCAAGATAATGCGAAATATAGATGATGGTGACGCCTTGGGCTTTCAGGGCCTCGATGACCTCGAACAGATTGTCGGCATCTGCCTCACTCAGCGACGCCGTCGGCTCGTCCATGATCAGGATCCGCGCCTCGCCGGCCAGCGCGCGGGCGATTTCGACAATGCGCTGTTCGGACAATGGCAGCGAGCCCATGCGCCGGCCGGGCTCGATATGGTCGAGCCGCAATCGCTTCAGGAGCGCCCGCGCCTGTGCGTCGACGGCCACCTGATCGATCATCGGAATACCCAAAAAGCGGCGCTTCGGCATGGAGCCAAGCGCGATGTTTTCGGCGACCGAAAGGTCCGGATGTACGGAAAGCTCCTGCGGCATCAGCCGGATGCCGGCCGCAACGGCATCCCGAGGCGTGGAGATATTCCTGGCCGTGTCGTCAATTCTAATCTGTCCGGTGTCCAGCGTGTAGACACCGGAGAGGATTTTCATGAGCGTAGACTTACCCGCGCCATTGGCGCCAAGAAGCGCCACGATCTCGCCCGCATCGGCAGAAAGCGACACGTTCTTCAGTACCGTCACGCCGGCAAATGCTTTGCTGACATTGGCGATCTGGAGCCGCCGATTGCGGCTCCCTTCGGTGCTCTGGACGGTCATGTCACGCTCCCTGACGCTGTCTCGCTCATTGCTGAGGGAGAATGGCCTCATAGCCCTTCAGCCAATCCTGCTTCTTCAGGTCTGCAAGGTAGGTTGAAAATTCCGCTTCCGGAAACACGTATCCATCCGCCTCGCCGGCACAGGGAAACTCCTTGTAGAACTTGCAGATATTGGCCTTGGTGACCATTTGGTGCGTCACGAAGGTCGCCTCCGGAACCGGCTTTCCGGCAAGAGCGGAGAGCGCGATCGGAATCAGATAGTTGCCGTAGCTGCCGGGGAATGAACCAGTGGCAGCAACCAGGTTCGGATCGGTGGCGAGCGCCTCAGCCTCATCTGCCCCGTTGCCGACCGCAATTGCCTGATCGACGCGACCGGCAGCCCGCACGGCCTGCAGCATTCCCATCGTCGCCTGATCGTTGATGGCAATGATGAGGATGGGCGCACCGGGCGGAATGCGACCGATGACATTGTTCATCTGCGCAAAAGATTCCTGCAGCGTGTTCTTAGTATCAATCTCGATGATATGGTCGGCTGGGAAATCCTTGGTCAGCGCCATAAAGCCGGCCCGCTGGCCATCCGTGCGCATGCGCGGGATGACGCCCGACTGCGGTAAAGCGCCGATGATCAGATAACCGGTCTTCATGACATCGGCGCCGAATTTCTTTGCGGCCGCCGTTGCGAGATAGGAACCACCCATGAAGCCAGATTTCGGGTTATTGACCCCGAAGAAGCTCGCGCCCGGCATCGGGATGTCGATCGCAGTGACCTTCGTGCCATCCGGTTTGAACACATCCATCACCGTCTGCCCGAAATTGGCGTCCGTCTGAAATTCGATGACGTAGTCAACCTTGCGCTCTGCAAAGGATTTGGCATTGGCGAGCGCAGTCGGCCCATCGAGGCGGTTATCCGCAATCACAAGTTCGACGCCGGCAGCATCTGCATTTTCCTGGATCCCCTTTTCGACGAGCACGCCGAAGGCGATATCGCGCTGCAGATTGGCGAAACCAATACTGTAGCTCTTTCCGTTTCTCGGCGGCGTTGCCTTGGTCGCATCGACCACCATCGCCTTCAGATTTTCGGTCGATAGCATTTTGCCGTCGAACTTCGCCGGATCGAACCCGTGAAAGTCCTCGGCATAAGAAGCAGAAGCCGCAAGGCACGCGGCAACCACCAGCAGTGTGGTTTGATGTTTCATGTCTTTCTCCTCCCGGCCGCTGCCCTCCCCGGCAGCGGCGGCCCGCTGATGATCTCAGCAAATATTTTGCAGCGTCATTCTAAAACTGACCCTGCATAGTGACGTTAACACTAGGAATTTTCGTTGACACGTCGGCAATTTCCGCAAAAGTGATCTTTTGCATGCAAAATATGATCCTCAGACTTGGCCGCCGTCATGCAGAGCTACTTCGTCTACATGCCCGACAACCGGCTCTGCGCCGCCTGGGGCTGTACGGCCATCTCCACCGGGTATACAGAGATCGGACCGAATTCCGACTACCCACCGAGCCGTCATCCTGATGACCACCATTTCAGTTGGTCGCGCGGCCGGATCCTGAGCGCCTATCAGATCGTGCAGATCAGCGCGGGCAGCGGCCGGCTGGAGTTCGGACCAGAACGTCGGCCGGTTACCATCGCCGAAGGCTCTATTTTCCTGCTTTTTCCCGGCGTCTGGCACCGTTTTGCTCCGGACCGCCGGACCGGATGGGTCGAACATTGGATCGAATGCCGGGGAAGCGCCTTCGATTTTGCGCGCGATGCAGGCCTGTTGCGCCCCGAGCTGCCGGCCCATGCCAGCAGCTCCGAGATTTCTGGTGTTTTTGCGTCGATTCACGCGCTGGCGCAGGACGATTGCCTGCGCAATCAGCCGCTGCTGTCGACCCTTGGCCTTCAACTGCTGGCTCTTATATGCCGCCCCGCCGATCTCAACACCAATGCCGTCAACAGGCTCGTCGACCGTGCACGGATGGTTCTGATGGAGCGCTGCGGCCAGCCTCTGTCTGTCGAACAGCTCGCCGACGAACTTGGCGTCAGCTATCCCTATTTCCGGCGTCTTTTTCGCGAGCAGACTGGCATGTCGGCCAAGCAGTATCAGATGAGGGTGCGCCTCCAGCGGGCCATCGACCTTCTGGTGAACACCGACAAATCGATCAAGGAGATCGCCGGTCTCCTGGGTTTTCACTCGGCGTTCCATTTTTCGACCCAGTTCCGGCAATTGATCGGCTCGAGCCCAACGGATTTCAGGGCGGCTAAACGCTCGTAACGTAAGCCTTGTCGAGACTGATCTTATGCTCCTTGCCTTCGAATCAGCCGGCGGGTTCGTATCGCAGGCGCGGTTGCGTGCGGAGTGGGATGCCCTATTCTGCGGTCGTCAACGCCGATTGCATTTCGAACCGGAGTGTCTCGCATGCTGGGAAGGTTGCGACATGGATATCAATTGCCTGGCGCCAGTCTGTCGGAGATCGAGGCCTGCGAGGCTTCGATCTCGATCATCTTGCCGGAAGACTATAAGGCGTTCTTGCGCATCTCGAATGGATTCAACGATGAAGTCGGTCAAGGATATCTCGTTCTGTGGAGTGTCGCGGAGCTTGCCAAGGCCGACGGTTATGAACTCTTCGAGTTTCAGGTCGACCGGTTCTTGATTGGTTCGAATGGCGGCCCGACCGCTTATGGGATAATCGGCGGAAGTTACATCTCCATTCCGTTTGTCTTTGCCGGCGCGTGGTCGGATGAGGTCCGCGTGCTTGGACGGACATTCGATGAGTTCACTAGAGCCGTTGAGGCGGGCGAAGGCTCATAGCGATCGGCACCTCCTTATGATGCGATGACTGACGGCCTCTTCATCGGTGCCGTTATTGGATCAGCGTCTCCTGCGATACCGACAATCGATAGAGCAGTTGCTGTGCGGGATATCGCTCTCGAGCGAACTGCTGGCCCGGTGCCAGGGGCAGCCGGGTCCGGTGGGCTGAGTGATGAGGTTGGGAACGGCTGCACTTGATCTTAATCTGCATCGGGAAGAGGCTTGATACAAAAAAGCCTGCCGCGGGAGGAGGTGCGGCAGGCTTTCTGAAGATCGAACAGCGACTGGGAGGAGGAGTGCCGCTGTTTTTACAGACGTCCCATGGGAGGAGAAGTGGGTCGGCTGAAAGCGAAGCTTTGCGGGAGGAGGTGCATTGCTTCGACAGATACGATCATACACAGCCCCCGGACGATGCAAATGTCTTATGTTGCATCGCAGCCATGCGTAAAACGCAAACCGGAAGAATCCAATACGACCGGAGCTCCATACGTCGCCGGGGCTCGGCCCTCGACGCAAAAATGCCCGCCTTAGGAGCGGGCATCAACCAATGTGGATTTCAAGTCGTGCGGGGCGGTCAGCGCGCGATCGAGGCGCGGGCAACGCTGCGAATGTCTGCCCGATCTATACCGAGGTCCTGCAGTTCGCGGCTGGACATGCGTCCGAGTTCGGTGACCGTCTGACGGAACTTGCGCCAGTTGTTGAAAGAGCGTGCTACGTTCATGATGATCCCCTTTCATGAGGGCTGTCTGACGTCAGCAACCTTGGTTGGTTCCGGCGCCGTTTCGATGATGGAGATATAGGCGCTTCAATCGGTTTAAAACAGCCACAATCTCTCATCTCAGCTATGCGCTGAGCGCATGATGTGCTTCTTTTTCGCGCAAAACGGCTCTCTTTTAAACGCGGATGAACGACAAGTGGGGATCCATTGGTCCGGGCTTGCGCCACGGAGGTGAGGTCGATGCTACAAACGGCTTGGATAATAATGGAAGCGGCCGATCGGTTTCGGTTACCTCAATCAGACGCCGAGTGCGTCCAGTCGATTTTAGGGGCGCCATTCCTGCTTATTGCGATCGTCGAGCTCGCGATCCAGATAGAACGCTGCGCTGATGAGGGCGAGATGGGTAAAAGCCTGCGGGAAATTGCCAGCGAGCTGCGCCTTGGTATCAAACTCTTCGGCGTACAGGCCGAGATGGTTGGCATAATTCAGAACTGACTCAAAGACCTTGCGGGCTCTCTTGGTGTCGCCGGCTCGTGCAAGACACTCGGCATACCAGAACGAGCAGGCTGAAAAGGCACCCTCCTCCCCCTCAAGGCCGTCGTTGCTTCGATACCGGTGCACGACGCCGTCATCCGCCAGTTGGTCGCCGATCGCTTTCAATGTGGACAGCCACCTCGGGTCCGTGGCGCTGACAAATCTTACAAGCGGCATGAGCAGCAGCGACGCGTCGAGCATGTCGCCGCTCTTGGTCTGCACAAAGTGCCCTTTCTCCTCGTTCCAGAAGTTTTTCCAAATGTCTTCGTAAATGTCATTCCTGATGTCATGCCATTTGGAAAAGGGCGCCGCGAGAGATCGCTTGGTCGCGAGGCGAATTCCCCGATCGACTGCCACCCAGCACATGAGCCTCGAATGGAGAAACTCCTGTGGCTCGCGGCGCATTTCCCAGATCCCCGCGTCAGGATCCTGCCAATGGTCGCAGACATACTCCACGACCTCTCGCACCCCCTCCCAGTGGTCGTGAGAGATCGCGTGGCCGTATTTGTTGCTCAGATAGATGGAGTCGAGAAGCTCGCCATAGATGTCGAGCTGGAACTGTTCTGCAGCCTTGTTGCCCACCCGGACCGGCGTCGCACCGCCGTAGCCGCGCAGATGATCGAGGCTCTTTTCGTCGGGCACCTCGCCGCCGTCGATCGCATACATGATTTTCAGTCGGCCGCCCGGCTCACATGCCGACGCCCGCTGGCCGATCCAGTCGTTAAATGCCATCGCCTCCTCGCGATAGCCAAGCCTCATCAACGCGTAGACCGTAAACGAGGCGTCGCGTATCCAGGTGGCGCGGTAGTCCCAGTTGCGGCTGCCACCGGGCGTTTCCGGCAAGCCGAACGTCGCGGCGGCGACGATCGAACCGTGCTTGCGCGAGGTCATGAGCTTCAATGCCAGTGCGGAGCGATTGACCATTTCCCGCCAGCGTCCCCGGTAGGTCGATTGTCGTGCCCAGTTCTGCCAGAAAGCGACCGTCTGCTCTTCCATTGTCTCCGAAGTTGCTTCTTCCGCACTATCGACACCGTCGTCGAGAATGAAATCGACACCTTCTCCAGCTTGGAGGGTCATCTCTGCGATGACGGCGCCGTCGATCTCGACAAGTGGCGCGCTGGTCAAAAGTCGTAGAACTTCGCCATTCGTCTGCCGCCAGATCACAGCGCCGTCTTCAAACTCCACTGGGATCTGTCTCGTCGCGTATTCGAACCGAGGAGCGCACGACATACGCACTTTCAAACTCCCGCGCGTCGCACGAAAGCGCCGGATGATCATGCTCGAGCCGCCGCTACGTCTGTCCTTCACGTACATGAAGTCGGTGAGTTCGCCGCTTGCCTTGTCAGCCATCCAACGTGTGAGGAGGACGTTCGTATCCGGAAGGTACTGCTGCGTCACGCGGGCATCTGCAAGCTCCGGAGCGATCTGAAACATGCCACCACGTTCCGGATCGAGCAGCGCAGCAAAAATCGTTGGACTGTCGAAATCGGGCCAGCACAGAAAGTCTATCGTGCCATCGGTAGCGACAAGCGCGATCGTTGCCAAATCGCCGATGACGCCGTGCTTCTCTATCGCGCGCGGAACGACGGCTGCGTCCTGGCTATGCTCTGCGGAAACCTTATTCTCGAGCAACCCGCCACTTGCATCCATGCTGCGTTCCTCTTGGCTGAGCATCGGATGAAAAGTCCGCAATGAGCTCCCCAAGTCACCGATTTGGCGCTTTGGTTCGAAACGGCAATGGCGAATGAGATATCCGGAACCAACTGGACCGACCAATCCACGATCGAGCACGCTCGTGAAGTTGGATGCTGCTCTGCTGCCAGGTCTGCTTTCTGCAACCATGCTTCAGCTGGACGCTTTTGGTGTCAATGTCGGCGCGATGACATGGCCGCGATTGGACCGTTTACTATCAATGCGATCGCAGGCGCCCTGCCTTGGGAAGCCAAGCCCGCGGTCCCAGATCATCGGTGGGGAAGATGAAAGTGCCGCGTCTCCGCTCGCGGAAGCTTCATATCGCGGTCTGCATGAGGTAGGGAGATTCCTCGACGGGAACCTGCGCTACGATTTTCATTACGAGTGTGGGAGCGACATCTGGAACAGACCGAACTCGTCCGTCTTTGTAGACGACCCGCAAGAGGCAAGCCTTGTCGTCGTATTCAAGTTCCGCGATCGTCTTTGAATGGATCAGAAATTGCATCTTAAGCTACCTCCCTGCACTACAGCATGACCAAGATGAACCGACCGGCGCCGAGGAGAACGCTTGATCGGCACGAGAACTCATTGCCTCTTCGATGATCGGCGCTGTCAGAAATGCGATCCAAAGACAAGCGCTCTGCCAATCGTCCTGGCTAGATTACGAAAAAATCTAATAGAGCCCACTTTGGAAATCGCGTGAAATCAACGTGACACACGTCTGACGACTATTTGGCACGGGCATGCCAGAAAAAGATGTATGCACGACGCCCACTGTCGAGCTAATGGCCGCAATTCCTCGCAAGTGCGGGTGGGCCGCCAGGTGGATTGTGCCGGACGAGCGTGGCGGGCCACTTGCGGCCAGAACTTCAGATGTTCGGGATTAGGCAGCAAGCGCCGCCAACGATCACCTCGACATCGTCGGGCTCGGAAATTCGGATGCTAAGGATCCTAAACCGGGCCGGTTTCACACCATCCGATGTTTTGCCTAAAGATTTCGATAGCGATGTCGGGACCGATGGCCCATCCACGTCCTAGAAGCAAATCGGAACGAAAACCGGAGGATGGAGAGCATGGCGCTTAAGCGAATGGACAACATCGGGATTGTCGTCGAAGACCTCGCAGTGGCAATAGACTTTTTTCAGGAGTTAGGCCTCGAACTCGAAGGCCGCGCGACGATCGAAGGTGAATGGGCCGGCCGAGTCACGGGTCTTGGCGATCAGCACGTCGAGATCGCCATGATGCGCACACCGGACGGACACAGCCGGCTGGAGCTGTCGCGCTTCCTTAGACCGGATGTCGTCGCGGATCATCGGAACGCTCCGGTGAACGCCCTTGGTTATCTGCGAGCCATGTTCACGGTCGACGACGTTGAAGAGACCGTTGAGAGGCTGCGCACGCGCGGCGCCCAGCTTGTCGGCGATGTCGTCCGGTATGAGGACGCCTACAAGCTCTGCTACATTCGCGGACCCGAAGGTCTTCTTATCGGGCTTGCCCAGGAACTAGGGTGAGGAGCGACGAGCGATCGGTCGCGCCTGGCTCATCCCGCGAATCTCGTGCTCGTTGACGAGGAACGCTGGTGATCCCATCTAGGCGCCATGCCGAAACACGAAAAGAACGATGTCGAGTTGGTCAAGACGTGGGTGCTGCCGCCAACAGCGACCCTCGGATCTTCGATCCGCGCCAAGGGAATTCTGCTCGAACTCCGTGCACGGCTCCCGGTCGCTTCGAAGAAGTCGCTCGATATCGAGCAAGGAGAACTCACGCTGTCGATGCCTGCAAGTGCCAAGACAGAATTCCATGCAGCGGCGTCTGTTGTCGCCAGCGCGCTGAAAGACATCGAAAGCCTACCGGTGATCCCGCGCGAGATCCAGGATATCCTTTCGATCAAGACGAATGAGCGTCATCGCTGGCTCAAGGACGGCCGCCTGCCGAGTGCTGGAACGCGCACGGTGAAACTGCGCGGTCGCGCGCGGAAGATCACGTTCCACGTCTTCGACCCGCGCGTCGTGGAAGACCTGCTCGATCGAGGCGTCGTCGAAGAATGGCGCGAGGAGGATGCGGCGGCGGCGGTGGAGAACCGACGGCGGGCAGCATATAAGGCGAAGTTGACGCGGTCGCTGAAGAAGGGCAAGACCGTCAAGGGGGATACCGTCGCCGGATCCGACGAGGCACCTCGCACGGAACTGGCAGGCTGGGAGGAGTTCGGACGCGACGGATTGCTTCGCTAAGGAGGCCTATTGCGGGTCCCAGCGGTTCTAAAGCAAGGTAATCTCCGGGCCGCTTCGTATGGCAGGCCTTGAAACGGACGCTGTGCTCGACTATCTTCAGGTCATCGGCGTTGCTGGTGAGCGCTCCACGAGAGTGTTCGCGACTGCCGAAGTCGCTTATCTGCTTTTGACCACGGATGTACTGGCACTGGTGTGAAGAGCGATGTTGGAAAGGTCGGTGCGGTTTCGCCCCGGCCTTTTTTATTGCCTGCCGGTCAGGGCAAAGCTCCCGGCCAATCGTTGGACGGCTCTTCAGCCTCTGCTCCTGGAAGATCTTCCGAAGGATCGGGATCGAGTTCGTAGGCAGTTCGGAGATTTCCGAGCCGGAAAGAACAGGTCGTGACGCGTCAGGCACCAGACGACCTTGCCTTTGGTACGCGCAGCAATCCCGGCCACGAACAGGGCGGCTGCCGCCACGTCGACGGTGCCGGCCCCGCCGCCAGCGCACTCGCGCAGCGCCCCGTAGACCAAACCACCGCACGGGAGCCGCTCATCGATCGACGCCACGCCGAAGGGCAAAAAGTCTCGCTTACGCTGACTTGCGCTTTCCAGCTGCGCGATCTGTTCGCGCAAACTGTCGAGGACGACGTTTGGGCGGCGGATTTCATGATTTACCTTCAACGGCAACCCGTTATCAGCTTGAGTAACAGCTATAAGTTCTGTATTTGTTCTTCAGGCGTAAATGAGTCAATGCGCATATGACCGCTGAAGTTGAGCACGAGCACAAGTCAGAAAAATCGCCATCGGATTCAAGCGGATGGCAAGGAAGGTTATTCTCGGATGCGCCGAACGCGACCTGAGAACGATGGGGTTCCGAGACTGAAGGATCACAAGGTCCTGGTGGTCGAACTCATCTGTCGTTATTGCGATCGCCATTGCGCGCATGAGCGCAGGCTGTTGGTGAAAGCGTTTGGCGCAAGCGTCAGCTTTGCGGAAATCCGCCGACGCATGGCCATGGGCTGCGAACGGATGCAGACATCCAAGGGGGACAAGTGCGGGGCACATTTCCCATGTTTGGGTAGTGGTCTAGCTGATGGAAACTAGATGATGACGGGTGAAGAGAGCCGTGAGCGGCCGCGCAAAATCGTGCACGTGGACATGGATGCCTTCTATGCATCGGTCGAGCAGCGTGACAATCCGGAGCTGCGTGGCTTGCCGGTTGCCGTCGGCAGTCCTGCTGCCCGCGGCGTGGTGGCGGCAGCCAGCTATGAGGCCAGAAAGTTCGGTGTGCATTCCGCCATGCCTTCGGTGACTGCGCAGCGGAAATGCCCGGACCTCATCTTCGTCAAGCCGCGCTTCGATGTCTATAAGGCCGTCTCGCTGCAGATAAGGACGGTCTTTGCCGAGTACACGCCGATGATCGAGCCGTTGTCGCTCGACGAGGCCTATCTCGACGTCACTGAAAATCTCAAAGGCATGGAGATCGCCACCGAGATAGCTGCGGAAATCCGCGCCAAAATCAAAGCAACCACCGGGCTTACCGCCTCGGCCGGCATTTCCTACAACAAGTTCCTCGCCAAGATGGCATCCGACCAGAACAAGCCGGACGGCCAGTTCGTCATCACGCCGAAGAACGGTCCGGCCTTCGTCGAGCGCCTGCCCGTCAAGAAGTTTCATGGCGTCGGGCCGGCGACTGCCGAGAAGATGCAACGGCTCGGGATCGAAACAGGCGCGGACCTCAAGGAGAGAACGCTCGACTTCCTCGTCGAACATTTCGGGAAGTCAGGACCGTATTTTTATGGCATCGCCCGCGGTATCGACAATCGCCAGGTCAAGCCGGATCGGGTGCGGAAATCCATCGGAGCGGAAGACACGTTTTCGCAGGACATCCATTCCTTTGAGCCCGCGCGCGAAGGGCTTCAGCCGCTGATTTCGAAAGTCTGGAGCTACTGCGAGGCCAATGAGATCGGCGCCAAGACGGTGACGCTCAAGGTCAAATATGCCGACTTCAGCCAGATCACCCGCAGCAAAACCGTTCCGGCTCCCCTGCCGGCGATCACCGATCTGGACGAGGTGGTCGACCTGCTTCTTGCGCCAATCTTCCCGCCGCGAAAAGGCATACGCCTACTAGGCGTCACGCTGTCGTCACTGGAAAAACGGCGGGCTTCTCGTACGGCACCACAGTTGCGGCTTGCGCTTTAGACCGCCAGCATCGGCTGTGCCGGAGGGTCTGAATTGCGCCCGATCCGGAATGTCCCCGACGCCAGCAACCATGGCAAACCGGCCCTGCAGCGCGGTCGATCCGATGGATGCCGCCGAAACATGTTCGAGACGGCAAAGAAACTGGGGAACGGGCATCGAGCGAACGGCGCTGCCGACCAAATCTTGTTTCGATCAAAATCGACAGCGACATGCTCGCCTACTTGCAGGAAGACGGTTCCGGCTGGCAGGATTGCACGTGGCATATTGCGCGCTGCGATAAGGGGCAGGCTCTCACCCTATCTATACGGAGCCGTGCAGGCCACGCCATCGGGTCGTTGCCCGTTATTTTTCACGGCCGGCAACGCAAGTGTCGGATTGTCCATATTGTTTTGAAAGCCGGAAAAGCAGGGGAAGGACATAACCATGGGGTTTCATATCTGCACCGCTTGCGGCACTCAGTTCGACGAGCGCTTAAAGCCGCCGCCCGCGTGCCCCATCTGCGAAGACGATCGTCAGTTTGTCCCTGCATCGGGGCAGGCGTGGACGGACATCGCAGCACTTGGTCGCACCCATGATGTGACCTGGCGTCAGGAAGCCGGAGGCATCCACAGCCTTCAGGTTTCGCCTGATTTCGCGATCGGCCAGCGCGCCTTCCTGATCGAGAGCCCCGACGGCAACATTCTTTGGGACTGCCTCAGTCTCATTGACGAGGCGAGCATAAACCGAATTGGTGCATTAGGAGGTCTGAGCGCCATCGCCATTTCGCACCCGCATTTCTACACCTCGATGATGGAATGGAGTTCCGCTCTGGGCGATGTGCCGATCTACATTCATTCCGACGATGGCGAATGGGTACAAAGGGGCGGAGCGCTCAATCAATGGAAGGGTGAAAGCGTGCAACTCGGTCGGTCGACCCTGATCCGATGCGGCGGCCATTTCCCCGGTAGTTCAGTCATGTACTGTCCCTGGCTGGCGGACGGCCAGGGCGCCTTATTCGCCGGCGACACGATGCAGGTTACACTCGACCGCAAATATGTGAGTTTCATGCGCAGCTATCCCAACCTCATTCCGCTCGGCCCAGAGGCGGTGAGACGTATCGGGGAAGCGGTACGCCCATATCGGTTCGAGGCGGTCTATGGTGGATTTTCGGGCCGAACGATCGAACGAGAAGGGTCTCGTATCGTGGACCAGTCGATGACAAGATATTTGAGTGCCATCGAGGGGTGAGCATAGACTCGTTATTGTGGAAGAGGAAAGACGCGACGAACGCCAGGCCCGACGATTGCTGTCGGCCTGTTCCGCGAACGTGCGGGCATGACCATCGACGATACTCGACAGTTGCGGCACTCATCGAAGGCTCAATTTGGGGATGGTGGAAATCGAAAACCGCCTTCGCGAAGGGCATCCGATCGTTCAGCGGGTGATCAAGAACTGCCGAGATCTTGGAACTCCCTGCTTGCGTCAACGCAGTCATCGATCATTCAGTCTTGAATTCCTAATTTTAGAATAGGCGCGTATGCTGCAGTGGGGGGACTGCAGTATCCATAACCTTGAGGGGTCGAGGACAATGTGCTGGAACACATCGTCGGCATTCAAGCCGGTCGGACTAGCTCTACGCGGCCCGGCCACGCATAAGATCGTCCGGACGCTCGGCGATGCCGCGGATATCCTGATCAGGGACTGGCCATCCGATGACGGCGAGGAATATGTCGCCGCCGTGAAAGCTTGTGTCGATGCAATCAGTGGGCAGATTCCTCCGGAACAATTTCGCGAAGCGCTTTTGCGCGCGGCCGAAGAGGCAGGCATAACAGCTCTCACTGTCGTGGCGCATTGATCCACATCGCTCACCCTCGGAACTGTATCGGAATGTTTTCTCGTCACAGTTCAGCCTCTGTAGTTCCATCTCATGTTCGTCGAGAGCGAGTGAACCGCGGACTTATGGCATCAAGCAATGGCGTCGTTTTGATTTGTCCATGACAACAACTCGGTAATCCGAGAATGTTTGGGGCCGCTGACGATAGCGGTGAGCGAGCCGGTCAGGTAGGCGAATGGATCGATAGCGTTGAGCTTCGGGATGCTCTTTTGCGTGCGGCCGATGAGCGGGCATTGGGCCGACAGGCTTCGTGGCAGCTTGCCGGTTCGATGAAAACCGCCATATAACGCGCGATGACGTTTGATTCGAAAATTTTTGTCGGCCTGAGGCCAACGAGCAAAAAATCAGCTCTTCCCCCCGAGCCTTCCCAGTCGAAATGCCAGTGGGACGGTTGCGAAAGCGGCGGCACCAATCGTGCGCCCGTTGGGCGAGATGCGGAAGGTTTGTACCTGCTGTTCTGCCCGCAACATGCGAGAGAATACAATAAGGGATATAATTTCGCGAGCAATCTGTCCGATCCGGTGACCGCCCGCTATCAGAGTGAGGCAGCAAGCGGCGCCCGTAAGACGTGGGGTACCCGCGTTGATCATGCGACAGAGATGCCGCTTCCTTCGACCGTCCGCTCGGGCACGGCAAAAGCCCTTAATGCACGCAAGAGTGCTGCCCAACATCAAGCAACGAAAGCTGTTCTCCAGCGACGCAAGCTCAAGGTATTGGAAGCGAAAGCCTTCGAAACGCTCGGCCTTTTGCAGGACGCGGCGCCCGAGGAGATCAGGCGCCGCTACAAGCAGATGCTCAAGCTACATCATCCAGACGCCAACCGAGGAGATCGAAACTCGGAAGCTGAGCTCCAAGCGGCAATCGACGCCCATAAAATCCTCAAGTTGAACGGGTTCTGCTAAATCGGAGACACAGTCTCTGCGGGTCAACAGGCAAGACGTCGCCGTGAAAAAGCTGTGTAGTGCGCGACGCACGTCTCAAATCTTGTCTAAAACCCCTAGAGCGGCCGCGGTCCTTCGTATCCTTGACGCGTCGAAATCCGTGTCGTTCTCCAGAGCTGTCACTTCGGCCACAGTCAGACCAGTGGTTTCTGCAACGTCATCCAGCGAATAGCCGCGAGCCGCGCGAGCTTCCGCAAGCAAGCCGCCGACGGACAGAGCAACAGGGGATTTCACAATCGTCGAGACCATGTTCATGTCGTTAAAGCTCCTTTTGGCGGCCGGAAAACGTACAAAACAGTTTCATAGTTCCAACGCCACCGCCCGGTCCGGGCGATTTCCGCGGGCGCTCGTTCTATCACCTTGCCGGGCGGAGTAAAGTCTGACGTGGCGAAGGGGCGAACAACCTTTGCACGATGGTCGACGAGAGGCGCCATCGACCCACCTGCCTGCCACGGAGCGTATTTTATCTTTGTCTGCACGAAATTGGAGTCGAGGTTGACCGCGCAGTTGACCACGAGTCGTGATGCCGTTTCGGCGCAGAAGGCCGAAGGCGCTTGCCCCCTCCTTTCCCGATATGAAAATATCGACGCCGTAAAGGCGAGTGCGATTGATAGATGGGGCTCAGTTTGGGCAGGTGTCTCTCGTCCTGTCCAATCGCTGCTTCAGAGCGACCGCGCCGAAAAGATTGATGCTGACGATAGCCGATTCCATATCACACCTGCTGCATTTTGCCGGCTTCGCGTTCCGGCATTCACGGCGACCAAACGCGTCGTCAGACCCCTATTTTATTCCAACTCACATTATCGTCGTTCGAAGTCGCGCTGCTATGCCGGGACATCCTGCTGAGCCCTTTCGAGCGGGACAACGATGTTCGGGTTGCCCTTTGCCGCGCGGTCCAGGAATAGGCCAAGTGCTCCGAGGAAGACGCCAAGAAAGCTAGGAAGCGATCCATCATAGGCGTCGGGCGCGCGACCGAACTGATCTGTCAGCGACCGGTAGAGTGCCAGTCGTTCGGGTTCTATATGCTCGATTGACAGATGCCCGCCCTGCCTCAGGCAATACCAGTCGGCGATCAGATCGATCATCGGAAGATCTTCTGCCAGGGCCGAACTCGACCGTTCGAGACAGTCGCTTTCCCCTGCGACGCCCCCTGCTACGCATTGTGCTGCCTGCGCGACATTCATCGCCAGGATCGCTGCCGCGAACGCGCCTGGCCATTCCTTCGGCAGGTAACGATGGACGACTAGCGCCCGCTTGTGGGTCTGGAGAAAGGCGCCGTAGCTGTCAGCAGACAGCGCATCGGCGCCGCGCTCATGGCGACCGTTGGTTTCAAGCCAATAGCCTGAGAGGAGATCGCGGTCGACAGCGATTGCCGAAAGCCCGACCGTATCGACGGCCAAATGGTGTCGAGTAGGTCGTATGACCTTGAATGCTGGGGGGAATGCGACGAGCGACGGGACAGCAATATTGGTCACACGGTTGCTATCGTAACCTCGCGTGGTGACGCACTTCAACGTGCAGATGGCCGCTGAAGTGGACCTGCAAGCCTGCCGAAAGGAACACCTCTTCGACTTCCCGCCGGGGCGTGCGGCGCACGACGTTGGTCTCACCGAAGAGCGTTTTTTCCGCATCGGAAGCGCCGTCGAAGGGATCGAGCGCCGGATAGTGATAAAAGGCGAGCACGGTCTTGTCGAGAAGACGTGCCCGGCGCGTAACGTCGCTGACCCATGAAAGGATGAAAGGCTTAGCACGTAGCATGGCATCCAGCCGCCGGCGGTGCTGTCGGTGAAGGCTGCCTCCTCACCATCGAGGAAGGTTCCATCGAGGGGCTCGAACACATTTGCGTCGATCATCAGCAGCCAGAGGCCAGGCTCTGGTTCGACGAGATAGGACGCATCCATGAGCCGATAGCGATTGACGCCGTCCGGCGACGTCGCCTCGTAGATCCTATCCTCCTGAGCATCTGATAATCCAAACGGGCTTTCCCAATGGATGTATTCCGGCCGGCGGAAATAGCCGAAATTCGCCATCGCGCGAAGCCCATCCGGATATCCTTCGCAATACATCCTGTCGCTGAAGACAGCACCCTCGCGTGCAAGTCCGGCATCGCTCGAGACGAGGATCGCCTGACCACCTTCCGTCAGGAACTGCTTGGTGTGATGACGGCCGCACGGGCCGAATATGTCGTGATTTCCGGGGAGTGCATAGAGGCCGTTCCATGCTCCCGGCTGTGCTGTTGCAGAATATCGGCGAGCTTTTCCGTCGTTGCCCGCTGGCCATCGTCACTGTAGCCGCCAAGCAGCACGACATGTCGGATGCCACGTTTCTGTACCTGTTCAAGCGCCGGAAGGAGTGCGCCGGCACTCTCGTTGAAGACCCGCGTTGACTGGCGTGTGTCCGACCAACTGCGCATCGTCATGGCGCGACCACCGATCCTGACACCGGCAAAGCCGAAATCGGCATCGACGTCGTGAAAATGTGCGTCCGCGATGACGGCAATCTCGGGATAGGATCGGGGCATCATGAATTGCGTTGCCTGCGTTCTTCGATCATGTCGATCCATTCCGACGCCCGCTGGGCTGCTGCGTAGAGCATCGGCTTTGGCGTTTCGAACCACTCGTCGGGACGCAGCTCGCGCCGCTCGCGGATGACGGCAAGTGCGTCGTCCAGGCTTGGATAGAGATGCGGCTGCTGCTTGTGCAGAAAAAGCGCAACCAGCGAGAGGGAGCGGCTGCTGCGCCCGCTTCGACAATTGACGAGTACGTTGCCGCCGTCGGGAAAGGGGTACGTCTCCCGCTTCGGCATGGTCTGGCGCAGAGCGCCGTCGAGAACGTAATAGGCCCCGAGCATCATCGTATCAGGGCTGCCCTCCCCGTCGATGAGGCCAATTTTGTAGTAGCGAATATCTCCGTAGCCTGACGCCCGCAGGTCAGCCGTTCCCTGGTCTGCCTGCACGTAGTTGATATCGAGATTGACGGCGCAGTTCAGCACAGTCGTGATCTGGTGCTGGCGCAGGAGACCAATGCCGCTTGCACCGGCGCTCCCGCCAATGAAAAGAGCCGCCCCGAAGGGGCCTAGGCCTTCCGCGATCAGGCTGATCGCCGGGCGAGCGTAAACCGGTCCGTCCATGTCAAATCTCCTCCGCTCCGCGTGGGACTGTCGCCGTTACGGGCGGATTGTCCTCATGCTCCTGCGAGAGGCCCCGAGTGTGCTTTCTCAAGCGGTTTGCCGGCCGACGAAAGCGGGATTTTTGCCACCTTGCTGATCCCTACTGCAATGGCCGGAGCGGCGGCAAGAACGGGACCACCCTTTTCCAGGCTACCGATATCCAGGAAGGGGCAGACATCGCCCCCCGCCTCGCTGACGAGGAGAAGGCCGGCTAGGCAGTCCCAGGAATTCATGTGCAGTTCGACATATCCATCGGAGCGGCCGTCGGCCACATAGGCCAGAGCCAATGCGCCCGAACCCGCCCTGCGGACGTTTGTGCCGAGATCAAGCAATCCTTTCACGACCTCGAGGTAGGTCTCGTTCGCAACGCGCGTCGACCACCCCATTTCGATGGTAGTGGAATCGTAACGGTGTGTTGCAGCGACCCGAATTGTCTTGCCGTTCAAACTGGCGCCACGGCCGCGCTCTGCGAAATACAGCTCATCGAGCGCAGGGTTGTAGATGGCGCCAAATTCCGTCACCCCTGCCTCTACGTAGGCGATCGAGATGCAGAAATGCGGAATACCGCGCGCGAAATTGGCTGTACCGTCGACCGGGTCGACGACCCAAACGCGCTCACCGATTGCGCCGCCGCCTTCTTCTCCAAAGAAGCTGTCGCCCGGAAAGCGAGCCAGGATGCTGTCGCGGATCAAGGCCTCGGACGCGGCATCCGTTTCCGTCAGGTAATCTTGTGGCCCCTTCATCGACAGACCGGTTGCCACTCCGGCATGAAAGCCTTTGAGAACCAGATCCCCGGCAGTGCGGATGACGGCGCGGCAATAATCCGCGCGGGTTTCGGCCAAGGCTGCATCGGATACTGAATGCATATGATTCCCCTCAGGTGTTTTGCACGCGCGCTCATATTTGCACGCGCGTGCAATCGGGTCAAGTCATGCGATCGCTGGTGATCACTTGGTTCTGTTCGTCCGTTTTCCTTGATGGTTGCAAGCGCGCCCGACCATCTGCCGGCCTCTGGAAAATGTTGAAGCCCAATCGATGTCGCCCCTCTTCCACAGCGGCTTAGGATCGCTCGTCTTTCTGGGGATGAAAATAGCTCTGCCACCGCTTCGGCGCCTCGGAAAACAGCCCAAATGCCTGAATGACCATGCCCGCCGGGAGATCGATGTTTCTGGCAACCCCGCCGCCTTTCAGGACTGCTCCTCGCTTGTCCGGATCACGCTCGCGAAAGGAGCCGCCGCCGCCAAGCTGGCAATTCTGGATGCGGATCGGACCAAGAACCTGCGCGCCGTTGCCAAGCGTTGCGCTCTGGGTAATCGAACCGCCGCCATTCAACCGGACATCGTTTCCGACATCGATTTTGTCACTCTGTGCGCCAACCACAAGGGTAAAGCCCCCCTCCCGACCGAGATCGCCGTTTGCGCCTATAGCAATCGAACCGGCGCCGGCCTCGATCCGCACGCCGCTGTGAAGCACGGTCGACGCGCCAATGCTGACCGATCCCTCCGGGCCGACCTCGATTGTCACATTAGGCCAGAGGAAGACGCCAGACCCCAGGCTGGCGCGAGAGGAAATCAAGGTCGAAAACGGATCGATGACCGTGACGCCCAGATCTGCAAGCTGCAGCGTTTGCGCAATGGTCAGGAAACCCTTGAGGCGCCTGACCTCGTCGACCCTACTTGTTATCTCATGCATCTGAAGCGTCTCCGGATGCGATTTTCAGCAAGGCTGCAGCGGTTGCATCACCGTCATGCTGACCGCGGCTCCAGGCATCTTCGAATTCGCCCTTGATGATGTGACGCCCGTTCTTTTCCTGCGGTTTCTCTCTGAGATAGGGAAACGTTCCGACCGTCTTCTCGAAGGGAAACAGCATCCTGTTTGCGAGAACGAAGGTGAACAGATTCGAGGTTCCGCCGCCCTTGCGCACATGCAGATCCGCGGCCGCCAGGACGTCTTCGAGCGTTAGTCCCATGGTCTCCCGGCATTGCAGGATGTTGCCGATGAAGACTTTCGGGCAGTTGGCCTTCTCGATAGCTGAAACGAGGCCCGTCACCAGAAGATGAGGAAGGATACTCGTGTAGAGACTGCCCGGACCGATGGCAATCAGGTCCGCCCGGGCAACGGCGTCCAGCACAGCCGAGTTGGCAACCGGCAGGGCCTGATCGGCGCCAGCCAGCTCGACCTCTGCGATCCCAACCTTTGCATCCCCTGCCCCCATCGATGTGATGACGTCCTGCGGCGCAAGCCTCCGACCGTCCCTCAGAGTTGCGGAGAGAACCAAGTCGTTGTCACAGGACGAAGGCCATACGTTTCCGACGATGCCGCACAGCTTTCTGAACACGAAGATCGCCGTGTTGACGTCTCCATTATGCGCCACGCAGGCGCCCGTCAGAATGAAGTTCCCGACGCTGCCGTGCCTGAAGTCGAAATCTCGACCAACAGAAGTGGCGAATGTGTTCAGATAATTCAGGATTGCACCGCGCAGGCCCGGCTCCATTCTCTCGAGCAACGGATGACGGCCTTCGGCGTAGAAGAGGAATTCCTTGCGGGCATCGTCAAAGCCAAGATTGGCCGATACCCGGGCGTTGCAGATCTTGACGACGTCACCGGCGCAGCCTTCTCCATGTGCCATCGTCATCAGAGCCTGGCGGATGTCTCCCACTGAGAGGATGGAGAGCCGCTCGCGAATAACTTTCGAGCTGCCGCCGCTATCCCAAGCAGGCACGACGCGGGTGACATCGGCTCCACGTTGGCCCAGCGCCACATTGATCGATCGACAGGCGCTGCCGCCCGAGAATAATACAATCCGTTTCATACCCGCTCGCGATCTTTAGAAGCACATGCATAGCCTGCGCGGATTACGTGCAAAAGTTCTCCCCTCGTCACATATCGTGACGAGGCTGTCACAGAAGCTTCCGCAGCCTGGCAAGCCCGAAAGCGGCAATCGTGCCCGCATCCTGGAGATCGCCGTCGAGGATCATCCGTTGCAGCTCATCAACCGAAACGGTGGCGCGAACGAGGTCCTGTTCTTCATGCTCGAGCTTGTTATCCCCTGGCGTGAGATCCGTCGCGAAGAAGACATGGCATCTCTGGGTCACCGTTCCATAAAGTGGGTAGATAGTGCCGATCCTGATCAATGAGCCCGCAATCAACCCGGTTTCCTCCTGCAATTCGCCGCGGGCGAGTTCGCCGGGATCGGCGTCCGGTTTCTCCTCCCAGCTTCCCTGAGGAAATTCCCATTGGCGCGACTTGATCGGATATCGGAATTGTTGAACGAGGTGAACGAGACCCCGGTCGAAGGGCAGGATCATCACGAAGTCGGGTTTGTCGACATAGCCGTAGAGCCCGGGCGACCCGTCACGGCGCAGGATCTTGTCCTCGCGGACCGTCATCCACCGGTTGGCATAGACCTCCCGCGAATCGACTGTGATGATGTCCGGTCCCGCGCCTTGCTCTGACGTTTTCATGATTGAAGATGGATCCATGGCCGTATCGGTTCCTGTTCATGGCTGGATATGCCGGGCCAAATATATGAAGCCAAGCTCTATCTGTTTCGAAAGACTGTTTGAATGTCGGCGCCTGCTTCGTGCTGGGAAAATGGATGTCTGAACAGTCAGAAGGCCCGAGGACGGCCCTCACTACCTATTTTTTATCTTTACTCTCGGTCGATGTGGTCGAAACGACACGAGGAGCGATTTGAGTTCAAGTTCACGCACGCGCCGGGCTGCCTCATCGGGAGAGACCCAGACGAGAACCCGCTCGCCACGCTCCTTGAAGTCGTCCGTCAGGCGTTCGACCTCGATCTGAAACAGGTCGACCATGCATGGCGAAACCACGTCAGGACCAAGTTCCTTGAGATAGGTGTATCGGCCAATCGGCTTCTTGCGCACGCTCCCTTGAACACCAGCTTCCTCCCAGGCTTCAGTGGCAGCCGTTTCGAATGGCTTCTTTCTCCTCATCGGCCAGCCCTTGGGGATGACCCATCGACGACTTTGACGCGACGTGACCAACAGGATCTCGACCTTGTCCTCGTCGCCGAGATAGCGAAAGCAGACCGCGCCATATTGCTGCAGAAAGGCTCCCTTGAACAAGGTCTCGGGCACGAGCGCAAGTTGGTGCAGCAAACCCGCGGCTTTGTTTTTCTGGCGTTTATCGTCGTTCTTCATGTGTTTCCCGAGGACGGATATGAAGCCTTTCCAGGTTACTCGCGCGAGGGTTTGACGGGGGAATATGTCACCCGCCGCGGATCGAGCCGCGCCAGACCAGTTCGGCATGAAGTTTCAGAGACCTAACCTCACCGGCATCTTCCGGAAGGGTAGGAGCAGCTAGAAACGCGACCGCTTCGCGCGCCACCATCTCAACCGGCTGTGCGAAGGTCGTCAGATCGTAGGAAGACCACGACGCCTGCTCGATATCGTCGAAACCTGCAATGCAAAGCTGGTCAGGAACAGAGATCTTGAACTGATGGCGCGCGGCATCCATGACGCCGCAGGCGAGCAGATCGTTGGCGCAGAAGATCGCGTCGGGCCGATTCGTGCGCGTCAGCAGCCTCTGGGCAACCACCTTTCCAGCCTCGTAGCCAGTCGAGCCATGACGCTCGACCGCAACCTCGATGCCGAGGGCCGCAGCCGCCGCAACGAAACCGCGCTCGCGCGCCATCAGGCTCGGTGTTCCGACCTCGGAATTGGCGAATGCCAGTTGTTGGCAGCCTGCACGCATGAAGGCGGTGAGGATGCGGCTAGCGGCCTCCTGGTCGTCGATGTTGATGCGCAGCGGCCCCGGCTGGTCGTCATCACGGTTGATGAGGACAAGGCGTTGACCATTCCTCAGGCAGAGCTGTGTGATCGACTTGTCCGGCAGTCCGGATAGGATGATCGACGCATCGGCCCGGTAGTGAATTGCCTGGCGCAGCGCCCGATCCACACTGCCGTCGGAACGGTCGGTGTTAATGAGCATGGCAATCTTTCCACTATTCTGAAGCTGCTGCGTGATCGCCCGGATCAGAGATGAGCGAAAGGGCGTTCCGAGTTCCGACACGATAAGACAAACGATGCCGCTTTCATTCGTCATCAGCCCCCGGGCCAGATGATTGACGTGGTAGCCAAGCGCCTCGGCCGCATCCATCACGCGTCTGCGCGTCTTCGCCGATACACTGGCACCCGGGGTAAAGGCACGCGATACCGCCGAGCGCGAAACGCCCGCTTTCTCAGCAACCTCCTGCGCGCTGACAAAATCCTTCATGACCACCGGCAACTCCCTTTGCCCGGACTGTGCACAAATTGCAATTGCGTGCAAGAGCCGGCCCCGGCGGTTCTTTAGGACAAAACCTGCCGCAGGATTAATGCGCCTGCACCGACCGAATGCTCAGGCATTCATCTGCAAGCTGTTGCTGCTCATGGAGATCAAGTCGGGTCACATCAATGGCGCTCATACCCGCCCGTCGAGCTGCTTCAAGACCTTGTTCGCTATCTTCAAACACGACACACCGGGCTGGTTCTATTCCCAACAAAGCGGCCGCCTGCAGAAACAGGTCCGGCGCCGGCTTTGGATTTGGCACGTCATCGATCGTGACCACCTGGTCGAAATACTCCCGCAGGCCCGTTCCTTGTAGGGTCGCTGTGACAATTTCTCGCGAACCGCCGGATGCAACAGCCATGGGACGCAAGCCGGCCAACCGGCGAACGGTTGCAGCAACCGCGCGAACTTCGCGCACATTGTGGACATTCTGGAGAAAGTGCGATCGCATGGTGGCGATGACGGATGCGCGATCGAGCACAACGTCGAATTCTCGCTCAAAGGCGTCCATAAGAACCACTTCAGACATTCCGGCCCGCATCAAATACCAAGCCTCACTCATCGGTTTGCCGGAAAGGGCAAAGCCGGCCGCCCATGCGTCCGCATAGACAGGGGGCGTGTGAACAAGTGTGCCGTCGCAATCAAAAATCACGGCCTCGAAATCATTTTCCAGCGATAGAATATCAATCATACCTCATCCTTCCGGCGGGCGAACATCGGTTTGACGCGAGGCTCCATTCAGGCGTAATCGTCCTGGTCGACGGGCATCGAACGCGGCTCGGCCCAGGGCCTCGTGTCAGAGGCTCTCACGTGCTGATAAGGGCGATGCCGCGACTTCGGAAGCCGAGCGTGGCGTCGGAGGCGACCGGTAGGATACGGTCGACGGCGTGGTCGACGATGAAGAGCGTGCCGACGTCGGTTTCGACCTCGTACTCGACATGATCTCCGAGATAGGCCGAATGGAGGATGCGGCCGGCAAGCCCGTGCCCCCCTCCCTCGGAGAGCGCGATCGCGCCGGGACGAACGGCAAGGCTCGCCGCGCCCGGCGTCGCCCTACCCGCCGGCACACGATGTTTGAAACCGCCAATGCGGATGTCAGCATCTGCGCCATCGATGCCAACCACCTCGCATGGGATGACATTCGCCTCTCCCATGAAATCAGCGATGAAGGCGGAAGCCGGCGATTCATAGAGGTCGCGCGGGGCGCCGGACTGGGCAACTTCGCCATCCTTCATGATAATGATGCGGTCGGACACGGCAAGCGCCTCGTCCTGATCGTGCGTGACATAGACGGCGGTGAAGCCGAGACGCTGCTGGAGTTCGCGGATATCTGTGCGTACCTTGCGGCGCAGGCGCGCATCGAGGTTGGAAAGCGGCTCGTCGAGCAGCAGCACCTGCGGCTCCAGCACCAGCGCGCGGGCGACGGCGACGCGCTGCTGCTGGCCGCCGGAGAGTTCGGCGGGCAGGCGATGGCCCATGCCGGCAAGGCCGACCAGCGCCAGCCCCTCCTCTGCCTTCTCGCGCGCTTCCTTGCGGTTGAAGCCGGAGGATTCCAGGCCATAGGCGACGTTGTCGCGCGCATTCATGTGCGGAAAGAGCGCATAGGACTGGAAGACCATCGAAACATCGCGCTCATTGGCCGGCAGCATGGTGACGTCCTTGCCGCCGATCAGGACTTTTCCGGCCGAAGGATGTTCGAGGCCTGCAAGCATGCGCAGCGTCGTCGTCTTGCCGCAGCCGGAAGGGCCAAGCAGGGTGACGAGCGTGCCGCGCTCGATGGTGAGCGAGAGGTCCGGAATGGCGGTGAAGGCTCCAAACGTTTTGCGCACGTTCTGGAAGACGACGGAACCGGCTTTGGGGTTGATCATGCGATTTTCTCCTGGCGAGAGGAAGCGGATGTGGCGAGGCCGGCGACGCGGTTTTCACGGCGCAGGCGCCGTTCGCCGACGATGAGCTGGAAGCCGGCGATGACGGTGATCATCACGACGATCAGCATGGTGGAATAGGCGATGGCCACACCGTATTCCCCGTTCTCGACGAGGCCGACGATGTAGGAGGTCGCCATGTTGTACTCGGCGCTGACGAGGAAGATGACGGCGCTGATGGAGGTGATCGCGCGCACGAAGGAATAGACGAGCGCGGCGGTGATGGCCGGGCGTAAGAGCGGCAGGATGACCTTGCGGATCGTACGGAAGCTGTTGGCCCGGAGCGTCAGGGAGGCCTCATCCAGGCTCTTGTCGAGCTGGCTCATCGCCGCGATGCCGCCGCGCACGCCGACCGGCATGTTGCGGAAGACGAAGCAGGCGATCAAGATGAGGGCCGAGCCGGTCATTTCCAAGGGCGGCAGATTGAAGGCCATGATGTAGCTGACGCCGATGACTGTGCCTGGAATGGCAAAGCTCATCATCAGGGCGAACTCGAAGGCATTCTTGCCGACGAATTTTTGACGCACGATAATATAAGCCGTCAGCAGGCCGACGGCGGCGGTCAGCGGGGCAGACACCAACGCGATTTCTATCGTTGTCCAGAACGAGTTCCAGGCGACGCCCGTCCAGGCAATCCCATTTTCGAAGCTGATCGAGAAGGCCTTGGCGTAGTGGTCGAGCGTCAACGAGTTGTCGAGACCCCAGGTCTTCACGAAACCGCCGATCAGGATCATGCCGTAGATGACGAGCGTGAAGAGAATCCACGGGATGACGACGGCGTGAACGCCGATCGACAGCCCGCGCGGCAGAGCAATATGCGATCCGCTATCGCCCTTGCCGGTGACGGTGGCGTAGTTCTTGCCCGACAGCCAGACGCGCTGGGCGAGGAAGGCGGAGAGCGTGAAGAGCAACAGCACCGTGGCGAGCACGGCGGCGCGCGACGGATCGTTCTGCGACCCGACCACGGCAAAGAAGATTTCCGTCGAGAGCACGCCATTGCTGCCGCCGAGCACCAGCGGATTGCCGAAGTCGGCCATGCTTTCGATGAAGCCGATGAGGAAGGCGTTGGCGAGACCGGGCTTCATCAGCGGCAGCGAGACCCGCCAGAACGTGCGCCAACGGTCGGCGCGCAGCGTCGTGGACGCCTCCTCCATCGACGGGCTGACGCCCTCGACGACCCCGATCAGCACGAGGAAGGAGATCGGCGTGAAGGACAGCACCTGCGCGATCCAGATGCCGGTGAGGCCGTAGAGCCAGCGCCCGGGCTCGAAGCCGAACAGTTGCGACAGCCCCTGCGTGACGACACCGGCGCGACCGAAGAGCAGGGTGAGCGCCAGACCGATGACGAAGGGTGGAGTGATGATCGGCAGGATCGTCAGCAGCCGAAGGCCCTTCTTGAAGGGAAAGCGCGTGCGGGTGGCGACGAGCGCGAAGGCGAGGCCGAGCAGGGTCGAGCCGAGGCCGCTCATGATGGCGAGCCAGAGCGTACGCCAGGCGACGCCGCAGCGACCGGCGCCGATCAGGCAATTGAGGCTCCAGATGCTTGGATCCTGCACGTTGCGGATGAAGTTATCCGCATTGAAAGACCCATCGAAATCCTGCACCGAGCCGACGAACATGCTGCCGATCGGGTAGAAGACGAAGACTGCGACGAGGAAGACGAGCAGCGCAATCGCGCTGACGACAAAGGCGTCGCCCTTCATGACACCGCGCTCGGCAAGGCCGAAGGCGAAGAGCAGCATGAAGGTGATAGCAGAGAGCACCGCACCCGCCCCCATGGAAGCCTGGCCGTTCGAGAGTGTGCCGAAGAGCGTTTCGCTCACCGTCCAGGTCCAGCCGGACAAGCCGATGGCGAGGCCCTGGAGCGACAGGAAGAGAACACCGATCGCGCCGGTCCAGGCGAGCGCGGCGCCGCGGCGCATCGGGTCTGCCATGCCGCGGGCCACGATCGCCAGAAGAAAGAGCACGAGCGCACCGGCAAGCCACAGCCGGCCATGCGCGAAAATCTGCACGATACCGGGGGCGGCCTCCGGAGAAAGGGGGAAAGCGGCCAGCCAACCGAGTCCGAAGAAGCCGTTCTCGATCCGATACCAGGGCAATAGGGTCAATGCGACCGCGCCGAGGACAAGGACGATGTCCAGCCTACGATTGCCATGTCTCATGGCTGACCTCGCTGTCTTTGAGTGTGAGGAGGCGGCGCCCGGGGAGACGGGCGCCGCCGGTCAGGGCATCAGTTGGCGGCGGCGCCGATTTCCCGATCCCAGCGTTCCAGCAGTGCCTTGCGCTTTGCTGGGTCGCCATAGGTCTTGAAGTCGTAGTCGATCAGCTTGATGTCCTCGAAGCGCGGCGCCTCCTTCGGGATTACGGCGCTCTTGTTGGAAGGCAGCTGGAAAGACTTGGCATCCTTCATGCGCGACTGGACTTCCGCCGTCAGCGCCCAGTCGTACCAGACCTTCGCATTTTCGAGGTTGCGGGCGCCCTTGATGATCGACATGGAGCCGATCTCGTAGCCGGTACCTTCGCAAGGCGTGATCGACTTGACCGGGAAGCCTTCAGCCGTCTGCGCCACCGCATCGTGCACGAAGACGATGCCGAGCGCCGTCTCGCCGCGTGCTGCGGCCTTGACGGGTGCCGATCCGGACTTGGTATATTGCGATATGTTGCCGTTCAGCTTCTTCAGGTAGTCGAAAGCCTGGTCCTCGCCCATGATCTGCACGAGAGAGGCGAGCGCCGTGTAAGCGGTGCCGGAAGAATTCGGGTTCGCGATTTGAATTTCACCCTTCAGTTCCGGTGCCAAAAGGTCGGCCCAGCAGACTGGCTCCTTGTAGCCCTTGGTCTTGAAGATTTCCGTGTTGTAGCCCCAGCCGAGCGCGCCGGCATAAACGCCGACGGTCTTGTAACCGGAGCTTTCTGCCTGCTTCTTCGCCCAGTCGTTGAGTTCGTCGAGTTTCGACGACTTGTATTCCAGCGTCAAATTTTCCGATGCCGCCTGGAGATGCGGATCGCCTGTGCCAGCCCACCAGATGTCGGTCTTCGGGTTACGAGACTCGGCGCGCACCTTGGCATAGGTCTCGCCCGACGAGAGGCGAACCATGTTCACCTTGATGTCGCTATGCGACTTCTCGAAATCGCCCTTCATCTGCTCGCAGATCACGACGTCCGCCGAGCAGATGAGGTTGAGTTCGCCGGCCGCCTGCGCCGGTAGCGCACCGAGCGCCGTGCCGGCGAAGAGCATGAGGGAAAGGGTCTTCATTTTCATTGGGGCATCCTCCTGTTGCCTGGGTTAATTCTCGCACGAACAAGACACAGCGCGGCCATCGGCCTGCCCGCGGCGGCGTGTGCATGTTTTCGGATTGTGGTTTGTCGAAAGACCTTGATCAGTTTGTCACGGCGATTTCCGCATCGAACCTGCGGAGCAGTCGACTTCGTTCACCCGGCGAGCCGAAGGTGGCAAAGTCATAGTCCACCATCTTGATCATCGAGATATCCGGGGCTGCAAGCGGCAGGCTGGATTTCGCGTTGGATGGCACTTGGTTTTGGCCCGACGCCGCGCCTGTACCCTGCCCTTCCGGGCTCAGCGCGAAATCGACGAAGCGCTTTGCTTCCTCGATATTTCGTGCGCCTTTGACGATGCTCACGGCGCCGATCTCGTATCCGGTGCCCTCGCAGGGCGCGACGATGACGAGGGGAAAGCCGACTTGCTTCTGCGTGACGGCGTCATGCATGAAGGAAATGCCGATGAGCGTTTCTCCGCGCGCCGCCGCCTTGACGGGCGCAGCCCCCGAGGGGGTGTAACGCTCGATATTGCGGTTGAGCGCAGCGAGATAACGGAAAGCCTCGTCCTCGCCGAAGAGCTGCACCAACGTCGCAAGCGTCGTGAAGGCGGTGCCGGACGAATTCGGATTGCCGCTCTGGATGCGGCCGCGATAGGCGACGTCCGTGAGGTCCTTCCAGCAGGTCGGCGCGGGCAGCTTCAGCTCGCGCAGCAGGTCGGCATTGTAGGCAAAGCCGAGCGCCCCCGCATAAATGCCGGCCGAGCGGCCGCCGGACATGGCAAAGAAGTTCTGCGCCCACGGCAGCATGTCGCGCTCATGGGCAGGCTGATACGGTTCGAGAAGATTTTCAGAACCGGCCTGCAGATGGGTATCGCCGGTGCCGCCCCACCAGACATCGACGGTAGGCGCCGCTTTCTCCGCGCGGATCTGATTGAGGATATCGCCGGTGCTCTTGCGCGTCACCGAAATTTCGAGCCCGGTCTTTGCCTCATAGGCCGTCTTCATCGCGGCACACCACATCTCGTCCACACCGCACAGAACGGTGAGCGACGGGGCTGCCATGCCGGTGCTGGCGCTTGCCAGCCACAAAGCTGCTACCGCGCTGAAAGCGGTGATGCCTTTCACAATTTCCTCCCATTGGACGGTGCGTCCCAATCTCCGCAGTCAGGATGTCACATCTGTTTCGCTGCGCAATCGAAGAATGGTTACGGTTCTTACAGCGGGAGCGGCTTCATCGTCGAAAACATGACAAAGGTTACAAATGTGACAAATCGCATAACAAGAGCTCGCTTTGAAGATCGTGGCGGCTCTGCCTATAATAGGCGCGGGAGGACGTGCATGTGTTGAATGAGAGGATAACCATTCTGATCGTCGAGGACGATCCGGACATGGCGGAGCTTATCTCCGACCTCGTTGAGGCGGAAGGATGGACAGCGCTCACCGCGCCGTCCGCGGAAGAGGCCACGATCGTGCTTTCGCGCGAAACCGTGCATCTCGTGCTCGTCGACCATAACCTGCCCGGCACCTCCGGCCGCACCTTCGCGCAGCGCCTGCGTGCGCAGGCCAATATCGGCATTGTCATGGTGACGGCTGCCGGCAGCGCCGTGGACCGGGTGCTCGGTCTCGAAACCGCGGCAGACGACTATGTCGTCAAACCCTTCGAGCCTATCGAATTGACTGCCCGTATCAAGGCCGTGCTGCGCCGGACGATCCCCTCGCTGAAGCCGGACCGGGAAAGCGAGCGGGAGCATGAACCGACATCCCTGAAGCTCGGCGAATGGTCGGTGGATCTCAAGGGCCGCCGCGCCATCTGCCGCACCGACCCTGCCAAGTCGCTCACGAGCGCCGAATTCGCGCTGCTCGAAATCCTCGCCGAAACGCCCAACACACCCGTTAGCCGCGCGCATATCCTCGATCGATTGGGCGCGGAAAGCGAGCGCTATATCGACCGCAATGTCGACGTGCTCGTGCTGCGTCTGCGTCGCAAGATCGAGCGCAATCCGGACCTGCCGCGCCATATCAAGACGCGCCGCGGCAAGGGCTATGTTCTCGACACAGACGATGGCGAGATCGCACCGTGATCAGCCGCCCCTTCCTCTCCTCCATCGCCTTTCGCCTGCCCTTCGCCATCGCCTTCATCTGCGTGCTCGTCTTCAGCCTTTCGACCATTGCCGTCTATGGCCTGCAGCGGGCGCGCCAAGAGATGGCCGCCTATGGCCTGCAGGCGTTTTCAAGTCTCGCCAAGGCCTCGCTGGTCTCGCGGCAGGTTTCCGATCTCGTCTCCAGTGCGCCCTTCCTGATGAATGCGACCTCACCCTACCGGGTCTCCAGCGAAAGCCGCTCGGTCGTCGTGCAGGTCGACGCGCTTTTGCGCGCCATGCAACCTGAAAACGACGGGGCTGCCGTGCAGGGTTTTGCGAGTAGCCGCATCATCGAGCTGCTGGAAACGATCCGCACGCAAACGACCACCCTTGCGGGCGACGCAGAATCGGCCCAGCAGCACAAGGCGGAGGCTGCAGCAGCGCTCGGTGAGATCGCGACCGGCAGCGGCATTGCAGACGCCGGTTTCCGCAGTCGGTTGAACGCCATCGTGCAATCCGCCTCCAACTCGGACAGCCTCTTTCAGCTCGGCGAACTGCGGCGGCGCTACGTGTCGGAAACCGCCCCGCGCCTCGAACGTGCCGCGCCGGACACCCGGATTGCCGCCGCCGAGCTTGCGCCTTACGAACGGGTCTTCGAGGCACAGACGCGGTATCTCCTCGAAATGTTCGCCATCCGCGCCGCCGTCTCGCGCCTGCACAACGTCTCGCGCGATCTGTCGCATGCGACTGAAACCCAAAGCGAGGCCGTCGCCCGCAGCCTCAGTGACGACCTCATCTCGACCTCCGATGCCTTGAGCCGCATCCTCGTCATCGTCGCCGTCGCCTCGCTGCTGGTGCTGGCAATGGCCATCGTCTCGATCCGATCGGTCATGCGCGTCTCACGCGGCATCGTCTCCCTTTCGAACGGCATGAACGCGCTGGCAGAAGGTCGCAAGGATGTTGATACGCCGCGCTATGACGGCACGGAAACCGAGCTCGTGCGTCTGCTCGAAGCCTTCCGCGCGTTCCGGGAGAGCGTCGAGCGCGTGACGCAGCTGCGGCGCACGGCGGAAGCCGCCGCACGCACCATCCGCTCCACCTTCCGCAGCATGAACGAGGGCATCGCGTTGTTTGATCCGCGCGGCCGGCCGATCACCATGAACCGGCGTGTCATCGAGCTGGTCGGCTGGTCTGGTTCGGCCAGGAAACTGCCGCTCCGCAGTTTCGTGGCGCCGCTAACGGAGATCGAGCCGACCCTCCTGCCGGCCGAAAACGATGCCGGTCTGCTCTCCGACCGGTCGGTGCTGCGCCACCGCTCCGACGTGGGGCGGGTGACGGAAGTGTCGCTGTCGCGCCAGCCCGATGGCGGAATCGTGCTGCTGGCGCGCGATATTACCGACATAGACCGGCAGGAGGCGGAGGCAGCAAAGATCCAACGCCTCGACGGCATCATGCGCATGACCCACCAGGTGAGCCACGAAGTAGGCAACATGATCGGCATCATCACCGGTAGCCTCGGCCTGCTGGAGCGCGAAACCGGCTTCAATGACCGGCAAAAACGGCACCTCGCCCGCATCCGTAAAGCTGCCGACCGTGGCAGGTCGCTGGCCGGGAGCATGCTTTCCATCGGCAGCCAGCAGCCGATCCATCCCGGCGCGGTGGAGATTGGCGCCGTGCTGCGCGGCATGGCCGACGTGCTGGAAATCGCGATCGGCGAAAATTGCCGGCTTGCCTTCGAAATTGCCGACGACCTGCCTATCGTCTTCATCGACACGGCGCTCTTCGAGCAATCGATCCTCAATCTTTGTCTCAACGCCGCTGCGGCCATGCCAGCGGGTGGAACAATCCTTATTCGTTGCTCCCGCAGCGAGGCTGGCGTCAGCGTCAGCGTGACGGATGACGGCATCGGTATGTCGCCGGAGGCCGTCGACAAGGCGTTCGAGCCCTATTTCACCACGCGCGACGCGGAAGGAGGCGCGGGTCTTGGCCTTGCAGTGGTCTATGGCTTCGTACGCCAAAGCGGTGGAGACGCTCGCATTGCCTCGCTGCCGGGCAAGGGAACCGTCGTTGAACTTTTGTTTCCGGCGTGAATCGAGAGCACCAGGCTCTGGCTTTTGCGAGCATCAGGTCGTCAGCGAGGGTACTGCATCGCCATCTCCCCATGGAGCGAGCTCGGCCCGGAGCTAACAAATGCTTCGGGACCAAGGCCATCGCGTCAATGCGAGGCGCCGGAGCCGCCTACAGCAACGATCGTAAAGGGCTTGCCTTCGACTGGAATCGCACGAACTTCCTTCAAGCTCTCGGTCTCGACGATGCGAACCAGCGAATGCCGCGGATCGGTAATGCCGCGCCGGCGTCGGAAATCGGGCGCCACAGCCTCGTTTGGTTACTTATCAACATCATAACACATTGAAAGTATGGTAAATCCCGCGTTAACTAGAAGCGATATGGCTTATTACTTCTTCCACCCATAGGCAAGCATCGGCAATGAGCCACCTTTAGGCTCAGATGTAAATCTTCGACCTGTAGCGCTGAGCGCAAATCGATCTCCGAACGGCTCTCCGTCCTCTGCGCCAGGGCCAAGGAACTGGCCCATTCGCCCCACGGCGCACCAATAGGCTGGTTGAAAAGCTCCCTGAGCAAGCGCTTGAGGGTTACGGCATCGAACTAGGGCAGCGGAAGAACCGCCATCCGATCGACACGATCGGGGATCCCGGGCCCCGACCGGCGCATGGCGCCGTCTAGGCCGACCTCCGTCCATGACGGACCTCTACGACGAACACGGCCTTCCAAACAGATTGAGCTCGGCACATCCGGCGCAGGTCGCAAGGCACAAGCATCTCGCCGGCCAATTAAAGGCACTCGCCGCCGATCCCGCCTACCTCGAAGCCTGGTGCCCCTTTTTCCAAGCGCTCTCCCCCTCCCCTCCCCTGCCAGGTGCCGGAACCGTTGCTCCCCAAAATTCGTGGCTCATCACCTTTGGGATCCGATCAAGCGCCAAGAAGATCCCAAGCACGGGCATGGCGGTCGGTTGAAGCTAAACTCCGCCGGACGGATCTTTGAGGTGCTCGGACCGCATGCGCCTGACACGGTTGACAGGCGCATCGCTCTCCTGCCCTGCTCCACCTTCCGCCTCGGCCGCTCCCGGCTTGTCGGCAGGCGCTGGGCTCTGCTCGTCTATGGTTTCGCCCGGGGAAGAACGTTCTCGGTGTAGATGAACCGCTGGCAGGCCAGGCGGGCCTTTCGGCCGGTCTTCTGCTCGTTGCAGGTGAAAACATCGACGCCCTTCTCTCGGACCCGGGCGGGCAGTCGGGTGAAATCGATCTCCGACGAGATCGGGCAGAACCGTCAAAAAGGGGCATTGTGCAACAGGTCCATCGCATCGATCACCAGCGCGATATCGGAGGCGTTCTTTCCCGTCGCATAGGCAAACCGTTGCTGTGGATTGATCGCGTGCTTGCCCAGTCCATCCGCCCAGCCCTTCGAGCGCGAGCCGAAGAAACCACCATAATAGATGTCGGACGCTCGCCTCGCCGCTTCTCAAGCAACCCGTCGCCATTCCTTTCCGCGGTGTGGTCGATGTCCATCAGTACGGCCAGACGCGGTTATGGTGCTTCAGATGGACTAAGTTCTTCCGCTTGCGAGAAGGTATGCGAGCCCTCCCGATTCGCCTGGTCTCTGACTTGGCGCCAGGCGATCGGGCGGTTGTCGGCGTCCTCTCCAAAATTGCCGTCGCGACACGAATTTGGACACCGCCAACAGGGACCTCAAGGGATTGAACTCTTAAGCTATTGCGTTTGTTATCAAAATCCACCGTTTTGACGGCAGTCAACATGATCTGTGAATAAGGAGATCACGACCTTCCCTTTAAGAGAGAATCGCTATGACCTGCAGTTCTGCTGTGCGTTGACTTCCTGTTAACGCTATTTCCCTTGTGAGACTCAGAGAATCGGAGATAATGACGACATATCTCCGGTTTTGGTGATTTTATCGACAGAATGGTCCAAGGCACAATGAACGCGTTTAGCCCGCTACCGTCGTTTGAGTTTGACGACAAGATCCTGATGCAAGGTGCGGAAATCTCGCGCAAGCTCGATCAACTGCGTCTGGAGAACTTTCCCCCGAACGCGAAAAAGAACTTGCGCCAGTTTTCGCTCGCGGAGGTCGCGCACTATCTTGGCGTCACCCCGAGCAATTTGAAGCGCCTCTATCTCGACGGCAAGGGCCCGAAGCCGATCACAACGTCGGGAAATCGCAGATACTACACTGCCGAACAGATGTTGGAGCTGCGATTTTTTCTGGACAGGACGGGCAAGTCCGAAGCTAAGAAATATGTTCCTCACCGCAAGCCGGGCGATAAATTGCAGGTCATTGCAGTCGTCAACTTTAAGGGAGGCTCTGGCAAGACGACCACCACGGCTCACCTTGCCCAGCACTTGGCGCTTACCGGACACCGCGTGCTTGCCATCGATCTTGACCCACAGGCGTCGCTCTCGGCTCTGCACGGTTTCCAGCCGGAGCTTGATCGAAATCCCTCGCTCTACGATGCGATACGCTATGATGACGAGCGCAAGTCGATTGCCGACGTCATTCTGCCGACCAATTTCCCTGGCCTCGATATTGTCCCGGCGAATCTGGAATTGCAGGAGTATGAATACGACACGCCCCTTGCGATGCAGGCTGGCACGGATGGGAAGCGCTTCTTCACGCGTCTCGGCAAGTCGCTCGAGGAGGTTGACAGCCGCTACGACGTCGTGGTGGTCGATTGCCCTCCGCAACTGGGATATCTCACCTTAACCGCGCTCACTGCCGCGACCTCCGTCTTGATTACAGTCCATCCGCAAATGTTGGACCTGATGTCGATGTCGCAATTCCTGCTCATGCTCGGCAATATCACCAAGACAATCAAAAAGGCTGGCGCCAATGTGCGTATGGACTGGCTCCGTTACCTGATCACCAGATTTGAGCCAACGGATGTTCCGCAGGTGCAGATGCTGGGCTTCATGCAATCGATGTTTGCCGAGGAAATCCTCAAGAGCCCAATGGTGAAGACAACGGCGATCTCCGATGCCGGCTTGACGAAACGCACCCTCTACGAGCTCGATCGCTCAAATTTCACGCGAGAAACCTATGACCGCGCGATCGAATGCATGGATGCCGTCAATTTCGAGATCCAAGGATTGATCCATAGGGCTTGGGGGAGGCTCTAATGATGTTGACCGCCGTCAAAACAGCAAGATTCTGCAGTCGAAACAACCCGATAACGTGGCTTCGAGGATAGCGATATGGCTCGGAAAAACCCATTCGCCAATGTGATGAGCGACACGCCGACCGACAGCAACCGGGCAGTGCTTGATTACACCATCCGGGGCGCTTCTAAGTCGATCCTGAATTCCATCGATGAGATGGCGGCCCGTGCAGACAAGCTGCTGGAGGGCGAGACTGTCATCGAACTGAACCCGGATCTGGTCGATGCATCGTTCGTGCGCGATCGCATTGAGGAGGACGAACAGGAGTTCAACGAATTGCTTTCGGCAATTCGGGAGCGGGGGCAGGCCAGCCCGATCCTGGTGCGGCCTCACCCCAAGGATTCCGAGCGCTATATGGTGGTGTTCGGGCACCGACGTCTTCGAGCGGCAAGGGCGCTCGGAAGAAACGTCCGTGCAGTCGTCAAAGACCTGAAAGATAGCGATCATCTCGTCGCGCAGGGGCAAGAGAATTCGGCGCGCGCCAATCTGTCATTTTTTGAGAAGGCGATGTTCGCGAGTGAGATCGCCCGGCTTCACTTCGATGGTGACAACGCAATTGTTCTCTCGGCACTCTCGGTGGACAGGGCGACCCTATCGAAGATGCTGGCGGTGGCGAGCATGCCTCGCGAATTGCTGGATGCGGTCGGAGCAGCCAAGGGCATTGGACGTGATCGCTGGTATGAGCTGAAGACCCTGCTGGAGCGGCCGTCGAATCTGGAGAGGGCACGTGCCTTCCTCGGAACCGAAGAATTCAACGCGAAGACAGGCGACGATCGGTTTAACGTCCTGCTGACGCATATCAAGGCATCAGGCAGGTCAGCTCCATCGAAACAGGTTCGTGCGAGCAAATGGATTGCCGACGATAAGTCCGTTGCCGCCGACCTGCGGAGCGATGGACGAACTTTTACACTTGCTTTGAAGGCCAAGGATGCGGTCGGGTTTGGAGATTTCCTCTCCGAAAGCCTGACGGATCTCTACAAGGCTTATCGAGGCCGAAACATTCAGCAAGGAGAGTAGACCGCAAAAGAAAAAGGCCCCAACGACGCGGTCGTGGAAGCCTTCCTCGTATTCCTAGCAGATCGAGAATCGCATTTCCACGAATCACAGTCAAGAGTCTTGGCGCCGCTTTTTGGTGAGCAGATTTCTTTTGCCTAAACTGAGGTGAAGGCAAATGGAGAGTGGATATGTGACGACGCCCTTTGGGCGGCGGCCGATGTCGCTTGGCATGCTGGCAAGCCAGCACCTGGCCGAGACCATCGAGCCGGGAATGAAACGCAGCAAATGGAAGCTGTTCAGGGCGATCTGCGAAGCACGGCCGGCGCTCGGCGTCACCGATCGGGCGCTGACGGTGCTCGACGCTCTTCTGACATTCTACCCTGACGACGAAATCTCCGAGGAAAAGGGACTGATCGTCTTCCCGTCGAATTCGCAGCTTTCGTTGCGCGCCCGCGGCATGACGCCGGCAACCCTCAGGCGGCATCTTGCCGTCCTGGTCGAGGCCGGCCTGATCCTGCGCAAGGACAGCCCGAATGGAAAGCGCTATGCGCGCCGCGACAGGGCAGGGGCCATCGGCGATGCCTTCGGCTTCAGCGTCGCACCGCTTCTGGCGCGTGCTGTCGAAATCGAAAGTCTGGCTGCTCAGGCGGTTGCCGACCGGGAGCTGTTACGGGTGACCAGGGAACGCCTGACGCTGTGCCGGCGCGACATTTCCAAATTGATCACGACAGCGCTCGACGAAGAGATTTCCGGCGATTGGGAAGGCATTTCGGCGATGTTTCGCACGCTTCTTACCCGAATTCCACGCGTGGCGACCGCCGAAGACCTGGCACCGCTGCTCGACGAGATGGGGCTGCTGCGTGCAGAGGTCGTCAACATGCTGGAAAGACGGATAAAAACACAAAAAATAGACGCCAATGAGTCTCAAATTGAGCATCACAAACAGAATTCAAATCCCGACTCCAATTATGAACTTGAACCAAGCTTCGAAACGAAGCAGGGCGAAAGGGCAGCGGCCGATAACGACCCGAACGCCGGGCCCTCGGACGAACGAAGATTGAAACAGCAAAAGCCTTCCGGCCGGATGAGCAACAGGGCTGGAGGCGCGGCCGATCCGGGCGCCGGACCAGGCCTGAAATCCTTCCCGCTCGGCCTCGTCCTTCAAGCCTGCCCCAGTATTCTCGACTATGGGCCCGGCGGAAGCATCGGTAATTGGCGAGACCTGATGTCGGCGGCCGTCGTCGTGCGCTCGATGCTCGGCGTCAGTCCCTCAGCCTATGAGGAAGCCTGCTCGGGCATGGGGCCGGAAAACGCCGCCACCGTGATCGCCTGCATCCTGGAAAGGGGAGGACACATCAACTCGCCCGGCGGTTATCTCAGAGATCTGACCCGAAGGACCGAAAGAGGCGAGTTTGCAATCGGCCCTATGCTGATGGCGCTCGCGCGGGCGAATGGTGGAGTGCGGCGCTATGCGAGCTGAGGGGAGGGGAGGCGGGTACCCGTTTTGTGCCTGCCCGGGTGAGGTCCACTGTGGCGGAGCGATTTCTTCCACTCTCGCGGCCCGCCTCGCGATCGAATAGGCTTTAGGGATGAAAGCGGTTGTTTTCTCTGTGCTCGTTCTTATCGTTCAGCGGTCATTGGTCTCATCAGGCGGTGGCATTCCCTGGCTCTCAGCGCAAGTCCATCAAGCGTCCGCAAGCCTTGGAATTCAATCGCTCCTTCGAGCTCCAGGATAGGTTTTTCGGCAAATAGTCACCCCGCCGATCGTCAATGATCGTCGTCGGATCCCGACGACACTGAAGAAAAGGCAATGAGGTGGTGGAAGTAATCTGAGATATAGCTTCTGGTTAACGGGCTGTTAACCATGGTTTCAATGCGTTACGCCTCATCTACATTCAGATCATGTGGCGCGGTAGGCATAAGGGTGGCGGTCATCATTGTTACAGTTGGCGGGGACAGCTTTGACGATATTGTGGGCGCAGCATCGGCGCCGCGCCGTACGGGACGCGCGGGTGCGGTTTGCCAAGGCGGTACCCGCCCGATTTCCTCCTGTCCCATGAAAGGAACCGGCCCTCGACGCCGCCGTCCGGACCCTGATAGCGCAGCAAAGCTCGCGAAGCAGCCCTAGGGGATCGCCGAAACCAGCAAGAACACGGCAAATATCACCAGATGGATCGCCCCTTGTAGCACCGTCGTGCGGCCGGTTCCCAGGGTCAGGGTGCTCACGAACAAGGTAAGCACTAGCAGCGTCGTGTTCGCGGCCGAGATGCCCAGGGCCAGTTGCTGGTCAAGAACAAGCGAGACCACCGCGACAGAGGGTATGGTCAACCCGATACTCGCGATGGCCGATCCGAGAGCTAAGTTGATGCTGTTCTGAAGCTGGTTCTTGAGGGCGGATTTCGCTGCGGCAATCCCTTCCGGCAAAAGCACGATCGCGGCGATGACCACGCCGACAAAGGTGTGCGGCAGTCCGGCAAGATCGATGGCCGCATCGAGAGAAGGCGACAAGGTCTTCGCCAGAAGAACGACGGCGACGAGCGAAACCAGCAACAGACCCAGGCATGCCTGGGCTTCCCGGTCTGAAGGCTTCGGGTGGTAGCCCTCCGTCATGTCCTCATCGATCACATCTTCAGCGGGGGCATCCAAGAAGTAGGCGCGATGCTTGACCGTTTGCACGAAGACGAAGACGCCCCAGAGCATCAGAGAAACGATGCCGATGAACATCGCCTGGAGTGGAGAATAAGACGGGCCGAGAACTGTCAGCGTGTGATTTGGGAGGATCAACGCCAAGGCGGCGAGGGTGCCGAGCACCGCTAGGGCGGAGGACGCACCCTTAAGCTGGAACGACTGCTCGAAGTGCCGGCTTCCTCCCATGATCAGACAAAGCCCGACGACGCCATTAAGCACGATCATCACGGCAGCGAACACGGTATCCCGCGCGACGGAGCCGCTGCCTTCAGCCCCGGACACCATAATCGAGACGATCAATGCGACTTCGATGACCGTGACAGCGATTGCCAACAGGATCGAACCAAATGGCTCGCCGAGCTTAAGCGCGAGGACTTCCGCGTGGTGAACTGCGCTAAAGACGGCGGCGGCAAGCAGGATACCGGCAAGAACAAGGACCACCGGACCGTCGGAGGGAACGAAGTGGAGAAACTTCACGGCGAGAAGCAGGGATGCCAAGAGCGGGGAGAGCCACGTCCACGTCGGGATTGCCGGGTGATGTGTCTCGCTTGCGACGCCGGCTTTCAGTACGTTCATGTGTGTTCCTGACTGGCGATTGAACGCGTGGCAGAAAGCCGGCGTGTCGGAAAATCAATGGCGCTCGAAATCATGTCATAAGCAAGCCTGGATCATGAAATCGTGTTACCGTGCAAGAAGCGATCCGTCCGAACCTTGCCCATACTCGTGACCGTGGAGACTAAGTTTGGGTTCGATGCGCGTCGGTATATAGTGTTCGCATGCCTGTTGGAGCGGCTCTTGTCAGTGTATAGCCGCAGCAAGCCAGGTCACGACCTCGAGCAGGACTCGCGAGACACGATCCGGGTTTCGGCAGCCGTCGTTGGAACTCACTCGCAGATTACCTATCCTAATCAACTGGGAGGTTGGCCGCCCGCGAACCATCGGCGCCGAGGGCTAATGGGGACTGCCGAAAGCGAGTTTGAAAAGGGTGCTCCGGATCAGGGGCAGACACCCTTTTCGTGCTGAGTTTTGCAGTCTCAGCGGAACGGAAATTAGCAGAGAGATTGCTTTCTACCATCGGACCGAAGTCCGACTCACCCGCAATAATTCGTCGATGGCAGTGCCGAGGGGACATCATCGATCAATGCGCCCCTCGATCCGAGGTGATTGCGGACGAGTAACTCGCCAGGGCGGGCTCTCGGTTGGCGGACGCGTGGAACAAGGCCTTTTACATCGTATCCTTGAGGCGAGATTTGACCTTCCTAGCCGAATTCCTTAATGACCTTCGATCTCGGCCTCAGCCAGACGGAACTGGCGAGCTTGCAGCGCCTCTTTTTAATGCTGAACCGTATAGCCCGATACTGCTCGACGCGGAGCTCAAGCGGCTCGATGCCTCGCCGCCGGAGATTGCGAAGATTGCGGCGCGATTTGATGGCGGGGGCTTGAGGATGGGCTCGTCAATCAGGTATTCAACGCACCGAAGCTCGTCATACGAGACGAATGCACTTGGCATTGGTCGAGAGCGTTCAGTTCATAATAGGACCCTGAGGAGTTCTCGCCGTGGCCATGTTTGAAAAGCGGATGACTGCGACAGGTGGGTCCGATTCTGGCGACGTCGACTCTGGGTATGCCTGGTGGCGGCTGGTACTCACGTTGATCCTCGGCACCGCTGCCTGCGTCGGCAATTGGTCCGTCGTGGTGCTTCTTCCAACCCTGCAAGTCGAGTTCGACACGGTGCGCGGCGGTGCCTCGCTTCCCTATACCTGCACGATGCTTGGCTTTGCCTTTGGCGGGGTTGTAATGGGGCGTCTGGCCGATCGGGTCGGCATCGTCGTGCCAGTGCTGATCGGCGCGTTCCTGCTTTGCGTTGGCTACATCCTGGCTGCCCTTACCACCAATATTTGGCAGTTCGCAGCCTTCTCGCTGGTAATCGGCCTTGGATCAGCTGCCGGCTTCGCGCCGTTGATATCCGACCTTTCTCTTTGGTTTAGCAGGCACCGGGCGCTCGCAGTCGCCTTTGCGGCCTCGGGCAGCTATCTTTCCGGGGCGGTTTGGCCGATGGCTATCGAGCATTTCCAGACGACCCAGGGCTGGCGTGCAACCCATGTCGGAATCGGCATTTTCATCCCACTGGTAATGGTGCCCATCGGTCTGCTGTTGAAGCGGCGTCTACAGACCGTAACCTATGTCCAGGCCGAGGCGGTAACCGAAGCAGCACGCAACGAACTCGGCCTAAGCCCGAACGCGTTGCAGGTCGTCCTTGTCGTCGCGGGCTTTGCGTGCTGCATGGCAATGTCAATGCCGCAGGTCCATATCGTCGCATATTGCGGGGATCTCGGCTACGGTGTGGCGGTGGGCACGCAGATCATCGCCTTGATGCTTGGACTGGGTGTCGTCAGCCGCTTGGCGTCCGGGGCGGTCGCCGATCGGATCGGTGCAGGGCCGATGTTGATCCTCGGTTCCTCGATGCAGGCGGCAGCGCTGCTGCTATATCTGTATTTCAACAGCAAGTCGTCGCTCTATGTGATCTCCGGCCTGTTCGGGCTATTTCAGGGTGGTATAGTTCCGATGTATGCCGTGATCATTCGGAAATATCTGCCGCCACGTGAGGCGGGTATCCGCATCAGCCTGGTGTTAATGGCGACCGTACTTGGCATGGCTTGTGGGGGCTTGGCCGCTGGTTATATTTTCGACGCCACCGGCTCTTACCGCCTGGCTTTCCTGCATGGCTTCCTTTGGAACTGCGTCAACCTTGCTTTGGTGAGCTGGTTGATCCTATGGCCCAGGCTGCGGCGGAGGCAGCAGGCGTTGGCGACGTGAACAGGGGCACTTCTCGCCCCGCGACAATGTTGTCGATTTACTGACCAACGCGCTAACCAAAGCTTCTCGATTCCACACTTTAAAACCCCACCCCCCTGATTTGTGGACACCGGACTCGCCCCCGTGGTCAAAGGGATGGGCAGATCACTAAGAGACACCTACTACCAAGGCCAGCATCATCCCGCTCCGAAGAGCGGCGCGAGATCGAATTGGGCATTATTGGCACTCACGGCAGTCTTCATCATTCGGTGGGCGCTTGGCATCCATGACGGGATCGTGGCACCAATGCTGAAAATGAGTAGGTTGACGGTACGACGAAATGTGCTCGACCGACAACAATAGCTCGCGGCAATCTGATCGCGGTCTCTTAGAGCAAGGGACTGGCAGTCCCGCGACGCTCGCAACCGTTCAGCTCCTCGGCGATTTCATCTGCGTCCCGCTTTCGAAGTTGCACCAGATCCTTGCCGTTCGTGGCGGCCGGAAGTCCTGTCAGGGTGTCCATAACTGTCCAAGAGCCGCCATCGGGCTCGACCCGATAACGGTCGCCACTCGCGACGCCACTGCGATGCGAATGGTGCTCAGAGCACATGGGATGAGAACAGGGCTATGACGACCAGCACCGTCATGCAGATGATAATAGACCAGAGGATCGCCTTGACGCGCGGGTTGGTGCGGATGCGCGTTGCAATATCGGGCGTAGGTGGTAGCGGGCGTCCATGGGCAGAGCCGAGATATCGAGCCATCGCAATCTCCTTGTGTGCCGGGTGAACGCCGCCCGCCTCCGCTTGTTCCCCGGCGGAGCTGAGCGACATGCAATTCATGTTAGAAAATTCTTAACTACATTTGGAAGACTTCATTCCGCGCTGTTTATCCCTCTGATCACGGCGAAATCGGCCGGGATGCGGCGCGTGCGCAGCCCAGTGACTGAAGGCCGCCGCCGTACCCCAGATCAAAGTTGCGAAGAAGGTCAACCACGACGATGCCGGTCATGAGGTCGATATTCCACGACACGCCATCATGGCAGGGCGCCAATCTCGTCACCGCTCTCCAACCTCATCGTCCGCGATTTTGCGAAGAAGATACAGCAGCGCAATTCTCTCGGCCGGATTGAGGGGAGAGATGGTTTTCTCGCTGATGAGATAGGCGCGAGGATACATGTCCTGAAGCAGCGCCTCACCCTTCGGCAGGAGAGAAATCACAACCTTGCGGGCGTCGGCTTTGTCTTTGGACAGATCGATCAATCCACGTGCTTTCAGACGCTCGACGATCCCGCGGATGGTCGCCTGATCGACCGACGTGGCCTTCACCAATTCGACCTGAGAGCTCGGTCCGAGATCGTGTAGCGCGCAGAGCGTGACGAACTGGACGGATGTCAGGTCTGGGTCACTGGCGTTGGCCTGGAAGATCGAGAGATGCCGCTGATAGGCTTTGCGCAGCAAGTGACCCACCTGCTCGGTAACATCATAGGCGGTTTCAGACACCGCGGCTTCACGTGGGCGTTCGATGTCTTTGACAGTCATGTTAGCGGGTCCATCGGTTGCGGCGTCTAGTGCGTCCATGCAGGAAACACCACAGCATGTTTCACCGGTCAAGGCATACGAGGCTCGGGCTGCTTGGCGTGTTTTCACGCCAAGAAGGTTGGTTGCGATTACGATTTGACGGTGTGCTTCATTTCCTTGACGGCGATATCGCCGTTCAGGACCATCGGCTCATCGTCGAGAAAGAGCGAGCAATTGCGCATCGGGATATCGAGATGGCAGGCCGTGTCGTTCGGGCCGCCCAATTCATTGTTCGGGCCGGTCGAGAACATGACATTGCCGTAGAACGAGCGGGCCTCCATGCCCATGCCGCCCGGAAATTCGCCGGGCACCATGCGATGCCACTTGGCGTTTTGATTAAGACCCCAGCCGACATGGCTCATGCCCATGCCACGCGGATCGTTGAAACCGTCCATGTAGGATTTGACTAGCTCGGCGTCGAGGCCACCGCGAATGTCGGTGATCCAACCGTTTTCAATGGTGTAGTAGATCGGATCGCGCACGTAGATGTTCTGCGGCAGCAGAATATCGCCCGGAGCAACGACGATCGTACCGTCGACGCCGTCATCGTCACCACCGGTGAAGACAAAGCCGGATGGCCAATGATCCCAGCGGCCCGGTTCGTCCGTGCACGCATATTCCGTGACGGCCGGATAGGTGTTGAGCTTGTAGGTGACATCCGTGCCATGGTCCGAGGTGATCCGCATCACCTTCGCCTTGGACAGCAGGTCTCCTGCAAATTCGACGCGCTCGCGCAGTTCCTTTGTCGGCAACATGCGGGCAAGAATTTCCGGCGGTTCGACGGCGGTCAGGATGCGCGTTCCGGCCGCCTGGATCGCCATCTGTTCCGGGCTGAAGAGCAGGAAGATGCAATCGATCAGCATGTCGGCGGCCTTCAGGGCCTCGACCGCGTCAGGCATGGCCGCTAGGCCTGTCTGGCCGACGGCCCATGCACCCGCCGGTGGCACCGGCGGTAAACGCATGTGATACATCTTGGCCCCAAGACGCATGCCCGCCGCCATGAAGGCGTCGGCATAATCGAGGCGCTCGTTGCCCTGGGTCAGGACGATGAGTTTTTCGCCCTCGTGGACGCCCGACATCTTCAACTGATGCAGGCAGATTTCGGTGAAGCTGAATTGATCCATGCTCGTTCCCCTATCTTACGTGAAGGCTTGGCTGTTTTTGCAAAGTTACGGACAGTCGGACTTGATCTTGGCGATTTCGGCAATGGCATCCTCCCTCGAAACGACATCGCCATACTTGCTGTCGATATCGAAGAGGTTGGCATTGTGCGGATCGGGGTGCCGGTCGCCGACGCAATCGCGCACGACGATGGTCCGGAACCCGTGCTGGACGGCATCCACCGCACTTGCGCGAATGCAGCCGCTTGTCGAGCATCCGGCAAGAACGACGGTATCGATACCTTGCGTGTGAAGTAGAGAGGCGAGGCTGGTGCCGAAAAAGGCGCTGGCATATTGCTTGACGATGACCAGCTCGCCCTTTTCCGGCTCGACGCCATCGCAGAATTCGGCCAGCACGTTGCCCTCGACCATGGCCTTCATGACCGGAGCCTTCTTCACCCACATGCCGCCATCGGCGCAGTTCTCGGCGAGATAGAGAATGCGGGTGTGGATGAGGGGAATGCCTGCGGTGCGCGCCGCAGCCAGAAGTGCCGGTGTTTGTGCGACGGCATCGACGACACCCGGCGCATAGAGCGGCGCGCCTTCCACCGTGTAAGCCTTGAGGAAGTCGATCACCAGAAGAGCCGGCCGCTGGCCGAAACCGATGCGGTTGCCCCAAACGCCCTGATAGTTGGTTTCAGCACTCTGCATCGGGCACTCCTTGTTTCCCTCCGCCGCAATGCGGCCGGAAACGACAAAAACTTCAGGTTCAATAAGCGCCGGACAGGAGCGCGCCGGCACCCGGCACGACGGCTTCCAGTCCCAGTGATTTCAGCATGCAATAGGTGGTAGCCACGGCAGCGGTGAGCACAGGTTTGCCGGTCATGGCCTCGACCTTGGCGATGACGGGCAGCGACGGCATCTGCACGCAGGCCGAAAGCACGATGACATCGACATCGGAAAGATCGAGCGTCTGGACGATGGCCGGCAAGTTTTCCGGATCGTGGCGGGCAACATCCAGATTGTCGGGAATTTCAAGCGCCCGCCAATCCATCACTTCGAAGCCTTCCTCGCGAATATAGTTCACAACGAGTTCGGTCAGCGGCTTCATATAGGGCGCGACGACGGCGATCTTCTTCGCCTTCATCACCTTCAGGCCCTCGATCAGCGCGCCGGCGCTGGTGACGACCGGGATGTTCGTGTCGTTTTCCTGCGTGCGGCCGGTCAGGCGCTTTTCCGACTGGCGATGGTAGCCGAGGCCCATCGCCATGATGGCGACGAGGCAGGCATATCCCAGCACGTCGACGCGGGCATCGGACAGTTCGATGGCGCACCGATCGGATTCGGCGTCCATGGCGGCCAGTTCTTCCTTGACCACCTTCTTCATGCGCATGCGGCTGGAATGGAAGGTGAAGCGCTCCGGGCGGATCAACTGGCGAGCCATCAGCATCGCCGGAATTTCCGTCTCCATCGTTGTGTTGGAACTCGGCACGATCTGGCCGATACGATAGGGTTTCTGCACGGACGGCTCCTTTGATGAGTGAGCGGGCGCACATTGGGCGCTCTCGCTGCGGCAATAAAAATGGCGGGCCAAAGACCCGCCATTGGCGTTTATCGGGAGAGGAAATCTCCAAGCGCATCGAAGAAGCCGTCGAGATCGTCCCAAGGGATCATGTGGCCGGCATTCGGGACACGGCTGATCTCGATAGCGGGGTTGAGCCCACGGATTTCCGCTTCATCTTCCGGCGCAATCACGCCGCCACGTCCCGCGACCATCAGCATCGACGGCTGCTTCAGCGTGGCGAAATCCGGGAAGATGTCGTCCTTGTGGAAGTCCTCGAAGGCGGTGACGATGGCAGGCTCGAAGCAGGTGTGCAGCCATTCAGCACGCAACTGCAGCTGGCTTTCCGTCCATGTCGGGCAAAACGCCTTCATGCCCTCGGCATCGATGCCTGCCAGCGCGAGGCGAATGCTATCGACATACCAGGGCAGCTTGCTCGGATAAGGCCGGCGGCCCGGCCCGGAGACGGGGGGATCGATAAGGGCGAGGCGGGAGAACTCGCCGCCGGTATTTGCCGCCCGCATGGCGATGCGCGCACCCATCGAATGGCCAAGCAGTGCAGGAGCGCCAGCACCGAGCGCCTGGGCAAAGCCGATGACGTCGGCGGCCATGGCATCGAGACCGTAGTCGAGATCCGGACCGGTCGAGGACAGGCCGCGTCCCCGGACATCGAGAACGTAGACGTCATGGCGTTCGGCAAGGCGTTCGGCAACGAAGCCCCAGGTGATCGCCGGGCTGGTGATGCCGGGAATGAGGATGACCGGCCGACCCTTGCCGCCATAGCGGAGGTAATGCTGGCGAATGCCGTTGGCAGAGACATTCGCGCCGTAGAGAAGGGCCGCGCTCATGCGACGCTCTTGTCGAGGATAGCCTCGGCATAGACGTCGTAGCCGTAGACCCATGAAGGATCTTCCTGCGTCTGCAGGAACGTATTGGCGTTGGACACGGTCTGAACCTGCGTCGCGCGATCGCGTCGGCTGGCCTCATAGAGGCGGAAGGCGGTCGCGTAATCCTGCGATCCGGTTTCCTCCAGGCATCGCGCCAGCATGGCCGCATCCTCGATCGCCATGGCGGCACCCTGAGCCATATGCGGCTTCATCGGGTGGCAGGCATCGCCGAGCAGGACCATGCGGCCCTGGCTCCAGAGCGGTAGCGGGTTACGGTTGAACAGCGGCCACTTGGTGACGTCGTCGGTGGCTTCGATCAGCGCCTGGATGACCGGATGGTATCCGGCAAAGGCTTCCGACATTTCTTCGCGGCTGCTCTGCACGAAAGCGCCGTCGAATTCCCAGGCGGGGTGCGGGACGCCGGTCACGTAGTAATATTCGTCGCGGCGGCTGGTGGTGTAGTAGACCATCATGTGGCGATCCGGCCCCCACCACTTGACGCAATCCTCGAAGGTCAGGTCGAACTTTTTCAGCTTTTCCGCCGAGATCATCGCGCGATGACCGACCCAGCCGCTATAGTTCGGCTTTTCGGCGCCCAGCAATGTTTCGCGAACGCGCGAGTTGATGCCGTCGGCACCGATCACGATCGAGGCGCGCGCCGAGGTGCCGTCCTGGAATTCGAGGTAGACATCCGAGCCATTGTCTTCGAGGCGGGTCAATCGCTTGTTGAACTGGACGGTGCCGGGAGTCATGGTGTCCATCTGCAAGGCAGAGAGATCGCCGCGATGGACGGTACAATAGGTCGCGCCATAACCTTCGAGCGGAATGCGGGAGAGATAGTCTCCCGTCAGGCCATCCCGGCTGAACCAAAAGGCCGGCGTGCTGCTGATATCGATCAGCTTCTGGTCCATGCCGATGCGCTGGAAGATCTTCAGGACATTCGGTCCCATGTGGATACCGGCGCCGAGGCGGGAAAAGCTCGGGGCCTGTTCAAAGATCTGGACGTTGAAGCCGGCATGCTGGAGCAGCGCCCCCGCTGCCGCGCCGCCGAGGCCGGCACCGATGATCGCGATTTTCTCATTTCCCGTGGACATGGCGACCCCTTTTTTCCGTTTTTCAACGTATCGCTCTGGCGATAGGCGAATTGGCTTACTTATAGCGTATACGCTTTAAAATGCAACAGCGAGACAAGCATTCGTGGCCGACTGGTTTAGATGGATACCCCAGCGTAACGCGTTTTTCGACGTTTGCAACAACGAAATTCGACTTGCCAGCTCTCCATATGAAGCGTATACGCTATTTATATAAAAATGAGGGGCAGTAGATGCGTGATGTCGGTGACAGTCGCATCGTTATGATGCGCACGCGCCGCCAAGGCGCCCGCCGTATAGCGATCCGTCCAGTAGCAAAAGGCCTGGCTATTTGCGCGATGCTGGAGGAGTTCCCGTGAAGCCTCCCGTTTCCGTTTCACTGAATGTCAACGACGCTCTTTGGCGCGTTAGCGCGAAACCGGAAACACCGCTTCTTTACATCTTGCGTAACGACCTGTGCCTGAATGGACCGAAATATGGCTGTGGCCTGGGCGAATGCGGCGCCTGCGCGGTTCTGGTTGACGGCCGTCCGGTGCGGTCTTGTACTGTGCCGCTTGGCGCGATCGGCAAACGACGCGTGATCACGCTCGAGGGGCTGGCCGTGGATGGGCTTCTGCACCCGGTACAGCAGGCTTTCATCGAAGAGGCGGCGGCGCAATGCGGTTATTGCCTTAACGGCATGATCATCGCCACGGTTGGACTGCTTCAGCGAAATACGGATCCCGACGAGAGCGATATTCGCGATGCTCTGCGGCACCATCTCTGCCGGTGCGGAACGCATGTTGAGATACTGGCCGCTGTGCGGCGCGCCGTAACCCTTACCAAAGCCGGCCGGCCAGTCGACGCGATGACCGACGACATGACGGAGGCTTCGCGATGAACCACCGCGAAGCACCCAAGTCCGCCTACATGGCAGCCGCGAGCACGCTTCTCATTGTCAATGACGCGTCGATGGGCGACGCCGCCGAGCTTTATATCGCTGTAGGGGCCGATAGCCGGGTGACAGCGTTCAACGGCCACGTCGATCTCGGGACAGGCATCCGCACCTCGCTGGCGCAAATCGTCGCCGAAGAGCTCAGCGTGCCGTTCGAACAGGTGGACATGGTGCTCGGCACGACGACCGCCGCGCCCAATCAGGGCGCGACCATTGCCAGCGAAACCATCCAGATCACCGCGATACCGCTGCGCCAGGCCGCCGCCACCGCCCGCCACCATCTGCTCGTCAAGGCCGCCGAGAAGGTCGGCGTGCCGATTGAGCGGCTGCGGCTGGAGGACGGCATCATCCGTGCCGACGGCGGCGAGAACTGGCAGCTGAACTTCGGCGATGTTGTCGTCGGCAGCCATGTCAGGCTGTCGATCGACAGTAATGCGGCGCTGAAGCCGGCGTCGGACTATAAACTGGTTGGCTCGTCGCGCCCGCGCGTCGATATTCCCGAGAAGGCAACCGGGCGCTGGACCTATGTCCACGATGTGCGCGTGCCTGGCATGCTGCACGGCCGCGTTATTCGCCCGCCATATGCCGGATTCGATCACGGCGAGCATGTCGGAAACAGCTTGATCTCGATCGACGAGACCTCGGTCGCGCATATCGACGGGCTGGTCGGCGTCGTCGCCATCGGTGATTTCGTCGGTGTTGTCGCGACCCGCGAGGAAATCGCCATCGAGGCGTCCGGGAGCCTGAAGGTCGTGTGGCGCGCGCCGCCCGAGTGGCCGGATCTGAACATGCCGGAGAAGGCGCTGCGTGCCAATCCGTCGACGCCACGCAAGCTTGCCGATCGCGGCAATGTCGACATGGCATTGGCCGGCAGCGCCCAGCCGATGAACCGCACCTATGTCTGGCCTTACCAGATGCACGGTTCGATCGGCCCGTCCTGCGCGGTGGCCGATTACAATGACGCCGGGCTGACCGTCTGGTCGGGAACCCAGAACCCTTATCCCATGCGCCGCGATCTGGCGCTGCTGCTCGACTTGCCGGAAGAGCAGATCAGGGTCGAGCGGCTGGAGGCGGCCGGCTGTTACGGCCGCAACTGCGCCGATGACGTAACAGCCGACGCGGCGCTGCTGTCGCGGGCCGTCAAGGCACCCGTCCGGGTCCAGCTGACGCGCGAACAGGAACATGCCTGGGAGCCGAAGGGCGCCGCCCAGATCATGGATGTGCGCGGCGGTCTCGACCTGGAGGGCGGTCCGTCCGCCTATGATTTCGAAACGCGCTATCCCTCCAATCTGGCGCCAACCCTTCCCCTGATCCTCACCGGCAAGCTGCCGCCCGTTTCCGACGTCGTGCAGATGGGCGATCGTACCGCCATCCCACCCTATGCCTACGGCAACCTGCGCGTAACCGTGCACGACATGCCGCCGATCGCACGCGCCTCCTGGTTCCGTGGCGTGTCGGCGATGCCGAATACCTTCGCCCACGAATGCTACGTCGACGAGCTGGCCGCCGCCGCCGGCGTCGATCCGGTCGAGTACCGGCTCCGTTATCTCCACGACCCACGCGCCGTCGACCTGGTGAACGCGCTGGCCGAACGGGCGAAGTGGGTGCCGCATACGACATGGGGCACGCTCAGCGGCGAAGGCGATCTGCTCTACGGCCGTGGATTTGCCTATGCCGTCTACGTCCACGGGCCGTTTCCGGGCAAGGCCGCCGCCTGGGCGGCATGGGTTGCCGATGTCGCCGTCAACAAGAAGACCGGCGAGATCGCGGTTACGAAGGTGACATGCGCGCAGGACTCGGGAATGATGATCAATCCCGACGGCGTGCGTCACCAGATCCACGGCAACATCATTCAGTCCACCAGCCGGGTGCTGAAGGAAAAGGTCGAATTTTCCTCGACCGCGGTGCAGTCGAAGGAATGGGGCGGCTATCCGCTGATCACCTTCCCCGAGGTACCTGATATCGACGTGCTGATGGTGCCGCGGCAGGACGAGCCGCCGCTCGGTGTCGGAGAGTCCGCCTCCGTTCCCAGCGCCTCGGCCATCGCCAATGCCGTCTACGATGCCACCGGCATTCGTTTCCGCGAACTGCCGCTGACGCCGGAACTGGTCCTTGCCGCGCTGAACGGCAAGACGGGCGAAAGGCCGGCCACCCCGGTCGCGAAAAAGCGGAGGTGGTGGAACGTCGGCCTGTCGGTGATCGGTGCCGTCGCCGCTCTGTCCGGTATCGTGACCATGGCATCGCCATGGCGCCCGGCGATCGGCACCATCCAGCAGCCGGACGCCAATGTCTACAGCGCCGCCACCATCGAGCGCGGCCGGCTGGCGGCGGCGGCCGGCGCCTGCAATGTCTGCCATGTCGGAAACGACGGAACGCCCTTTGCCGGTGGCCGGCGCTTCGACACGCCATTCGGCGCAGTTTATGCCACCAACATCACGCCCGATGCCCAAAGCGGCATCGGCGCCTGGTCCTACCCGGCCTTCGAACGTGCCATGCGCGAGGGCATCAGCCGCGACGGCCATCACCTCTATCCCGCGCACCCCTACACCTCGTTCGCGGGCGCCGAGGATGCCGATCTTCAGGCGCTCTACGCCTACATGATGACGCAGGCGCCGGTCGCCGAAAGGGCGCCTGAGACGAAGCTCAAATTCCCCTACAGCATCCGCGCGATGATGGCGGGCTGGAACGCGCTGTTCCTGAAGGCGCAGCCGTTCAAATATGTCGAGACCCGCGATGCGCAGTGGAACAGGGGCGCCTATCTCGTCGAGACCTTGGGCCACTGTTCGGCCTGCCACACCGAGCGCAATGTGCTCGGCGCGGAAAAGAGCGGCAGCGCCCGGCTTTCCGGCGGCTTTGCCGATGGCTGGGAGGCGCCGGCCCTGAATGCGTTCGCCAAGGGCCCGGTCGGCTGGACGGCAGACGCCTTCTATGACTATCTGCGCACCGGACATTCGCGCGATCACGGCAGTGCCGCCGGCCCGATGGCGCATGTCGTCGAAGTCATGCAGCCGCTTCCGGATAGCGATATCCGCGCTATGGCCACATATCTCGCAAGCCTCAACGAGGCCCCCGCCGATAGCAAGGCGCAGAGCGAGGCGGCCATTGCCGCGAGTGAAGCGGCCAAGGCTTCCGCCGCGCGGATTTCGCCGAAGGGCGAGCGGCTGTTTAGTGGCGCCTGCGCCACATGCCACACTGGAAACACGATCCTGTCGTCGCTGGCGCTCAACAGCAACCTTCATGCGGCGACCCCTGACAATCTCATCCAGGCAATCCTGAACGGTGTCGAGGCGCCGGCAATCCTTGCGCAGACGACCGGCCGCCAAGCCCCGGAGGTGATGTCGATGCCGGCTTTCCGCCAGACGCTGAACGACGGCCAGATCAAGGATCTCGCCGATTATCTGAGAGCGCGCTTCGCCCCCGACAAGCCGGCCTGGACGGAAACGACCAAAGCCATGCAACGCGTGACGGCAGCAAACCACTAGGGAGAGACGAGTTGGAGCAGATCCGAACCGGGCAGGAGATCGGCCGCCGCGACTTGTTCGAGAACCCGACAGCCGCGTTTCGCCCGTCGGCCTACTGGTTCTGGCATTCGATCCCGACCGAGGACGTTTGCCACGCGCAGCTCGCCGATTTCAAACAGAAGGGGATCGGCACGATCCTGATCCAGGCCCGTCTCGCAATGTCGCGCGATGACTACCTGTCGCCGGCCTATCTGGACGCCTATCGTGTTGCGGCTGGGATTGCCGGCAAGCTGGGTCTGAAGCTCGGAATCTACGACGATTACAACTGGATCAGCGGTCACGCCGGCGGCCGGACGGTCGTGGACCGCGACGACCTGCGCGAGCGCCACCTGTTCTGGTCATCCTCGGGAGAGGCGCGGGGCGAGATCAGCGGCATCCATCCGCCGTTCACCCGGACAATGGGCCCCGATATCGTCGCGTGGCAGTATGAGGGCAGCGTCGTCGAGTGGTGCGAATGGACCGTCGAGGCTGCGCTGCTGCATCCTTCGGTCGGCATCGACAGCCTCGATCAGGTGGTCGACGTCACGGCGCGGACATCCGTCGTCGAAAGCGACCGAACGTCGTGCACCTACGTGTTCGACGGCGTGCCCGCCGAGGGGCAGATGCTCACGGTGTTCGTCAGCGCCCGGTCGACGACCTCACGGTTGATCAATTATCTCCTGCCGGAGGCAGCGGAACGATTCACCGAGGTCGGGCTCGACCCGTTGGTCGAGGTGCTTGGCGATCTCGTGCCAGACCCCGTCGGCTTCGTGTTCTACGACCAGCCGGCGGCGGGTTTCTACAAGTGGAGCCAGATCTCCGGTGACCTCGGCAACAGCCTGCTCTATGCGCCGACCCTGCCGGACGCCGTGTCGCGCGGCACGGGAGAGACCTTCGCCAGGGCCCTGCTGGCGCTGGTGCGTGACGTCGGGCCTGAAACCCTGCGCCTGCGCGCCCAATTCTACGCCGCCTACTCGGCCCTGATGAACGAGGCCTTCTCCGGCACGTTGCGCCGATGGGCCGAGGGCAGGAGGATCGTCCTCACCGGGCACGAGATCCTGCCGCATGTCAGTTCCTGGTCGCTGAACGGCGGTTTTACCAGCATCGACCCCAGGGTAGCGCTTGCCGTGGATTTCTTCGGCATCGATGCCTACCGGCACGAGACGGCCGTTGATTCCAACAATTTCGTGGCGCAGCTGGCGCCGAAGCTCGGCGACTCCGTTGCCCGTTCGAATGGTCGCAGCCGATGCGTCGTCGAAACATACGCCAGCGCCGAGCGAACGCCCGTGCGTGCCGCCGGGCAATGGGAACTAACCCTGGAGACGATGCGGGCGCAGGCCATCAGGCTTCACTGCCTCGGGACCCGGCAATTCCTCTGGCACGGCGTCTACCAGACGGACGGCCGCGACAACGACCCTACACCGTTTTCCAATCCACGTTTCGATTTCGGGCCGGGCATCAATTTCGAGCCGTGGTGGAGCTACCACGATCTGTTTGCCGAGGAGACGGCACGGATTTCCGCCTTCATCGAGGGGGCTACGCCCCGCACGCCGGTTGCGATCCTTTATCCGCTTCAGACCGCCTTCGCGGAGGGGCCGCGCCACAGCCATGCAACCCATATCGGCGCCTGGTGCGAAGGGCTCTTAGCAGAAGGCTGCGACTTCATGTTCATCAGCGAGGCCGATTTGGCGACCGCTACGATCGAGAACGGCCGCCTGCGCGCGTCCGGCCTTGCTTTCGATGCTGTCGTTCTGCCGTCCGTCACCGTGCTCGAGACGACGAAGACCTTGCACACGCTCGCCGTCTTCAAGGCGGCGGGTGGTGCTGTCTGGTCTTCAGGCGAGCGGCTCTCCACCGTCTGCGATGGCGCCGAGGGGTGTGCCGTCGGCACGTCGATCCATCTCGAAGGCATGCCCGGCAAAGGCGACCTCACCGCTCTGTTGCAGTCGCTTCGGTCATCGGGTCCAGATCTTGGCTGTCATTCCGCGGGCAGGCCCTGGCAATGGGTGGGGTATGAGGCCGCTGGTTGGTGGCGGGTCGTGCTGTTCAACGATAGCGCATCGCACCTCATCAGTGAGATTTCCTTCGGCGACGGTTTCGCGTGCGAGGTCTGGTCCGCGACGACGGGAGACGTGGGAAAGGCAACCGCCTTCAGCCATCTCACAGTCGCGCTCGCGCCCCAGGAGGTGCAATGCATTCGACTGAGCGAGACGACGCAGAAGACCACCGTGCAAGAAGGCCATCTCGAGCACCAGCCGGTGCTTGCCGCGGCTCGTGCCATATCGCTTGTCGACGGCTGGAGCTTCGCGCCGGGCCCTGACGCGGGATTCGTGCCGATCTCGGTGGTTGCAGGGTGGGAAACGCAGGGTTTTGCCGGTTTCTCCGGTACCGGCATTTATCGGCTGGCGCTCGAAATCGGCGATGAGGCCGAGTGGGTCCTCGAATTGCCCGAGGTCCACACGGTGGTCGCGGCGCTGCTCGATGGCCGGCAGATCGATCGAAGAGGCTGGCGCCCCTACCTCTTTGCTCTGGGGCGGCTGCTTCCAGGCGTCCATTCGCTGGAACTGCGCGTCGCCAACACGGCCGCAAATCGCTACTACATCAACACGCCTTATCTCGGTGACACCGCCGACAAGAGCGGCTTGTCCGCCGCACCGAAGCTCATCCAGCTGGCAAACTGACCGGAAGTTACAGACCCATGCTACAACATTCGACGATCCCCCTGATGCGTGCCTGGAACAGCTGGTCCAACCGGCCGGCCGAAATGGTCTTCCTGCCGCTCGGCGTGCGGATCACACCGGTTCTCTATTCGACCCGCAGCAAGACGACCTCCGCGATCGAGCCGCGACGCGATATGGTTCGCCTCGGCCGTCACACCATCGACGGCTCGCTGATCGAGCTGGAGACCGAGCTCAGCGGCACGACGGTCGCCTTTTCTACGACGAAGACAGACCCCTTCGCCATCCGCGGCAGCTGGAACGGCAAGGTATCGGCCGAGTGGGGACTGCGATTCTGGCTGACGCTGGCAATCTCCTCACATGGCGGCGAGGTGGTGGTCCATGACGCGGGCCGCAACATCACGCTGGTGAAAGTCGGAACGCGCTTCGTGGCGGTTGCGACCGCCGAGGCGCCGGTGCACGTCACCGGCCATGAGACGATCGACGCGCTGCGGGCCGACTTCGAGGAAAACGGTTATTTCTATACCGCCACCCGCAGGAGCGAAGCGCCGTTGATTGCCCTGCGTTTCAATCTAGAGATGATGCGCCAGGGCACCTATGCCGCAGGCGTCGCCGACAGTGCCGAACTGGCGATCGCCAAGGCGCAGGCATGCCTTGCCGCCGGCGCGCCAGCTGCGATTGCCGATGCGCAGACCGGCGTGTTCGAGGGCGCGCTCGACGCAATGCGTGACGTCGTCGCCTGGAATACCATCTGGGACGAAACCAACGCGCGTTCCTACACGGCGGTCACCCGGATCTGGAACCTCGGGAAATTCGCCGTCTGGTTCAACGACCAGATTTTCGCCGCCCTTCTTGCGGGCGTGTTCGACGCCGATCTGGCGCGCGAGAACATGGCGACCGCGATGGCCGGCGCAACCCCGCAGGGCAATATCGCCTGCATCGTCACCTCCAACGATGCCTGGGTCGATCGCACCCAGCTGCCGTTCGGCGCACTGGTCGTCTGGCAGCTCTACCAGCGGACCGGCGAGCGATCGATGATCCAGGCAAGTTACGAGGCGCTGGTGCGCAATCGGCGCTGGTGGCAGGACAACCGCGATCCGGACGGTTTCGGCCTTTTGTCCTGCGGCACCTCCGACGTGGGCGAGGGTCTCTACAAGGGGACGGCCTTTGCCGCGCGCAACGAGACCGGCATGGACAATTCCGCGACCCATGACGAGGCGATCTACGATCCCGTCACCCGGACGCTGTCGACCTTCGATCTCGGCCTTAACTGCGCGGCCGCTCTCGATGCCGAGATGCTTTCGAAAATGGCCGCCGTGCTCGGCAAGCATGACGATGCCCGCGAATTCGCCGCCTTGGCCGAGCGTCACCGGACGCTGATCTCGCAGACGCTCTGGGACGAGAGCCGCGGCATCTTCGCCAATCGCCAGCGGCGCGGCGGTTTCGTGCGCTCGCTGTCGCCGACCAGCTTCTACCCGCTGCTGTGCGGCGCCGCGACGCCGGCGCAGGCGGAGCGTCTGCTCGAGCATCTGAGCGACGAGACGACCTTCGGCGGTGATTTCGTGCTGCCGAACGCAACGCGAGACGATCCGGCCTTCGCCGACAACGTCTACTGGCGCGGCCGCATCTGGCCGAACGTCAACTATATGGTCTGGCTCGGCCTGCGGCGCTACGGCTTCGTGGCGGCGGCGAGCAAGCTGGCAAGCCAGAGCTACGACCTGTTCATGAAGAATTGGCGCGAGCATCGTATCGCCTCCGAAAACTACAATGCCGTCACCGGCGAGGCGATGGACCAAGGTGATACCGATCCATTCTACATCTGGGCCGCCATGCTACCGCTAATGGCTGCCAGTGAGATTGTTGACTTCGATCCGTGGACCGGATGGACGATGCGCCATGCCGGCCGGGATGTGGTGCTCGGACCTATGGTCTCGCCGTCGGGAACGCTCGAGCTGGTCGTCAAGTCCGGAACCCTGGTGATGACATTGAACGGGCGCGCAGCACTGAAGACAGATCTGCACACTACGCTGTCGCGCATCGTCTTCGCCAACGGGCGGGTGGCCTGCACGATTGCTCCGGTCTCCGAGGCAGGTTTCATCGAGTTGCCAGGCTTGGCATTGGGCGATGTTCTTGCCGCCCGTATCAACGGGCAGGACATCAACTATGTGTCGGGCGGCGACGGAATACGCGTCATGATTGCTGAACACGCGGAGGATCGCCGGCTCGACGTCTATTTTTCATCGTCAAGCGCTCACTAAAGCAAGGCAGTGCTTGACAGGTCTCGATTCCTCACAGATAGTTTGTGTACATATAAAATAAAAGACTGATGCTAAAGTCAGAGGGTTGAACGAACAGCTTGCAGGAGATCCGTAGATTCATGCCGGCCGCTCAGTGAAGTGATGTACTATTCTTACAGAAGTGGTGTGCCGCTGCGTCGCAGCGCGCGCTTCATTTCGCCGAGACGTCAGTGCTCCACGGACAATGCTCATCTGCTTTTAGTATGCATACAAATGATTAAGCGCGCTTTGGCACGTTGTTTGTTTTCAAGCTAGCCGATCCGTTGAGGTCGATGACCGCGGGTCATGATGGTCCATAACTGTGTATCTTCAAGAGGGGTGCCACAATGACTGAACTCACCAGACGCGACACAATGAAGTTGATGTCCGCAGCACTGATAGCTGGCGTCAGCATCTCCACCTTGCCGCGCAAAGCCTTTTCGGCCGGATCCATCACGGTCCTCAACTGGCAGGGCTACGGCACCGACGAAGCCTGGTCGCTGAAGGCTTTCACCGAAAAGACGGGCATCACAGTCGTCCATGACTACTACAGCTCGGAATCGGAAATGCTGACCAAGATGCGCACGAATCCGGGCGCCTACGATCTTGTTATCCTCAACGCTGCGCGTTGCGCCCAGGCGGTTGCCGAAGACCTGCTGCAGCCGATCGATTTCAGCAAGGTTCCAAACGCGTCAACAGTCGACGAGACCCTGCGCGCCAACCCGAACTTCAGCAAGGATGGCAAGGGTTATGCCGTTCCGTGGGTCTGGGGCATGACCTCGCTTGCCATCCGTGAAGGCATGACCGTTCCCGACAGTTACGCGGTCCTCGCCGACCCGGCCTATAAGGGCCGTGTTGCCATGGACGACGACGCCATCATCAATGTCGGCGTTGGCGCGCTGATGAGCGGGCAGGACATCAACGACCCCAAAGATCTGGCTGCTGTTACGGCCGCGCTGAAATCGATCAAGCCGAACGTCAAGTTGCTGTGGTCGACGGAAGATCAGTGGAACAAGTCGTTCGCCGCCAAGGAATTCGACCTGTCGCTGTTCTGGTCGGGCGGCTCGGTGCGATCCAAGCGCGTTTCTAAACTTCCGGTTCAGTTCGTAGTGCCTAAGGAAGGCGGCGTCGGTTGGGTCGATGGTCTGGGTGTTCCGGCATCGGCTCCGAATCCAGAAGGTGCTCTTGCCTTCGTCAACTGGATGATCGATCCGATATTCTATGTCGAATGGGCAACCAAGATTGGAGCCCCCGCTTCTTCAAATTCGGCAGCCCTTTCAGCACTTCCTGCCGACGATCTCACCCGCCTGGTACACAAGACCGAATATTTGAAGACCACGTCCTTTGTCTCGGGCATTCCCGACGACCGGCGCGAAGCCTTCAACAATATCTGGCAGGAAGTGAAAGCCTTCTATGCAGAATGATCGTCTGATATCAGCGTCAGAGCGCGGACCTTCGGGTCCGCGCAGCCGGCGCCCACTCCCGCCATGGGTTTCGACGACGGCGCTGCTGCTGCCGACCTATGGGTGGCTGACACTTGCCGTCTTTCTGCCGCTGCTGACCATGTTCGTGTTCAGCTTCATGTCGGCGACACCGATGGGCAAGGCCCCGATCGTCTTTACGCTGAAGCAGTACCGCGCGTTCATCGATCAACCCTATCTGGTCGGGATCGGTATCACGTCGCTGCTGATCGGCTTCTGGACGACGCTGTTCTGCGCGGTGCTTGGTTTCCTGGCGGCCGTGGCACTGGTCCGCTCGACCTTCGGCAAGACGCGAGAGATGTTGTTGATCCTCATTCTCCTGCCATTCTGGACCAACGGTCTTGTGCGCGTCTTTTCGTGGACCATGGTGCTGCGCGAAAACGGCTTTCTCGACAGTCTGCTGCACATGATTGCTCCGGACGCGGGTTCCATCGGCTTTCTCTACACGCGCTATGCCGTGGTGGTTGGTCTTGTTCACGGCTACCTGCCGTACATGATCCTGACCTGCTACATAGCTCTGGTGGCCATCGACGACGCGATCATTGAGGCTGCTTCAAGCCTCGGCGCGCGCTGGTGGACCATCCTGTTCAAGATTTTGATGCCGCTTTCGGCTCCCGGACTGATCTCCGGCGCCGTTTTGATCTTCATTCCGGTCATCGGTTCATTCATGGAACCGCGCATTCTGGGCGGTCGTGTCGGCGTGACCATGGGAACGGTGATCGAGGATCAGTTCACCCAGGCCTTCAACTGGCCTTTGGGCGCATCGTTGTCCTTTACGCTGCTGGCTGTCGTGCTCGCAATTTTCGCAACCTTTTCCGGTGTCCTGCGCCGCGGAACGGTCGCTTGAGGAAGGGATCATGAAAACGCTCGGTCCAATCTATCTCATCGCCATCCTCATCTTCCTCTACACGCCCATTCTCGTGATGATGGCGATGGGGTTCAACGCTTCGCCACTTTACGAACTGCCATTCCATTTCTCGCTGCAGTGGTACGACGCGCTCTGGGACAACAGCATCCTTCTGACGGCGGGCCTGAACAGCCTGGTGATCGCGAGTATCACCGCGGTTCTGGCGACGGCTTTGGGTACCATGGCGTCCGTTGCGCTGTCGCGCCGGACCTTTCGCGGCAGAAGTCTCCTGCAACTGATGCTGCTGCCGCCGATTGCCATTCCCTGGCTGATCACCGGCACGGCCATGCTGATCTTCTTTTATTGGACCGGTATCGGGCGTGGCATGCATGCCCTGTTGATCGGCCATGTGGCACTCGCCATCCCCTACGTTGTTCTGGTCGTCGGCACGGGCTTCAAGACAATCCGCGCCGACCTTGAAGAAGCCGCGATGAGCCTTGGTTCGACACCGGTTCACGCCTTCTTCTCGGTGACGCTACCGCTGCTTTATCCGAGCATCCTTGGCGCTGCGCTCTTCGCCTTCGCCGTGTCGCTCGACCAGTTCGTGATTTCCTACTTCCTCGCAACGCCCGGATACACCACCCTGCCGGTGCAGATCTACTCCTCGATCCGCAAGGGCTTCACCCCTGAAATCAACGCGATCTCCACCGTGCTTCTGCTCGGCTCGATGACGATCATCCTGATTTTTGCGCGCTTCGCCAAGCCCGGAGACACAAGTGACAAACGTTAAAGTCAATTCCGTCGCCAAGACCTACGGCAGCACGCCGGTCCTGTCCGATATCACCACCGAATTCCCTGAAGGCTCTTTCACCAGCCTTCTCGGCCCATCCGGCTCCGGCAAGACCACGCTGCTGCGCATCATCGCGGGCTTTATCAAGCCCGACCAGGGCGTCGTCACGATCGGCAACAATGATGTCACCGACATTCCGGTCTGGGGCCGTAACATCGGCATGATGTTCCAGTCCTACGCGCTGTTCCCGCATATGACGATTGCCCAGAACGTCGCCTTCGGTCTCGAACGCCGGGGCATCAAGGGCGCCGCCGCCCGCAAGGAAGTCGACCGCGCGCTGGAAATGGTGCATCTGCCTGGCTTTGCCGATCGCATGCCCAAGCAGTTGTCCGGGGGCCAGCAACAGCGCGTTGCGCTGGCCCGCGCCATGGTCATCAAGCCGAGCGTACTGCTCCTCGACGAGCCGCTGTCGGCGCTCGATCGGCGCCTGCGCCAGGAAATGCAGGTCGAACTGCTGCGCATCCAGCGCGAAAGCGGCCTGACGACGATCTTCGTCACCCACGACCAGGAAGAGGCGCTGACGCTGTCCGATAAGGTAGCGATCCTCGACAAGGGCCGCATCGTCCAGATCGGCGAGCCGGAAACCGTCTATGAGAGGCCGCTGACGCGCTTTGCCGCCGAATTCCTCGGCGATTCCAACTTCCTCACCGGGACGGTGGACAACGGCGCCGTGCGTCTCGCCGATGGGACGGTAGTTCAGACCACCGGCACGTTGCCATCAAGCGGCTCGAACGTCACGCTCGCGGTGCGCCCGGAGAAGATGTCGATCGCATCGGGTCCGACGGATGGCAACAGCCTGACGGCGCGCATCACCACCGTCATCTACGCAGGTCCCGTGCTGTCCTATCTGCTGGAGACGGCAGACGGTCTGCCGCTGAAGCTGTTTGCACAGAACCGCGATGGCAAGGTCCTGAGCGATGGCGACACCATCACCCTGACCTGGGCCGCTGAACACACCGTCCCGGTGGCCGACTGATGATGGCACCCGCGCCACTCTCCAGGAATGCGCTGCATGTCGTCATCGACATGCAGCGGCTCTTCGCCGAGCAAACGGCGTGGTATACGCCAGCGATCGAAGGCATCCTTCCCAATGTGGTGGCGCTGAGCAAAGCGCGGCCCGCTGAGACTGTCTTTGCTCGCTTCATGGTACCCCAAAGTGCCGAAGATGCCACGGGTCGCTGGAAGACCTACTATCGTCGGTGGTCATTGGTGACGCTGGATGAACTCGATGTCGCCATGCTGGATCTGGTGGCGCCGCTTTCGGCGATCGCCGCTCCAGGCTCCATCGTCGACAAAAAGACCTACTCGGTCTTTGGCTCGCCCAGGTTTACTGCGCGCTTGCAAGGATCGGCAACGGACACGCTGATTTTCTCGGGCGTCGAGACCGACGTCTGCGTCTACGCCAGCGTCATCGAGATCCTGGCGCCAAGGCTTTCGGAGCAGATTGAAATTCTAACGACAGAAGCCATTCTGAAATTATGGCGAGAGTAAATTCGGCCGCGCCATTGCCGGTCACGACGACGAACAGGCAGATTTGAGAGATCCTATGGACGTTCCGTTCAAAGACAAAGGCGGCCGACAAAAGACCGCAGCGACCGAGGCGCCCGGCCAGCAGGCACAGTATGCGCTTGGCGAGCAGATCGGCTTCTATCTGCGCCAGGCCAACCAGCGGCACGTGGCGATCTTTGCGAGCCTGATGGCGGAGAAGCTGACTACCACCCAATGGGCGGCGCTCGTCAGGCTGAAGGACCTGCAGCCCTGTTCGCAGGGCAATCTCGGCCGCGAGACCGCCATGGATATGGCGACCATCAAGGGCGTTGTCGATCGACTGGTGAAGCGTGGCCTCGTTCACACCGCCCCCGACTCGACCGACGCGCGTCGGCTGGTGCTGACGCTGACGCCGGAAGGCGAGGTGACAGTGGCCCGCAACCTCTCGGTCGCGCTGCAGATCTCGCAGGAAACGCTGAGCACGCTGACGCTTGCCGAGCGGATGATGCTGATGGAACTCCTTCAGAAAATCTGTTGACACACGCCTGATCCGCAGTACCGGAGACCAATCATGTTCCAGCCGAGCGACGCCGACATTCGAGCGCTTGTCGATCAGATGACGGTGGCCGAAAAAGTCGAACTCCTGAGCGGGCGTGGGCTGTGGAAGACGGCATCGATCAGCAGGCTCGATGTTCCTTCGATCGTCATGACCGATGGGGCCTATGGGGTGCGCTACTCGACCACCCAGATCGACGCCGGCGACAACGACGAAGACAGTCTGCGGGCGTTCCTCGATCTCGTCGGGCAACAGGGCGACGGATCGGGCGGCATGTTCGGTGCCACCCGTCCAGCCACGTGCTTTCCCAACGGCAATCTGCTCGGCTGTTCCTGGGATATTGATCTTGCCTATCGCATGGGCGCTGCGCTGGCGGCCGAGTGCCAGGATTTCGGGGTTCATCTGGTTTTGGGCCCCGGCATCAACATAAGGCGCACGCCGCTGGCCGGGCGGGCCTACGAATATTATTCCGAGGATCCTGTTATCAGCGGCGACATGGCGGCGGCCGTCATCTGCGGATTGCAGGATAACGGCGTCGGCGCCTCGCTCAAGCATTTCGCCTGCAATAATTCCGAAATCGAGCGAACCACGACCAGTTCCGATGTCGATGAACGCGCCCTGCGCGAAATATACTTGGCAGGCTTCGAGCGGGCCATCGAAAAGAGCGCGCCGTGGAGCGTGATGAGCGCTTATAATCCGCTGAACGGCATCCAGGCCGCCGAACATCATTGGCTGTTGCGAACCGTGCTGCGCGGTGAATGGGGCTATGACGGGCTTGTCCTGTCAGACTGGCACGCGATCAAGGATCGTGGCGCTGCACTCGATGCCGGCACCGAACTCGACATGCCGGAAAGCAAGCCCCGCAAAGCGCGTCTCCATGCGGCGATCAACGCCGGCGACGTGGCGCCCGAGGTGATTGATGCGGCTTGCGCCAATGTTCTGGCGTTCGTGCGCAAATGCAAGTCGAGCGAGCGGCGCGGCACGCCGGCGGATTTCGAGGCGCATCATGTGCTGGCGCGCGACATCGCGGCGGAATCGATCGTGCTGCTGCGCAATGAGGGCCAGGCGCTGCCGCTCGATCCCGGCGGGCCGGGTGAGCTTCTCATTGTCGGCGACGGCGCCGTCACTCCTGTTATCCAAGGCTCCGGCTCGGCCACCACCAATCCCTATCGCGTCGACAGTCCGTTCGTTCAGATTGCCGCGCGGGCAGGAGACAGCCTGAAGGTCCGGCATCTGCCCTTCTCGCCGGTCGCGCAGCCCGACGTGACTGCGTCGATCGAGGCGATCGTCGAAGCCGCGGAGCGTGCCGATGTAGTTGTCATGTTTGCGGAAAACGAGAAGAGCCGTCACGGCGAGGGCAACGACCGCGACACACTGAAGCTCGCCGCCAGCCACGATGAACTCATCACGGCGTTGTCGGCGACAGGTCGCAAGCTCGTCGTCGTGCTCTCGATGCCAGACACGGTCGAGATGCCGTGGATCGGGGATGTCGACGCCGTCCTGGCCAGTTTCTATGCCGGGCAGGGCGGTGGCGAAGCACTGGCCCGCATCCTGTTTGGCGAGCAGAACCCGTGCGGCAAGCTCTCCGCCAGCATGCCGGTTCGCATGCAGGATATTCCGGGCTGGCACACCTATCCGGGCGAGCATGGCCGGCATGTCTATAGCGAGGGCATTTTCGTCGGTTACCGGTTCTACGATCTGAAGGCGATGACGCCAGTCTTTCCGTTCGGACATGGGCTCAGCTACACCACGTTCGCCTATGAGGATCTCAGGCTCGATACGCACGAGATCACGCCCGGCGCCGGCTGCACCGCCGCCCTTACCATTCGCAACACAGGTACGGTTGCCGGCAAGGAAATCGTGCAACTCTATGTCCGGCCGATTAAGCCGGGTCTCAAACGACCCGTCCGTGAGCTCAAGTCTTTCACCAAGCTTCATCTGGCGCCAGGAGAAGCGAAGAGGGTAACGCTTGGCCTGGCGCAGCGCGATTTCCAGTATTTCGACACGTCGCGTTCGGCTTGGGTTCTCGATGCCGAGGCTTTTGTAATCGAAGCGGCTGCATCCTCCAGAGACATCCGCTTGTCGATCACCTTGCCATGCAGGTCAGAGGCTCCGGCGCTGCCGACGATTTCGGCCAATTCTCCGACAGCGCTTGTCTTTGCCCACCCGAACGCCGAGGCCGCTCTCGTTGGTTTCTTCGTCAGCAGGCTTTCGATCTCCGCTGCCGAAGCCATGGCCCTTCTTGCCAAGACAAAGGGCTCCTTTCTCGGCTTCTACGACACTTTGAGCTGGTATGTAGGAGACAGCGTCAAAGAGGCGGATATTGCCGAAGTCTTTTCAGAACTAAACCAACACTAGATTGAGGCCCGCAGGAATGACCATCCAGACGAACCTGACCGACCCGCTGCTGACGGCCGAGCACTGGATGGAAACGGGCCGTGCTGTTGCGATTGCGACGGTGATCGAGACGTGGGGTTCGGCGCCGCGTCCGGTTGGCAGTCATCTGGTGGTCGATGGTGATGGCAACTTCGAGGGTTCGGTTTCCGGTGGCTGCGTCGAGGGTGCGGTGGTTACCGCCGCTGCCGAGGTAATTGCCGCCGGCAAGGCGCAGATGCTGGAATTCGGCGTTGCGGACGAGACCGCCTGGCGCGCCGGGCTGTCGTGCGGCGGGCGCATCCGTGTCTTTGTCGAGAGGCTCGGCTGATGCTCCGCGACAGCCTGCAGCGTCTGAACGCCGCGCGCCGGAAGCGTCTCGCCGTCGTGCTGCTGACAGATTTTCGGGGAGAAGAGCATATCTTGCTGGAAGGCGATCCGGTCGAGCCGCCATTTGCCGCGCTCGTCGAAGGCGCCTTTCGGTCTGGCCGCTCGATGGCTTTCGACACGATAGATGCCAGCGGCTTCCTCAATGTCTACATACCTGCCCCGCGCATCGCCGTCATCGGCGCCGTCCATATCAGCCAGTATCTGACGCCGATGGCAAGGTTGGCCGGCTTCGATGTGCGCATCATCGATCCGCGCACAGCCTTTGCGACGCATGATCGCTTTCCCGATGCGCAGATGTGCACCGATTGGCCCGTCGATGCGTTGATGGCGGATCCACTCGACCGCTATACCGCCTTAGTCGCACTCACCCACGATCCCAAGATCGATGATTTTCCCTTGGCCGAGGCATTGCGCACCGGCTGCTTCTATATCGGCGCGCTCGGCAGCCGAAAGACCCACGCAGCGCGGACAGGCCGCCTTGCCGCATACGGCTTCGGTGCCGATGCGCTTTCGACGATCCACGCGCCGATCGGGCTCGACATCGGCGCATCCAATCCAGCTGAGATCGCCGTAGCGATCCTTGCTCAGGTCATCAAAGCGCTTCGCACGAGCAGCCGCCAGACGATGCCTGCGTAGCGCCTATGGAGAGGCTCACCCTCCGACGATGACGCAGATGGGAAATAGCTTGCCTGGACGCTAAGCTGCTGCACGTTCGCGACCTCGTAACCTGGAGCTCGTCGACGGAGGACGCTGCGGCGCTGGTGGGATCGGGAAAGAGATGGGAGCAAAGCCGAATGTATCAATCGTCGTGCTGGCAGCTGGCTTGGCAACGCGCATGGGCTCGAATGGCGGGCACAAGCTGTTGGCCATGTTTGACGGAATGCCGCTCGTGCGTCGCTCGGCTTTGGTCGCCAAGGCCAGTAGCGCCGTTTCCATCATCGTCGTCGTCGGCCATCGGCAAGACGATATCCGGGACGTTCTCACCGGCCTGCCCCTGCATATTATCGTCAATCCAGACTACCGAGCGGGCATGTCGAGTTCACTGGCGGCCGGATTTGCCGCTGCTGTAGCCGACGGCGCCGATGGTGTTCTGATGTTGCTTGCCGATATGCCAGGCATTTCTACAGACAATCTGAATCAGCTGATTGACGCGTTCCAAGTCGCTGACGGCACCGCAATCGTTTGCGCCGCTTCTGAGGGTATGCGAGGCAACCCGGTAATCTTGCCACTGTCCCTTAACGACAGCGTTCTGCGCTTGAGGGGCGATATCGGTGCCCGTGACCTGATCAGAACATCGGGGCTGCCAGTCATTGAGGTCGAGGTAGGAAGCGCGGCGCTAACCGATGTCGATACCGCCGAGGCGATTATCGCTGCCGGTGGCATTCCTGTTGAGGACTGCTAAGCGATGCCGCCGCTCGACCCAGCGGATTCTCACGGCTTCTGAGCGCCTGCGGTGAAGAGTCCACGTCACCGTGGTCATCCGTCATGCAGTCTTAGCCCGATGAGGACTGTTGTCAGGTTTGAATAATATCACCTTTGTGTCGAAACCCGCGTGAAGATCACACACGCGAAATTGTTCATAGCTGTTGAACGAGATCGCCGGACTAGGGGCTGTTGAGGTTCAGGGTTTCTTCTGTGATTCAAGCTGCAGATGGAACGATTTGTGCTGACGGACGCCCAATGGGCGAAAATGGAACCACATTGCCACGGCAAGCCGTCTGATCCCGGCCGAAGTGGCAGCAACAACCGGCGCTTCATCGAGGCAATTCTTTGGATTGTGCGTACAGGAAGCCCATGGCGGGATCTCCCCACGGTTTGTGGAAACTGGAACACGATCTACAAACGGTATCGCGATTGGGTCAAAGCCTATGTTTTCACAAGGCTTTTTGAGGTCTGCTCAGATGAGCCTGACATGGAATATGCCATGGTTGACGCCACCATCGTCAAGGTCCACCGCCACGGACAGGGCTCAAAAGGGGGACTCAGAGCCAGGCTATAGGTCGTTCGAAGGGCGGCATGACGACTAAGATCCTTGCGTTGACTGATGCACTTGGAAATCTCGTACGCTTTGTTCTTCTGCCCGGTCATCGCTTCGACACGGTGGGCATTGCTCCGCTCATCGATGGCATTGGTTTTGACGGGCTGATCGCTGACAAGGCCTTCGACAGCAACCAAATCGTCGCTGATTTAAACGAGCGTGGAGCTAAGGTCGTTATCTCCCAGCATCCACGACGAAAAGCACCTCTTCCACTCGACAGCGAAATCTACAAATGGCGGCACCTCATCGAGAATTTCTTCTGCACACTCAAAGAGTTCAAACGCATTGCAATGCGAGCGGACAAAACCGACCAAAGTTTCAGCGCAATCATTCACCTCGCTGCAGCCGTCATAAACTCAAGATGATTCTCAACAGCCCCTAGGTGAGCTCAGATTGTTGGAAGCTCTTCCACCTCTCCAGATTTTTCACTACGAATTCCACAGTTGAGACCTTGTGCAGCCAATCCCGCTTGCGTCCCGCAAGATCGCTCCCGATGTCGTCGGCGCTCAGTTCGCCCGCAAGATGGGAAAGACGTGGTTGTTAGTTCGAAATCTGCTCAAGAGCAGGGTTCTGGTGAACCTCTCGCGCTCTTGAAACCATTTGCAATCCCCGGCAATTGGCGCCAATCAATCGACCGCAACGGTGGAGCGCTTGAAATCCATCAGCGGAAAAACCATCTGACGCGCGACTTCTGCAAAATGGGGATTATCGATGACGACATTAGACGAGCGGCAGCCTGAGCAACATGCATTCGAAGCGGATGTCAGTCGGCTGCTGCACATGATGGTGCATTCGGTTTATTCCGACAAAGATATCTTCCTCCGGGAATTGATCTCGAACGCGGCGGATGCCTGCGAAAAGCTGCGTTACGACTCGATTTCCCAGCCGCAACTCTCGGCCGACGGTATACAGCCTGGAATTCTCGTGACCCTCAATGAAGAGGCGCTGACGCTTGTCGTCGAGGACAACGGCATCGGCATGAGCCGGAGCGAGATGATCGACGCGCTTGGCACGATCGCGCGCTCGGGGACAAAGGCATTCATGGAGCGGCTTGACGCTGCTAAGGCCGGCGAGAAGGCTGAACTGATCGGTCAATTCGGCGTCGGATTCTATTCCTCGTTCATGGTGGCAGACAAGGTCGATTTGATCTCGCGGCGTGCGGGTCAGGAGGAAGCCTGGAAGTGGTCGTCCGACGGCAAAGGAAGCTACGACATCGTCGCGGCCGATTCCGTCGAGGCGCCGACGAGGGGTACCCGCGTCGTTCTGCATCTCATGGAAGATGCAAAAAAATACACCAACAAGTGGACTGTCGAAAAGATCATTCGCGATCAGTCCGGCCACGTACCTGTTCCCATTCGCCTCGTCGATAAGGAAGCGGCCGAGCCGTCGCAGGTCTCCGATGGAGCCGCGCTCTGGACCAAGCAGAAGAGCGAAATTTCCAAACAGGATTACGACGATTTCTACCGTGGCGTTTCGGGTCAATACGATGAGCCGCTGACCAACGTGCATTTCCGCGCCGAGGGCCGGCACGAATATACGACGCTGGCCTTCGTACCCGGTTCCCAGCCTTTCGATCTGTTTGATCCGGATCGCAAGGGTCGGATGAAGCTCTACGTGAAGCGCGTCTTCATCACCGATGACGCCGAGTTACTGCCGCGTTACCTCCGGTTCGTGCGCGGTATCGTCGATACGTCCGATCTGCCGCTCAACATTTCCCGCGAGATGATCCAGGAGAGCCCGGTTCTCACGGCGATCCGTAAAGGCGTAACCAGCCGGATCCTTACCGCATTGGAGAAAATGGCCGACAGCGAAACCGAGACGTTCGGCATATTCTGGGGCCTCTTCGGGGCAATCGTCAAGGAAGGTATCTACGAAGACTTCGAGCGCCGCCCGCAATTGCTCAAGCTGGCGCGTTTCCACACAACTGCTGCCGAAGGCGCGACACGGAGCTTGACGGAATACGTGGCAGCGATGAAGGAAGGGCAGTCGTCTATCTTTTACATCAGCGGCTCGAACCTGGAGCAGTTGAATGGTTCACCACAGCTCGAGGGTTTCCGGGCCAAGGGGATCGAAGTGCTGCTTTTGACCGATTCCGTAGACAGCTTCTGGCCCACCAATGTCCCTGATTTCGAGGGCAAGTTATTCAAATCGGTCACCCAGGGCCTTGCCGATTTGAATGACATCGCCGGCGAGGCAGGCACCGACGAACAAAAACAGGAAGCCTCTTCCGAGGTTGCCGCTTTCATCGATTTCGCGCGCGCTGCTCTCGGCCAGGAGGTCGCCGATGTGCGTGTCTCCGGTCGATTGACGGAAAGTGCGGTCTGCCTGGTTGCTTCCGAGCACGGGCCTGATCGACAACTTGAGAAAATGCTCCAGGAGGCAGGGCGGCTGCAGACGGCTTCGAAGCCCGTATTAGAAATCAACGCACAGAGCCAGCTCGTCAGAAGCATCGCATCGATGGACGATCATGCCTTTCGCGAGGATGCTGCGTGGCTCCTCCTCGATGAGGCCCGCATTCTTGATGGCGACAAGCCGGCGAACCCGCGGGCATTTGCGGAGCCGCAGGCAAGACTGTTTGCCTTGGCGATGGGACACGGCAAATAAAGGTTCACTACGGATCTTGGCCCATTTGGGCCGAGATCCCTTATGCGTATAAAGACCAACTGCCCCGTTCCTGATCTCTTCGACCAGGCGGTCGTAAATTGGCACGCGAACCGAACTCCGGCGCGATATCCCGATAGTCGGCGATGTTATAACCGTTATGGGACATCGGCGAGCTGTGGCATGTTGGACGTGTGTCCTCTCGCGGAATCAGTATCAGCCCACGGATGGCGTTTGGAAGCGGCGACGGTCGCACCATATGAGCCCACTGGAGCCTTTTGTCGTCTCAGCTCCCGTGGCTCAGGGTATGGACCGCCGGCGTAATAGTCGCTATTTGCACGCCATGTTGCGATGCTGAAAACGTCGCTGAAACATCACCGCAGATACCCAAGGCTTTTTTAAATTGAAAAAAGTGCAGCGCAGCTTTGCCGTCGAGTACAAATCAGGTCGGCGAAAACTCAACTCCAAACCGAGCTCGATCTGGGCAGACACGGATCTCAAGTCCGTTGCACAAGATATGCAGGACGAGGCAATGCCATTTATGTCATTAGCTCCTCAGGCAAGAAGCACCGGAATGCTTGTATCCGAAGAAGAACAGGCCGGGCCGTTATTGACACTGCCGATCGAGCAAGAGACAAATGCATCGGCTTTACAGGAGACCATAATGGCCGACGAAAAAGATACGACAACCAATGCTGACACGCCGGCCGCCGCGGCGCCCGATGGACTGAAGAAGGTGCGCAAACCTCGCGCCAAGAAGGTGGTGCCTGCAACCGCCTCAGCCGCCGTTTCTTTGCAACCGGCAGCGGCTTCGGGTGCCAAAGCTGGAAAGCAGACGAGAGGACGCAAAGCAAAGCCTGACGAAGGGACGACGAGTGCCAAGCGTGCGCCTGTCAAACGTGCTCCGAAGGCTGTGTCGATAGCGGCTGCACCGTCGGTGGCGGCAGTTGATGAGATTTCGGATCTTCTGCAGCTCGAAGAGGAAAACCAGAAACTGCGCAAGCTGCTGGCGGAGAAGCTCCGCGCTGAAAATGCCGATCTGCGAAAGCGCCTCAACCTCGGTTGATCGGCAGCAGACGGTCAAGCGCTGGCCGCATTCTCATGCTTATTGAAGTGAAGATTTTGGCGGCGGTTCGTTCCGTCGCCAACGTTTTTGCTCGCAGTTTGCATACGCAGTAGAATTCGAGGTCAAATAAAATGGCGTCTCCATGGAAACTTCTTGCTGGGCTGGTGTCACGGCGACGCCAGCAGAAGCAAGAACACGGCTCAACCGATGATGTGAAGCCGGACGTATCAGCCATCGCCGAGCCGACTGAAACGGCGGCTGCCGACAACCGGTCGAAAGCCGCAGACCGTGCGGCCAACGAAAAGCCGGTCACCCACGAACAACACGAGGCGGTGTCGGTAGACCTGCCTCGTCATGCCGAAGAGGCGGCAAATAGTGTTGATGACACGGTAGATGTGGAAAGCGCGACGCTTGAGAAAGCGGTTGATCCGGGCTTATCCAATGAGGCCGACGTAGCCGCGCACGCCTCACCAAAGGCATTGCCAGTAGGCGACGGTCCAACGCGAAAGCGCAGCAGGCGGAACAAGAAAACGAAAACCATTGCTGTCGTTCTTCCACCTTCTTCAGGCGTTGCCGCCATTTCTGACGATGCAGTGAGCCTGGATGGAGAAATCAGGCTGCTCCGGGATCAGCTGGCGACGAAGCTCAGGCTGCAAAACGCACAACTGAAGAAGATGCTGGATCGGTTCGAGCGCTGAGATTGTCATTTCCTGTCGTACCCAATTGCGGCCAGTGTGCCTTGGCTCGGAACGGGTATGAGCTGCGTTGCTGGCGAACTGGATAGGTCTGGTTGGCGGGGGTCAGACCAAGCTCGCAACGAGGTCTCCGCTCCCGCTGGGCCAAATTTCGATAGAGCAGATCGAAACGGAATTCTTTGCCACCGTCCGCTCGGGTTCGATCCTACAGCGCATGGTGGAAGCGCAAAACCTGGCAAACCTCGTTGCCTATCTCGCCAGCCCCCCGCTCATCCGCGACAAACTGCGTGCCTATTCGCCGATCTCAATCCCATCGACATGGTCTTTTCCAAACTCAAAGCCTTGCTGCGCAAACGAGCAGCCCGAAGCTTCGATGCCATCTCTCAAGCCCTCGGCGATATGGTCGGCCTCTTTTCGCGATCGCTGCCGTTGCGCGGGCCATGAAACTTTTTTTGGAATGATGTCGGCTGCTGGATGGCTCATCCGTCTTTCAATCATGACGACCGCTAAATCCTCACACCGAATTATGAAAGGGACTGAAATGGCCAAGAACACGATCTGCCTTTGGTTCGACAAAGATGCCGAGGAAGCCGCCAATTTTTATGCGCAGACCTTCCCTGACAGCGCCGTCGGAGCGATTATCCGTGCACCCGGCGATTATCCGGATGGAAAAGTCGGCAACGTCTTGGTTGTCGAATTTACGGTTGCCGGTGTCTCGTGCGTGGGATTGAACGGCGGTCCAACCTTCAAACACAATGAAGCTTTCTCATTCCAGATTTCGACGGAAAACCAGGAGGAAACCGACCGATACTGGAACGCCATCGTTGGAAATGGTGGACAGGAAAGCGAGTGCGGGTGGTGCAAGGACCGTTGGGGAATTTCATGGCAGATCACGCCGCGCGTTTTGATGGATGCGATGCGAGCTGGCGGTATTGAAGCAAAGAGAGCTTTCGACGCGATGATGAAGATGCAGAAGATCGACGTCGCGCTGATTGAAGCGGCCGTTCGGGGATAGCGTCGCCGGCGGGCGAGGATGGTGTCTCAAAGCGGCGATTGGGACTGCATGATGTGGCGACGTGATCTGCATGCCGAAGCGGGCCTGAGTGAGCGCAATGTGCGGATCCGTTTCGGCGGCGCGCGGATAAAGGATCGCTATCGCGCGGCCTATTGGAGCGGCGAAGTGGCCGTCACCGGTGCAGCGCTTCTGGATGTGCGCGGCATCGGTTTCGCTCATCCCGAACAAAGCGTTTGGCGCACTGGGCTCGGCACCCTCGGCTTCAGGACGGCAACACATGGCGACGTCGACGGAATCGAACTTAAGCTTTCCGACCTGCGCGACGCGCGCATCGTCGTAGCCGCGAAGCTCCATGGCTACAGCAAGATCGGGGATCCGCTTCAGCCGCCGCCACATGTCCATGCTCCCGAGGTGTTTTTAGAGGCATGCGGAAGCGAGCTGATCGCAAAGGGCTCGATCTCGGTCGATCTTCAGGGTGTCGAGCTTCGACTTCTGTTGGAGCGTGTCACCGATCGCCCTCTTCCACGCGATCTCTCAGGCGAGATACCGCTTCCAGGACTTGGATTGAGCCACGGCCGCGAGCACCCGCTTTTCCTGACAGCGAGACAGCGGGATCAATCCCGCATTTGGACGTCACCGCTGTTCGTGAAAGTTTGAACTGAGCGTAAGCTGATGCGGGCCCCTTAGTTCCGTCCGAACGTAAGGCGGAGCCAGTTCCAGCACCTCGCGCAGGTCCTCGCGCATGACGATCCAGAGATCAAGATCCAGCGAACAGCATGCGGACCAGGGAAGGGTCGCGGCTTGCAAGGGTCACTTGGCAGATCGCATATCGAAGCCGGCTCGGATGGCTGCGAGTTGCGCCGGATTATTGTATGTGCGGGGGGCAAAAGACGACCGCTCGAATATGGCGCTATTTCCGCCGATCAACCGCAGCGCCGGTGCAGCGGTAAGAACGCCAGCGCACTACGAGGCAGACTGCATTGAACGGGTAGCTTGGTTCTCGCAAGGTCCACGTTTCAGGCTGAAATTGACCGCTTGTACTGGCCAGTAATCAAGCAATGACACGCAATCTCCTGTTTTTGTGCCGCCGCACGGATCTTGCGATCCATCTCGAAAGTTCTTAGGTCACCGGAGGTTTTGCATTCTGCAAACTCCGTGTTCGAGAAGACCTATATGATCCTCACCCTCGCAGGCGTTAGAAAATCCTATTCCACTGCGGAGAGCCCGATTGAAATCCTGAAGGGCGTCGATCTGGAAGTCGCTGCGGGCGAAAGTGTTGCTCTAACCGGAGAGTCTGGCAGTGGCAAAAGCACATTGCTGCATCTGGCAGGCGGGCTCGACCGTGCAGACAGCGGCTCGGTCGTGATGGATGGCAGCGATCTGGGGCTATTTGCAGAAAGCGAACGGGCCCGATACCGGAGAACGAAGGTCGGCCTGGTTTTTCAACAGTTTAACCTCATCCCATCACTGAGCGTCGCAGCCAACATCTCGTTCCACGCCAAGCTTGCAAACCGGTACGATCACGCTTGGGAAAGGCAGTTGATCGAGAAATTGGGGCTGGAAGAATACACCGCCCGATATCCCGAGCAGCTTTCCGGAGGCCAACAGCAGCGCGTTGCAATCGGGCGAACCTTGGCTGCTCGACCTCCTCTCGTCCTTGCGGACGAGCCAACGGGCAACCTGGATGAGCAAACAGGCGATGCCGTCCTCGATCTGATGCTCAGCCTGGCCCGGACGGTGGGATCGGCTTTGCTTCTCGTCACCCACTCCACGAGGCTTGCAGCGCGTCTGGACCGAACGGTGGTCCTTCGCGGTGGGAAGATTGCCGAATGAACTTCGTCGCATTCGCAGCGCTGCTGTCACACTGGCGTCGGAGACCTCTCCAGCTTCTGACGCTGGTCATGGGGATTGCGCTGGCGACGGCTCTCTGGTCCGGCGTTCAGGCTATCAACGCCGAGGCGAGGGCGAGCTATGCGCGGGCGGCTTCTGTTCTGGAGCAAGGCAACCTCCGGGAGATCGTCGCCAAGGACGGTGACGGCATAGCGAGCGAGGTCTATGGCAGCCTGCGTCGAGCGGGTCTGAATGTTTCGCCCGTGATCGAGGGCAACTACCGCTTCGGAAGCACAAGAATCAGATTGGTTGGTATCGAACCTCTGACGATGCCAAGGGACACCCGGAACCAGACCGTCGCCAGCAGTCTAGACCTATCCGGCTTCTTTTCAGCCAGTGGACAGTTGCTTGTGTCGAGCGCGACTGCCGAGCGGCTCCGTGGCAGTACCGACATGAGCGTCAAAATCGATGGCAAAGTTCCCGACGGCGCTGCCTTCGTCGACATATCGGTCGCCGACAGGTTGCTCGACAAGCACGGGAAGATCGACCGCCTGGTGGTCGCGGCCGATCAAAGGATCACCACCGAAGCAATCGATCAGGCGGGATTGACGATCCGCGAACCCGGTGAACAACCAGACGTCGCTCGCCTCACAGACAGCTTTCACCTCAACCTTACGGCTTTCGGCTTCCTTTCGTTCATCGTCGGGCTCTTCATCGTGTATTCGGCCACGGGCCTGACCTTCGAACAGCGTCGAGGCACTTTTCGTACACTTAGATCTCTTGGTGTCTCGCTTCGAGCATTGATCACGGTGCTCTTGATCGAGCTTTCGATGCTGGCGCTGATATCGGGCTTGATCGGCGTCATGCTCGGCTACGTCATAGCATGGCTCCTGATGCCGGGTGTCGCCGCGACCCTCAGGGGCCTCTACGGTGCCAGTGTGTCAGGCTCGCTATCCATTCGGCCGGAGTGGTGGTTGGCTGGACTGGCGATTGCTCTCGGAGGAACCGCTGTCTCGTCTGCCCAGAGCCTGTGGCGGGTTTGGAGGCTGCCGATTTTAGCTGCCGCCCAGCCGCGAGCATGGGCAAGAGAGTCGGCCAGATCGCTTGCCTTTCAAGCGGGAACGGGCGGAGTTCTGCTGATCTTGGCTGCTATCCTGGCGATAGCTGCGTCCGGGCTGGTGGCGGGTTTTGCGACACTTGGCTGCCTGCTTCTTGGAACAGCTCTGGTGCTACCTGGACTTCTTGCGGTCATCCTGACCAAAGCGCAGCATTTGGCACGAACCGCCCTCATGGAATGGTTCTGGGCCGACACCCGCATACAGCTTCCCGGCTTGTCGCTGGCTTTGATGGCTCTGCTGCTGGCATTGTCGGCAAACATCGGTGTGGGCACGATGGTATCGAGCTTCCGGCTGACTTTCATCGGATGGCTGGATCAACGCCTGGCCGCCGAGCTTTACGTCACTGCCAAGGATGAGGAGGAAGCTGCGCGTCTCCGCGTCTGGCTTCCACCACGCTCAACAGCGGTCTTGCCCATCTGGAGCGTCGACGCCGAGGTGCTTGGCGAACAGACCCAGATCTTTGGCGTTGCGGACGATTCCACCTACCGGGAGCACTGGCCGTTGATCGCTTCCGAAAACGACGTTTGGGCAAGGATCGCCGCCGGGCAGGGTGCTCTGATCAACGAACAGATGTGGCGTCGCGGCAAAGCCAAGATCGGCCAACCGTTGGTCATGCCTGGAGGCTGGAGCGCAACTGTGGTCGGCGTGTACTCGGACTATGGAAATCCGAATGGGCAAGTGATAGTCGGGGTCAAAACGCTCGTCGATCATTACCGCGATGTCCCGAAACTTCGCTACGGTGTCCGAGTTGCTCCCCAGCAAGCCCAAGATCTCAAGCGTCGGCTGGTCGAGGAGTTTGGCCTTCCGGATACCGCCATCGTTGACCAGGCCTCACTTAAGCGGCAATCGAGAGCCATCTTCGATCAGACGTTCAAGGTGACCGGCGCGTTGAACGTCCTCACCCTTGCTGTGGCAGGGTTTGCCATGTTCTCAAGTCTCCTGACGCTGTCTGGTATTCGGCTTCCGCAACTCGCGCCGGTATGGGCAATGGGTGTACGGCGAAGGGATCTGGCGCTCTACGAAGTTGCCCGGACACTTGCACTCTGGCTGGCGACATTTATGGCTGCGATCCCGGTCGGTCTTACCCTGGCGTGGGTCCTGCTTGCGATCGTGAACGTGGAGGCTTTTGGTTGGCGATTGCCAATGATGGTGTTTCCAATGGACTGGTTTTGGCTGGGAGCAATTGCTCTTGCTGCTGCATTGCTGTCGGTGCTGGTGCCGGTTCGGCGTCTGGCCTCGATCAATCCTGCGGACCTGCTGAGGATTTTCGCCAATGAACGGTAGAAAGTCGGCATCTGTCTTGATAGCGGCGGCTATGATCTGCGCGAGCGGTCAGGCATTCGCGCAAGGCTTCGCCGGATTGGGATCGGATGCGCAAGGTTTTGCGATCCCGGAGCGGGGTTCTGTTCTTTCTTTCCCCGCCGATCATGGCGCTCATCCTGATTATCGCATTGAGTGGTGGTATGTGACTGCCAATCTCAAAGACGAGGATGGCAGGCAATATGGAGCGCAGTGGACGCTGTTTCGCTCTGCGCTGGCTCCGGGAGACAAGGCAGGTTTCGCGGATCCGCAGATCTGGGCTGGGCACGCGGCGATCACCACCCAAGGTCATCAGTACGTCACTGAGCGCTTGGGGCGGGGAGGCGTCGGGCAGGCAGGCGTTGCCGCAAGACCATTTCGGGCTTGGATAGACGACTGGCGGTTGGAGGGTAGCGAGCGAACCGGCTCGGACGCCTTTGGCAACCTTTCAGTCTCTGCGGGCGGGCTGGACTTCAGCTACACCTTAGACCTCAAGGCCGACGGCCCGCTCGTTCTTCAGGGGGAAAACGGCTTTTCCGTGAAGTCGGCGAACGGGCAGGCGAGCTACTATTACTCGCAGCCTTTCTATGAGGTGGCGGGAACGATCACGACATCCGGAGCACCGGTTAAGGTCACTGGCAAAGCCTGGCTGGATCGGGAGTGGTCGTCGCAGCCGCTTGCGTCCAATCAGACGGGGTGGGATTGGTTCTCACTGCATCTGAATTCCGGCGACAAGCTGATGGCTTTTCGCCTTCGTGATGACAAGGACGGGTTTATCTCCGCGAACTGGATATCGGCGGATGGACGAACGACACCTTTGTCGAAAGACGACGTCCAACTGGAGCCGACGCGGAAGGCAACGGTCGATGGGCGCCGGATGCCGGTTGAGTGGCGCATACGCGTGCCGAGTAAGTCACTTGATATTACGACGAAACCGCTGAACGAGCAGTCCTGGATGGCGACCTCTACGCCTTATTGGGAGGGGCCGATCAACTTCACAGGCTCCACGTCAGGTGTTGGATATCTTGAAATGACCGGCTATTAGCTGCTACGTCTCACACGTAGGTAACAGCTCCTCCGTCGAACTGTGCGAACCGGCGGAAATCGCCCGAACCGGGCGGTGGCGTTGGAACTATGAAACTGTTTGGTATGTTTTCCGACCGCCAAAAGGAGCTTTAACGACATGAACATGGTCTCGACGATTGTGAAATCCCCTGTTGCTCTGTCCGTCGGCGGCTTGCTTGCGGAAGCTCGCGCGGCTCGCGGCTATTCGCTGGATGACGTTGCAGAAACCACTGGTCTGACTGTGGCCGAAGTGACAGCTCTGGAGAACGACACGGATTTCGACGCGTCAAGGATACGAAGGACCGCGGCCGCTCTAGGGGTTTTAGACAAGATTTGAGACGTGCGTCGCGCACTACACAGCTTTTTCACGGCGACGTCTTGCCTGTTGACCCGCAGAGACTGTGTCTCCGATTTAGCAGAACCCGTTCAACTTGAGGATTTTATGGGCGTCGATTGCCGCTTGGAGCTCAGCTTCCGAGTTTCGATCTCCTCGGTTGGCGTCTGGATGATGTAGCTTGAGCATCTGCTTGTAGCGGCGCCTGATCTCCTCGGGCGCCGCGTCCTGCAAAAGGCCGAGCGTTTCGAAGGCTTTCGCTTCCAATACCTTGAGCTTGCGTCGCTGGAGAACAGCTTTCGTTGCTTGATGTTGGGCAGCACTCTTGCGTGCATTAAGGGCTTTTGCCGTGCCCGAGCGGACGGTCGAAGGAAGCGGCATCTCTGTCGCATGATCAACGCGGGTACCCCACGTCTTACGGGCGCCGCTTGCTGCCTCACTCTGATAGCGGGCGGTCACCGGATCGGACAGATTGCTCGCGAAATTATATCCCTTATTGTATTCTCTCGCATGTTGCGGGCAGAACAGCAGGTACAAACCTTCCGCATCTCGCCCAACGGGCGCACGATTGGTGCCGCCGCTTTCGCAACCGTCCCACTGGCATTTCGACTGGGAAGGCTCGGGGGGAAGAGCTGATTTTTTGCTCGTTGGCCTCAGGCCGACAAAAATTGAATCAAACGTCATCGCGCGTTATATGGCGGTTTTCATCGAAGCGGCAAGCTGCCAGGCGGCCTGGCCTTAATCTCCCAATCCGGTCAAACTGGGCAATGCTGCGGCTGCCCTTCGAGTAATCGTGGTGATCATCCGACCGCCTCGCATCAGGCCGCAAATAGGAAACTGGTAAATCATCTCGTTCGATTTGACGCGGGCAACTCAGTCCAATTGGGGAGGTTTTCAGTCGTCCTTTAGCTGCGAAACCTCCGACCCTTAAATCGCTGGCAGAGCTTACCTCTAGCCCCATTCGCGATCGTGCCCATGAAACAGTGACGACAGAGAATTTAGGCAATCGGCGTTCCAAGGCTTGATCATCAACGCGTGTGGATCTAATGAGGCGCGTTAGCGATCCTAGGAGTTTTAGAATGCAGGTTCTGGTACGTGACAACAACGTTGAGCAAGCGCTCCGTTTTTTGAAAAAGAAGTTGCAGCGCGAGGGCGTATTCCGGGAGGCCCGACTTCGGGAGCGTTTTGAAAAGCCCTCCGAAAAACGTGCTCGTGAGAAGGCCGAGGGCATCAGGCGTGTCCGTAAACTCGCTCGCAAAAAGCTTGAGCGGGAAAGCGGTATTTCGGCCCCCAAGAAAGCAAGAGCTCCTGGTCGCTAAAGGGGAGCGGATGACAGATGTTCTGTCCGTCGAGGACAGGACTTCTTGTGTCCGAGACATTCCTTTCCAACACGCCGTACCGAGTTGAAACTGGTCGAAAGCATCGACGTCCCTGGCGCCCTTTTATCAAGCGCGGTGTGCAACCCGACACGGCGGCTGATTGCAGAACAGCTCGCCGCTCTTCAGGGGCCCATCCAGAGGATAGCGGCGTCTCAAGCATGTCCCGCATTACTGCGCGGTTGCGATCGCGACATGCGGAAAACCAAAGACCTATCGCGCCGTCAGCCTAATCGAAAGGCGGGCGCAGATGTCCATGCTGCCATGCACGAAGGATAATCTTCGTTGCCCTTGACACATCCGCGATGGGCAGTGCGTTTCGCGCCCGCCCTCATCCGATTCCCGGTGGAAGAATAAGCGCCGGGAAGCTGACGGGCGAAAGTCTTGTGCCTGCTTCTCATCAAGCCGAATGCAAAAAGTAATGGCGTATCCTGTTTCGCCCCGCCCGCCGTACCGCCACGTATTCGTTTCTACCCTGGAAGCCAAAGGCACGATCAACTTTCCTAAGAGCCAATCAAAAGCGGCTTCTTATCGTTGCCTTTTTTCATGAGAACGCCGGTATCTGGACCGAACATCAGGTAGAGCGGAAGAATGCTCGCTCCGAGCGCGGAACCCCGGGCTCCCAGGGCACCGGCGGTGATCGTGGGTGCGATCAAGCCGGGGGGAACCATCTCTGAAAAACATTGCCGGACGCGGGCAACGGTTTCCATGAGCAGTGGAGCGGGGAGAAGCCCGTCGATGACAACCGCTTCGACATCGATGACGGCAATGCTTCCGATAATCGCCTGGGCAAGAGCATCCGCGCAGTCGTCCTGCCACTCGGAAACAAATGTGCGCGCGGCTGGCGGCATCGGGTCGAGATCACGGACCCGCCTGATGTCTATACCGTTGGTCCTGAGATGATGGACGAGGGTATAGATTGAGGCACGATGAAGCAGAACTTCGAATTTTCCAGCCGGCTTGGGAACGGAGCTTAGCGTCGAATGTGTCACCGGGAACGGCCCGTAAGCTGCGGTATTGCCGTTCGGACCAGTCTGCAGGGTCCCATCGAGGACAAGGCCGCCGCCGACGAATGTGCTGAGTGAGATGTGGAGGAAGTCAGCAAATTTCTTACCCAACCCGTACACCAATTCCGCGACGGCAGCTGCCGACGCGTCATTCTCGATCATGACAGGAAGACTGTGGGTGTCGGCAAAATGGCCCTTCAGGTCAAAGGACCGCCAGGCCAGTTGGACATCACCGGGAAATCCGAGCTCCTCGTCCCATCCGCCAATGAAATAAGGGGCGGAAATCCCGATGCCGATCAGGCGCGAGCTATGAACAGCGCCAAGCTGTGACTTGAAACGCCCGATGGCGGCAGCGCCTAGGCGCTTTATGCTGTCGGGATCCGGATGATCGTAGTCGTGGGTCTCGAACGCGCAGATTTGCCCCGCAAAGTCGATTAGGATGGCATCCATCGCTCTGCGGCCGATATGAAAGCCGATCGAATAAGCCCCGGTGCTGGCAAGCCCGTACATTGCAGACGGCTGGCCCTTGCCGCCGAAGCGCTTGCCATTTTCGACCAGATAGCCACCTGCGACAAGAGCCTCAACGATCGCCGCAACAGCTGGTGGGGTAAGATGTGCGAACCGCGCGATCTCCGCCTTAGATGCTTGGCCAAAGCGTCGCACTGCGTCCAGAACAACGCGCTCGTTGTAGTGACGAAGCTGGACGGAATTACTGCCTTTTCCTGCCATGCGATCCAACCGTGAAAGGACCATTCAAAAGCACGTTGCTTTAAGTGCCAGCACCGGTAACGCGACCGCTGAATTTACGCAACTATCGCGCAGGCCAGGACGCTGTCTCCAGAGGCCATCCTTAAAATGTGGGTTGACCACAATCAAGCATTATTATAGTAAACTGCTTTAATAAATGCCCGATGGGAGTTGGGTGGAGTTGTCTGCCCTAGGGGGTCGGAGGAGGCACCAGGAATGGCTCGCTGCGCGTGGTTGGAAATTCTCGTCATTCCGGATGCGCCGGATGCTTGATGTTTCAGGCAGACCAAAAGCTGCTGGGACGAGCGCGACCGGCCAAGTCGTCGCGTCGCTCGAGGGCGTCACGAAGTTCTTTGGTGGCACCGTCGCTGTCGCAAATGTGTCGATTGAACTGCGGGCAGGAGAGGTGCTTGCCCTGCTTGGAGAGAACGGTGCAGGCAAAAGCACCTGCGTCAAGCTTCTCGCCGGCGTCCATCGGCCAGATGGCGGCCAAGTCGTCATGCTGGGCAAGCCCGTTGCGTTCGCGTCTCCACTGGAGGCGCAGCGTGCCGGTGTCGCCGTCATGCATCAGCATCCAGGTCTTTTTCCCGATCTCAGCATCGCCGAAAATCTCTTCATCGGGCAGACCGGTTTACGCTGGAAACTTGACCACAGGCAGATGCAAAGCGAGGCTGCGCGCCTTCTGACGCTCGTCGGCCTCGACGTGGATGTCACAGCCCCTTTGGGGCGGCTGCGGACATCCGAGCAGCAGCTCGTCGAAATTGCCCGTGCGCTTTCGCTCGACGCACGCGTTTTGATCATGGACGAACCAACCGCAGCCTTGTCGCAGAGAGAGGTGGAACGGTTGTTTACGGTCGTGGACAATCTCCGCCCGCAAGGGGTGGCGATGATGTTCGTTGGCCATCGCATGGACGAGATCTATCGCGTCGCCGATCGTATCGCCGTTCTGCGTGATGGTCGCCATGTCGGAACAGAGATTGCGGCGGATCTATCCAGAGAACGTGCAGTCCAGATGATGGTCGGGCGTTCCCTGGATGGGCTCTATCCTCGCAACAACACGGCGCCTGGCGATGTGGTTCTTGACGTCAGGGGACTGTCCTGTGACGGTTCGTTCCAGGATGTGTCGTTTCAATTGAGAGCTGGCGAAATCCTGGGGTTCGGCGGATTGGTCGGCAGTGGCCGGACCGAGATCGCCCGGGTCCTGTTTGGCATCGATCAGCCGACAGGTGGAACGATTGCAATCGATGGCAAAACAATGCGCTTTGCCTCGCCGAAAGATGCCATGGGCAACGGCATAGCCTATGTTTCCGAAGACCGGATCGGGCAGAGCCTGGTTATGGACTTCCCTATTCTGAACAACGCGTCGTTGACTGTGCTCGACAAGGCGACCCGAGGCGGGTTGATGTCGCGCGAAAAGGAAATTGGCATTGCAAAGCCGTTTCTTGACCGTCTTCGGCTGCGCTTCAAGTCCTTCGATCAGCCGGTCGGCGCGCTGTCCGGCGGCAACCAGCAAAAAGTCGTTCTGGCAAAATGGCTAGCGACCAATCCTCGCATCCTCATCCTCGACGAGCCGACGCAAGGCATCGACGTTCAGACCAAGGCCGATGTCCATGCGATGATGACCGATCTCGCGGCCAAAGGCATGGCGATCATCCTGATCTCATCCGAACTGCCGGAGCTGCTTGGCATGGCTGATCGGATGATCGTGCTGAGAGAAGGCTCGGTCACGGCCGAGTTTCGGCACGATGAGGCCTCGCAGGAAAAGGTGATCGGTGCAGCGACCGACGCGATCGTCAAGAAGGTGGATGGCGAGATTGTTGCCAAGCCGGTCCCGCATCAAGACGAAAAATCGGAGATCCCGGAAAGAGCGGCGCAGGGCACATGGCGGCGGGTTCTGGCCCGCCGGGAATTGGGGCTCTTTGCGGCAATTGCGGCTGTTGTCATTCCTATTTCGATATTGAACATACGTATGCTCAGCGGCGCCAATCTATCCGCCCTGGCAATGGACGCCGGCCTTCTGATGATCGTCGCGGTCGCCCAGATGCTTGTCGTGATCACCCGCAGCATCGATCTTTCCGTGGCCGCGATCATCGGCCTTGCAGCCTATGGAGCGGCCTCGACGATCCATCTGCATCCCGAGATCGGCGTCATGGGTGGTGTCGCCCTGGCTTGTGTGATCGGGCTCGCCGCAGGCTTCCTGAACGGGCTCATCGTCACCTACGGCCGCGTGCCGGCCATCGTCGTCACGCTTGGCACCATGTCCATCTTCCGGGGCATCAACAGCCTTTGGGCCGGCGGGACGCAGGTGAGCGCCGACCAGGTGCCGCAAGCCTGGCTTGATATGACGGCAGCGAATATTTTTGGGGTTCCGGCTGTGCTCCTGATCGCCATCGCCACCCTGCTCGTCGTTGCCTATATCCTCCGCAATACCTCGATCGGCCGGGAACTGTTTGCCATCGGTTCCAATCCCGGCGGAGCGAGCCTCATCGGCATTCCCTCGCGTGCGCGCATCCTGATGGCCTTTTCAGCAGCCGGGCTTCTGGCCGGGTTCGATGGTGCGCTCTGGGCGTCCCGGTATGCCACGGTCGATGCACGCGTTGCCTATGGTTTCGAGTTGACCGTGATTGCGGCTGTCGTCGTCGGGGGCATTGCCGTCCGCGGCGGCTCCGGCACCGTGCTCGGCGTCGCCGCCGGCGCCTTGATGCTGCTTATCATCAACAACGGGCTGACACTCGTGCGTGTCGATCCCCTCTGGCTGCAAGGGGTCTATGGCCTCGTCATTCTCGCCGCCATCGGCATCGACGCACTCGTCGCCCGCCGCGCCGCCGGCAAGCGCAAGGGAGCACATTGATGAGCACGAACTCCGAGCGCAATCCCGACTTCGTCACCCGCTTTGCCAACTGGGATAATTTCCTGGCAGCGCTGACGATCGTTGTCGTCGGCTACGCTCTCTTGGGCGTGCCGAACTTCGCTTCCGTCTTCAATATTTCGCAGGCTGTCGCCGGCATTTCAGAGCGCGCGCTCATTGTATTGCCGATGGTCCTGCTGATCATTGCGCGCGAAATCGACCTGTCCGTCGGCAGTATATTAGCGCTGACCAGCGTGATCTTCGGCTTGCTCATCCAAGCAGGCGCGCCACTCCTGCTGGCCATTCCGGTGACGCTTGTCGCCGGCGGAATTTGCGGCGCCTTCAACGGCCTGCTGGTCACGAAACTCGGTCTTCCCTCGCTTGTCGTGACGCTCGGAACGATGGCTCTGTTTCGCGGCATTGCCTATATTCTGCTCGGCTCGGACTCGATCAACAACTTTCCCGACAGCTTCCTCGATTTCGGTATCGATACTGTCGGCACATCGCCGGTGCCGCTGACCATCCTTCCCTTTCTGCTGCTTGCCCCGATTTTCGCCATAGCGCTTCAAAAGATGCCGCTCGGCCGACGCATCTATGCGATCGGCGGAAGTCCCGACGCCGCACGCTATTCCGGCATTCGTCTCGCCCGAACGGTCTTTGGCCTGTTCGTCACATCGGGGGTGGTCTGTGCGGCGGCCGGCATGGTCTATGCGGCGCGGCTGGCAAATGCCCGCGCCAACAATGCAGTCGGCATCGAACTCGACGTCATCACCATCGCGCTTCTGGGCGGGATCAGCGTCTTCGGCGGGCGTGGCCGGCTGACCGGCGTGCTGTGGGCGCTGCTGCTGGTCGCCACCATTCGCAACGTTCTTGGTCTGCTTCAGATCGGCGGCGACGCGCAGGGGACGGTCATCGGCCTTCTGCTCATCGTTTCGCTGCTGGCAAGCAACGCGGCGGAGCGCGTCTTTTCCAGCGTCAGGGCACGATATTTCAAAGTCAAAACAGGCGAGTAGTTCCGGGGCTAGCCTGCTTCACCGAACCGGATATCTTGAGGAGGAACCGACATGACATCGCATCTTTTCAAAACTCTACTTGTCGCGGGCAGCTTGATCGCCAGCATCGCGGCGGCAAACGCGCAGGAATGCGCCAAGGAACCGGTCACGGTCGGCTTCCTGCCCAAGCTCGACACAGACCCCTATTTCCAGGTTGCACAAACGGGTGCGGAAGAGGCTGCAAAGGAGATCGGCGGCAAGGCGATCAAGCAGGCTCCGTCGCAGGCAACCGCCGAGGCGCAGATCGATTTCATCAACAATCTGGTTTCGCAGAAAGTCGGTGTCATCGCGATCTCCGCCAACGACGCCAATGCCGTGGCCCCTGCCTTGCGCCGCGCGGCCAAGCAGGGTGTGAAAGTCGTATCCTATGATTCCGACGTATCGACTGCCGCCCGTTCCGTCTTCCTCAATCAGGCGGCCGGCGACAGCCTGGCCGAAATGATGCTGGAATCGATGGGGCAGATGATCAACTATGACGGCGAGTTTGCGATCCTGTCCTCGACCCCGACGGCCACGAACCAGAATGCCTGGATCGACTTCATGAAGAAGACGATGGCGGGCGACAAGAAATACTCCAAGATGAAGCTCGTTCAGGTCGCCTATGGCCAGGAGAGCGAACAGGTCAACCAGCAGCAGGCGCTGGCCTTGGCGCAGGCATTTCCGAACCTCAAGGGCATCATCATCCCGGCTGGCATCGGCTTGCCCGCGGCTGCCCGTGCAATGGACCAGGCGGGCCTTCTCGGCAAGGTCAAGCTGACCGGTCTGGCGCCGGCAACCCTCATTAAGAAGTATATCCAGAACGGCTCCGTCCAGGATATCTGGTGGAACGTCAAGGATCTCGGCTACCTCACCTACTATGCGGCCCAGGCCGTCGCGCAGTGCAAATTGACGGGCAAGGAGGGTGAGACCTTCGAAGCAGGCAGGCTCGGTTCCTACAAGGTTGGAGCTAACGGCGAAGTTCTTCTTGGACCTGCGGATATCGTGACGCCGGCAAACGTCGAAGAATTCAAGTTCTGAAATCCGTCGACGTGAAGGGTGGTGCCGCAGTGGCACCACCCGATTCAACTGACATCGGGAGACCACCATGAAGCCAGTTCTGCTTGCCGGCGAGACGTTTCACGTCACCTCCTTTGCCTCCAAGGGATATGAAGTTGGAGCGTCTGCGCGATATTCGAACGGTGCCGAGCGCTACATTCAGGGCCTTGCGGCGCATGGCGTCGTGGTCGTCCAGATCGGCGGCGAGCGTTGCGAAAGCGAATTTCCGACGACGATGGACGGACTTGACGCCTATTCGGCGGTCGTGTTGTCCGACGTGGGCGCGCTGTCGCTTCTCTACACCCCGCAGACCAGGGCAGGCCGCCGCTCCGTGAACCGCCTCGAGCTTCTGAGGGAGTGGGTGGATAAAGGTGGGGCGCTGATGATGGCAGGCGGATATTGCAGCTTTCAAGGCATCGATGGCCTTGCCATGTTCCGCGGCACGGCGGTGGAGGAATGCCTGCCTATCGAGTGTTTTCCTGGCGCTGATGGCTTGGAAGCGCCAGAGGGCCTGGATCCGGTCATTCATGAAATCGGTCATCCGATACTGGCAGGAGTGCCATCGCCGATACCTTATGTCCTTGGCATGAACCGCGTTGCCGCCCGCGGCGACATGGAGACAAAAACACTGATTAATTGCGGCCATCGCACCGGACAAATGCCGCTCCTATCGGTTCGCGACTATGGCGCCGGCCGGACTCTAGCTTGGACGACCGACATCGGTCCTCACTGGCTGTCCCAAGACTTCATGCAATGGCCCGGTTATGATCTGCTGATGGCCAACATGATCCGCTGGCTCGCTCGAGAAATTTAGGGGGATCGTTCGAACGACGGCGAGCGCCGAAAATCTCTCGCAGTTTCTTTGAAGCAAGGTGCGGTCACTCGTCTCTATTCCAAATGCGTGGGTTCGCAGCGATCATGGATTTGCTAAACCGAATCCTCTTGGAACTGCGTGGAGGCGTCGACCGGGCGCAGCCTTGCCTCGCGGCGCTTGATCCAGAGCTTGTGTGTCGGGGCGTCGACGCTTCGGAAAGACACGCCCTGCTTGAGCTCGGCTTTACTCGTCCACGGAGGACATCCGCACTCCGGACAGAATTGGCGTCCACCGATCGACAGTGCCGCCATCACTCTCGAACTGACCGGCCGGCCATATGGCGAAGTAGGTGAATGCGGCGGGTCCCCTGCCGTCAGTCGGTACAGTGACAGATGCCACCCGCGTTAGGGTCAGTGATGGCAATGCGCACATTTCCGCGGAGGCAGGATTCTGCCAGGACGCCCATCAACGGTTGCCTATTCGTCGTCGACGACTTCGGTATCGGGGCGGTCGCCGCCATCGGCATGTTCCGTCTGCCACCGACCATCGGCGAGCTGATATGAAATTTCGGCATCGCGGCCTTCAATGTGCTGGCGCTGGGCCGCCGACTTGGCGGCAGCGAGCGCGCTATCGTGGTCCGAATAGGTCTCCGACCAGACGTCTCCCAGGCGGTAGGCAAATCCGCCGTCGTGCTCGCCGACATGATAGGTGATAGTCGTCATCCTGTTCCCTCCTTGGCGTTGATATAAATTAGGGCGCAGCGCCAACATTCCAATCGCGCGGCCATAGGCCGTCGGCGACAATTGTGCCGCGCTACGGTGAGCTGAGACATGCGTCAAGATGCAGCGCAAAGTAGAAAAGCCGATGTCCGAAAGGACTTGGGCTCCGTCGCGTTCGAAAGGACGCGGATGGCGATGTAAGTAGCCGACGTCCGATAGCCTCCGCGCCAGGTCGGGTTCAACTCTATTCAGCGACGATCGCTGCCTCATCCGTTACTTTGCAAGCGCTGGCATTGCTCTCATCCTACTCAATCGTAGGAGAACCGCGAAGGCGGCCAGGCTCAGCACAGGGACGAGAAAACAGCAAATCACCTATAAGAGGATCGGCGCTCTCGGTGCCGTCAGCGCGCAGTATCGATGCGCTGGCTGCAAGGCGGAAGCGGCAAACGTGATCGCGGTCAAGCTCACGACCGGTCAGACGTCGATTGATCTCGATCCCGCCCTGATCGAAGATTCGTTCATGCCGGACCGGTTGGCGCAAAATGGTGAACGATTTTCGCGAATTGATCGAGGCGATCTGCCTCCGCGGTCAAGATTTGCCGATCCTCGTCCGTCCGCCACCGGAGAATGATGGCAGTTGACGCGAAACGGTCTTTGACGATACGGCAACACGACAGGGCGGATGGCGGAAAGACCGCCGGTAAGGCGGAAGAACTGCGGAGCATGGGTCTGAAACGGGCGGTGGATTTTTTCTTGGCTTTGATTGCGGCGGCGATCCTGCTCGTTCCAATCCTTGTCGTCGCTCTTTGTGTGCGACTGACCTCGCCGGGACCGATCCTCTATTGGTCCAAACGTGTCGGACGTTTCAATCAGATCTTCCTGATGCCGAAATTTCGCAGCATGCGTGTCGACACACCGACGGTTGCCACGCATCTGCTCGAAAATCCGGATCGGTTTCTGACACCCATAGGCTCGTTTCTGCGCAAATCCAGCCTCGACGAACTGCCACAACTCTGGTGCATTCTCGAGGGGAAGATGAGTTTCGTCGGCCCGCGACCGGCACTCTACAATCAATATGACCTGATAGAGTTGCGCACCGCCCATGGTGTCGACAAGCTCCTGCCCGGATTGACCGGATGGGCGCAGATCAATGGCCGGGACGAATTGCCGATTCCGGAGAAGGTGAAATTCGATGTCGAATATCTCCAACGTCGCTCGTTCGGCTTCGACATACGCATTCTGTTTATGACTGCCGGGAAGGTCATCCGCCGTAAGGGCATACGACATTAAGTTACCTACTTCTGATAGATAAGTCGGTGCGGAAGACCTTGATTTCCGATTATTTCAGTTGCGCTCGTTGCAGAAAGCGACAAGAAGGTGGTTGTCTATTGATCTGCGAGACGCTGGTAAGCAATGCCTGAAAATACGCCCACTGAGACGCCGCGCTCGGGATGGTTCTCAATGCCGCTGCAAGCGCTTGTCGCCCCTTTGCTGGCGATGCCGCGTGTTGCCAAACGCGCCCTGGCTTTGCTGGTGGATTCCAGCTTTTGTGTTCTGACGATATGGCTGGCCTATTGCTTCCGTTTGAACGAATGGACGGTGCTCACTGGTGTCCAGTGGTTGCCGGTCTTCGTTTCACTGTGCATGGCCCTTCCCATCTTCATCGTCATGGGCATGTACCGGGCGATCTTCCGTTATGCCAATATGGCTGCTTTCATTACTGTTCTGAAGGCCATTGCGATCTACGGCTTCGCCTTCATGACGATATTTACAGCCCTCAGCGTACCGGGCGTTCCGAGAACAGTCGGTATTCTCCAGCCCTTCCTGCTGTTGATTGCGATCGGACTGTCGAGGTTGAGCATCCGCTACTGGCTCGGGGATGCCTACCAGCGCATCCTTCACAAGAATACGCTCGCCAAGGTGCTGATCTATGGAGCAGGGAAGGCCGGGCGGCAGCTGGCCGGTGCCTTGATCAACAGTGCCGAACTCAATGTCGTCGGCTATCTGGATGATGATCCGCGTCTCAAGGGCGGCGTCATGGGTGGTTTGCCGATCTACGACCCCTCGGATCTTCCGGTGCTTGCCGAATCTCTTGGCGTGCACAACGTCCTTCTTGCTCTTCCATCTGCATCGCGGCAGCGTCGCAACGAAATCCTGGAGCACATCCGTAAAGCCAGGGTCAATGTTCGCACGTTGCCGGATCTCACGGCCCTGGCTCAGGGACGCATCGCCGTCTCCGACATCAGAGAGCTGGAGATCGAAGATCTGCTGGGGAGGGAAGCGGTCGCACCACGGCAGGAGTTGCTCGACAAGGCGATGCGCAAAAAGGTGGTTATGGTCACGGGTGCTGGTGGCTCGATCGGCGGCGAGTTATGCCGCCAGATTCTGCGCAACGAGCCTTCGAGCCTGATCCTCATCGATCAGAACGAGTTTGCGCTTTATAATATTCATGCCGAATTGCAGAAGCTGGCCGAACTGTACAAACACGAAAATACGCAGATCGTCCCGATTCTCTGTTCTGTCCGCGATCAGGATCGCATGGAACATGTCATGCAGAGCTGGCGTCCTCAGACGCTCTATCATGCAGCCGCTTACAAGCATGTTCCCCTTGTCGAACACAATGCCGTGGAAGGCATCAAGAACAATGTGATGGGTACGCTGGTCGCGGCACGCGCGGCGAATAAATGCGGCGTCTCGAATTTCGTGCTGATCAGTACAGACAAGGCCGTGCGTCCGACAAATGTGATGGGCGCCAGCAAGAGGTTGGCAGAGATGGTTCTGCAGGCGCTCGCAGCAGAATCGGCGACTGACAGAATGCGAACGAATTTCTCCATGGTCCGCTTCGGAAACGTCCTCGGCTCCTCCGGATCTGTCGTGCCGCTTTTCAGGCAGCAGATCAAGGAAGGCGGCCCGGTGACGCTGACGCATCCTGACATAACCCGCTATTTCATGACCATTTCGGAAGCCTCGCAGCTCGTCATACAGGCCGGCGCGATGGCCGACGGCGGCGATGTTTTCTTGCTCGACATGGGGGAGCCCGTCCGCATCGCCGATCTCGCCCGCAAGATGGTCGAGCTTTCCGGGCTGGCCGTCCGCGATGAGAACAATCCCGAAGGTGATATCGAGCTTTCCGTTACCGGTCTTCGGCCCGGCGAGAAGCTCTACGAAGAACTTTTGATCGGCGACAACCCAGAAAGAACCGAACATCCGCGCATTATGAAGGCGCGCGAGGATTTCCTCTTCTGGTCGGAGCTTTCGAAAAAGCTCAACTCGCTCAATGCGGTATTGGATCGGAACGATATGGTCGCGGCACGTGCGATGTTGGCGGACCTCGTCTCCGGCTATTCCTCAACAGGTGAGGTCTCGGATCTGGCTTTCAGCGGCGCCGAGCCACTACGGCTGCCGCAGCCAATTCAAAGCACGTTGTAGAGTCTGCAGGCTCAAGGGATGCCAGACGTCAGCTCCGGACGACGGGGGCAAAGCGCGTGCTGCCGCGATCCGCACAAATAAGGGCGACGAGGTAAGCGAAGATCGGATCCAAAGCTTTCTGATTGAACATGATGCCAAAGCTGCCCGTTATGACGTAGCTGCTGACGAGCAGAAGAGCGAGCGCAATCGCTAAATCCCGGCCCGGTCCCGCTTCTTTTCTCAACGCGCCTATCACCGGTGTCAGTAGCATCAGCGAAAGTGCCGCAATACCGAAAACGCCGGCGTCGATTCCTGCGGTCAGAAAGCCGTTGTGGACATGCGAGTAAGGTAGCTGCGGCCTTAAGTTATCGGGCAGCTCTGCCAAAACCGAACTCATCCGGTTTTGCGGGCCATAACCCGTCAACGGGTCCTTACTAATTGCCGATAGTGCGCCTTTGTACAAGGCGAATCGGGCACTCAGCGACGTGATCTCGCCGTCGGTGCGTTCGAGCGATGTCAGATTTTCCTGAAGCGCCTGGATGCGATGGAGGATCTGGCCGCTGCCCAGGGTGATAAGTCCCGCCAACAGCAAGGAGCTGGTTATAGCTAGGCTGCGCAAACTTAGATGGAAGCTGTGTTTGCGAAAATACCAGAGGAAGATGACGATATGGATGGGAATGACCAGCCAGGCCGAGCGCGTTCCCGAAAGCAGAACGCAGCCCAGACCGGCGGCATATCCCAATATTGCAATTCTTTGCTCCACGCTTTTGGGAGATTGAACGTTGAGAAGCGCGATGCCGCCGAACAGGATCCCTATCACGCCCAGGAGCGCAGCGTTCGAAGTCCCAGCCTCTGCTCTCTCCATCAGAAACATGATCTGCAGGAGACTGAAAAGAAAGGTGACGATCATACCGATGCCTGCGCCGAGGATAAAGAGCGGCACGAGACGGCCATCGGGAGATTGGCGCATCCGCGGCAATATCAGCCAGATGGAAAAGAAAGGTAGCAGCCGGAATATCCAGTCCGGTACTTCGGAGTAAGGGGGATTGATGAAAATGCTGGCGATCATCACCAGCGGGTAGATCGACATGAAAATGGCAACCAGCCGGTCGCATCTCGACAGATTCAAGGCGAGGCGGCCCGTCGCCAGACAGTAGACGCCCCACACCATCGACGCGAGGAGGATGAAGGAGTTAAAGTTCGGCGAAAGCCCCGGAAGGATCGCAAAGAGAAAGACGGCAATGCGGTTGTTTCGGTCGAGCGCGCTCCCGGCGTCATCCTCCGGATAAAGCACTGCCATCTTGAGTTGACTCAAATAATTCACTTTGCCGGTCCTGACCGTGTCGATGCTGCCTCGCTAAGGATCGTCATCACGGCTGTCAAGCTGCGATGAGGATGCAATCTGTGGCTTTATTCGACGTGGTATTCCAGCAACAGGGGTCCAAACAGACGTGGTTCTGTTCGATGATGCGTGTCAAAGGGGTGGGACGGTAAGGCCGGCCTCAACAGAAAACACGTTTGAGGTGCAGGCTTAAAGGTTGATAACAAGCAGCCGACGGCCGTTCCCGAGCAAAAGAAGGCGGCGACATCGAGACCTGCACGGCTGGACGAAGAAGCGATGCATGCGCCTCTTTGAGGTGTGGCCGCCGCTATCGCCAATATGGGCGTGTGGAACCTTCCGCCGATGATCGACCAAGGAGATAGCCAAGCCCGAATGCGATGATGCCGGTGGTGAGCAGCAATGCGCTGGCGGTGTGTGGGTGCTCTCTAACGCCGGAGGCGACGGCATAAGCCTCACGCTTCATCTCATTGGCTGCCGACTTCGCGACCTTGGTCAATCCCTCCGGCTGCTCAGTGGGCGTTCCGGTGAATCCGGCGTTCAAGTTCTGTTTGTCGACCATGTCGGGGGCCTTTCTGAAATTGGCAAGAGGTCTGAGATCGGCGCGAGGCGGAACGTTCAATCCTGTTCGCGCGTGCCGGGGGAGGCTTCGCGTTGATCGGCGTCCTCAAGATCCGTCTTGACGAGGAATACATCCGTATGTTCGCGCGAGGCCTCTCGCAGTGCTGCGAGGTTAGGAGGATTGTCGGCTTCGCCCTGCTGCGCATCGAGTTCATGTTCGGCCAGGGTCCAGTGATGCCCGTGCTTGCCTTCCGGCCTCCCTTCCTTCTCCCACAGGGAATATGCCCTTTTTCGGATCTCTTCCTCGCGGCCTGCTGCCGGCGATCCGCCGCTCTGGCGGCTGACTTCCTTTGAGGCTCGCGGAGTCGCTTTCCGTCTGCCTGCCTCCGCGGCGGGTCGAACTCCCGGTCGGGCGCCATCGGTTGTATTTTCGCTCGTTTCGGGTCGTGCTGGCTTTTTCATAAAAGTCTCCTTGCGGATCTCAACCAACTTGGCCGATCTAAGTTCCAAATAAAGAGCGCCTTGGTGCAGAGATCGGGTGTCCATTTTCTGCGAGGTCTGCCGTTCACCCGGGCTTCGCACCGTAATTGCCGTTCCATGTTCTTGCCTCGAGCCTACGGCACGCGGGTGGATTTGCTCAATTCGCGAGGCGCCGAACCTTGAGTGGCATGTCTTGGCACGGCAACAAAACTGATATACTAGTATGCCACGGAAATTCAGCGTCCTGGTATATCCATGCGGCAAGCATCAGAAACTGAAGTTTTGGTCGCCCCGGCTTTGCGGGAGGTCGGGGGCAGGCTGCGCCGGATCACCACAGCCGGCGCCATCTACGATCGCCTCTATGCAGACATCGTGTCGCTGCGGATGCCGCCCGGTATGCTGCTGCAGGAAAAGCGGATCGCCGATGATTTCGGCGTTAGCCGCACGCCGGTGCGCGAGGCGCTGCTCCGGCTTTCCGAAGGCGGACTGATCGATATCTACCCACAATCGGGCACCGTCGTGTCGCGGGTGCCGGTCTCGGCGATCCCTGAGGCAGTTGTCGTGCGCAAGGCGCTTGAAGGCACGACGGTCGAGGCTGCGGCGCTGACCGCCTCCGCCACCGATATCGCTCGTCTCGATACCATCATTGCCCGGCAGCGGGCGCATGCCGCGACCGGCAATGCCTCGAGCTTCCATGAGGAGGACGAGGCCTTCCATGAGGCGATCACGCAGATATCGGGTTATCCCGGCATCTGGGCAATCCTGAAAACGGTCAAGGTGCAGATCGACCGGGCACGGCGCCTGACGTTACCGGTGCTTGGGCGCATGGATAATGTCGTGCAGGAACACATGATCATCCGCGATGCACTCGCCGCCCATGATGCGGCGGTTGCACGCAGCGCGATGACCCATCATCTGAGTGCCGTCATTCCCGATGTCGACGAGTTGCGCGCGCGTTACCCCGATTATTTCTGCTGACGGCAGGCCAACACGAAACGAAAAGCGAGGGAAGGAAGAAGGATGCGACAGGGTTGGAGATGGTTCGGACCGGAAGCGCCGGTGACGCTGGATGATGTCCGCCAGACGGGCGCGACGAATATCGTCTCTTCGCTGCATCAGGTGCCGATCGGCAGGGCCTGGACGGAGAAGGAAGTGCGCGAACGGCAAGCTCTGATCGAGACGACGCCCGGCGACCGTTCCCCGCTCGTCTGGTCGGTGGTCGAGAGCATCCCGATCCCCGACGCCGTCAAGCGCAAGGGCGGGGAGGCAAAGGCCGAAATCGAGGCGTGGATCGCCAGTCTCGAAGCGGTCGCCGCCTGTGGCATTCCGATCGTCTGCTATAATTTCATGCCGGTGGTGGACTGGACTCGCACCGAACTCGATTTCGTGACACCGACCGGCGCCACCGCCATGCGTTTCGATCATGAACGTTTCGCAGCCTTCGATCTCTTCATTCTGGAACGGCCGGATGCGGCGCAGCACTATTCTAGTGAAGACCGCGAACGGGCGCGTATCGTCTTCGAGGCGATGACGGACGACGAGGTCGCCGACATCACCCGCATCATCACCTCGGCTCTGCCGGGGTCGACCACCGAACCTCTGACCATTCCGGCTTTCCGCGACAAGCTCGTCGCCTATAGTGGTATCGATGCCGCAAGACTGCGCCGGCACCTGATCGAATTCCTGGAGGCGGTGACGCCGGCTGCCGAAGCCCGCGGCGTCAAGCTGACGCTGCATCCCGATGATCCGCCGCGTTCGCTGTTCGGCCTGCCGCGCATTGCCTCGACGGCGGACGACTATGCCGCTCTCTTCGATGCGGTGCCATCGGCGGCGAACGGCATGTGTTATTGCACCGGCAGCCTCGGCGTCCGCGCCGAAAACGACCTGCCGGCGATCGCCCGACGCCTTGCCTCGCGCATCCATTTCGCCCATCTGCGTGCTACGACGCGCGAGGGTGACGGCCGGACATTCCATGAAAGCGCGCACCTGGAAGGCGACGTCGATATGGTCGCGGTTCTCAGCGAACTGGTCGCGGAAGACCGCCGCCGCAGTCCCGAAGACACCATCGTGTTCCGATCGGACCATGGCCATCGCATGCTCGACGACCTCGACAAGGTCGTCACACCCGGCTACCCGGCGATCGGCCGCATGCGCGGCCTCGCCGAACTGCGCGGTATCCTGCATGCGCTCGGTGCGCCGCCGAACTGAGGTGTTGTCTCTGGCCGAGGAGGGGGCAAGACGTTGCCACTTGTCTCTTCTCCCCAGCGGGGAGAAGTGCCGGAGCGATAGCGAGGCGATGAGGGGGCTTCACGGCACACCGCTCAGTATTGCCCTTCGCTTGCGCTCAGTGCACGCGCCCCCTCATCTGCCCTTCGGGCATCTTCTCCCCGCTGGGGAGAAGGGAGAGCAAGTGCTCGCCCGTAAACAAAAACCATCGCGCTCTTAAGCCCGAGCGATGCTTCAGAGCGCGCAACCTTTCAGGAAAAGATCGGCGGACATCTTCGCCCGCGCCTGGATCGCCTCGATCTTCGGCGGCGGCTCCTGGCGCAGGATCGCCGCGCGCTGCGGCTCCATGGCCATCATGCCACGCAGCATGCCGCAGGCCAGATGCGGATCGTCGAGTGCAATGAGGCCGCGGTCGACCTGTAGGCGCAGCCAGTCTTCCATCAGCGCATTGGTGCGCAGGATCGCCCGTTCGTAGAAGGATGTGGCAATTTCAGGAAAACGGTCCGACTCGGCGATAACGAGGCGCATGATGGTGACCGTATCTTCCGAAAGCGTCAGCATGCCGTAAGCCATCAGCATGCGCTCCAGACCATCTCTCAGATCGGCAGCGGCAAGCATCGGGGGATCGAGCGCCAGTAGGAAGCGGCTGATACGCTCGGAGACCACGCTGGCGAAGAGATCGGCCTTGGTCGGAAACAGCCGGTAGAGCGTCTTTGTGGAAACACCAGCCTCCTGGGCGATCGTGGCGATGCTTGCCGCCGCGTAGCCGTTATCGTGAAACTGGGTGTCTGCCGCTTCGACGATCAGGTTCCTGGTGTCGTCGTCACAGCGTATCTGCGGCCGGCCTCTCGGCCTCTTCTCGATTTGTTGATTTTGGACCATGACGATTTTCCAAATTCATGTTGACATCCATTTTATAGTGCATATTTTAGAAAACATCAAGTTTCCTAAATCGTATTCACCCCATTAGAGGCCGCAGCCCTCGTGACAGCGACCGTCATCAGGAGAGAGACAATGACCATCAAGACGCTGCACGCCTTGAACAACAATACTGCCGTCGAAAACACTGCCGAAGCCGCACCGGCAAGCCTGGACGCCGGCCAGCCGCCGCGCGTCGCGGAAGCTGCCGCCACCGTTGCCGAGGAAAAGCCCGCCGGCAGGCGCGGCGGCCGCTCCCTGCTTCTCGGCGCCACCGCGCTCGTGCTGATCGCCGCCGGCGCCTATTACGGCCATGATTACTGGACGGTCGGTCGCTTCCATATATCGACCGACGATGCCTATGTGAAGGCCGACAACAGCACCATTGCCCCCAAGGTATCAGGCTATCTCGCCGAGGTCCTCGTCATGGATAACGAGACCGTCAAGGCCGGTCAGCCGCTCGCCCGTATCGACGATCGCGACTTCAAGGCAGCCCTCGATCAGGCCAGCGCCGATGTCGCTGCCGCCGAAGCCACCGTCAACGCCAAGCAGGCTTCTCTCGATATCCAGCAGTCGACGATTGCCGCCGCCCGCGCGACCGTCGATGTCGACCGCGCCAATGAGACCTTTGCCGAGCAGAACAACAAGCGTTATTCGAACCTCGCCACCAGCGGTTATGCCCCGGTCCAGACGGCGCAGCAGGCCGCCTCGCAGATCGCTGCCGCCCAGGCCTCGATCGTCCGCGACACCGCCTCGCTCGATGCCGCCGTCAAGCAGGTCGATCTGCTGAACGCCGAGCTGGCCCAGGCAAAGGCCGCCCTTGCCCGCAGCCAGGCTGTCCAGCACCAGGCCGAGCTCAACCTTTCCTATGCAACGATCACAGCCCCCGTCGACGGCACCGTCGGCAACCGGACGCTGCGCGTCGGCCAATATGTCCAGGCCGGCACCCAGCTGATGTCGGTCGTGCCGACGACAGCTGCCTATGTCATCGCTAACTACAAGGAAACCCAGCTCACCGACGTCAAGGCCGGCCAGCCTGTCGATATCGAGGTCGACATGTTCCCCGGCCGCACCTATCACGGCCATGTCGACAGCCTCGCTCCGGCAAGCGGCCAGGAATTCGCGCTGCTGCCGCCTGACAACGCCACCGGCAACTTCACCAAGGTCGTCCAGCGCATTCCCGTGAAGATCGTGCTCGACGGTGACGCCGCCGCGAACGGCGACCTGCGCCCCGGCATGTCCGTCCAGCCTGATATCAATACCAAGAACGACCGCAGCTAGGGCCGGGGGACAAGGAGTTCGTGTCATGTCCACCATCGCAGCAACATCAATCGCCGTTCCGCAGCCGAAAACCGGCGCCAGTACCAGGGAATGGATCGCCGTTCTCGCCGGCATGATCGGCGCCTTCATGGCGATCCTCAACATCCAGATCACCAATGCCTCGCTTCTCGACATCGAGGGCGGCATCGGAACAGGCGTCGACAACGGCGCCTGGATCTCCACCTCCTATCTGATTGGCGAGATCGTCGTTATCCCGCTGACGGCCTATTTCAGCAATGTCTTCTCTTTCCGCCGCTACATCCTCGTCAACTCAGTCCTCTTCCCGCTGTTTTCGATTGGCTGTGCCTTCGCCCATGATCTCGGCACGATGATCGTGCTGCGCGGCCTGCAGGGTTTTGCCGGCGGCGTGCTGATCCCCATGGCCTTCACCATGGTGCTGACCAAGCTGCCGAAGCACCAGCAGCCGCTCGGCCTTGCGGCCTTCGCGCTCTCGGTCACCTTCGCGCCGGCGATCGGCCCGACCATCGGCGGTTATCTCACCGAAAACTATGGCTGGCAGACGATCTTCTTCATCAACGCCATCCCCAGCGCCATCATGGCGGTCGCCCTTGCCCTGACGCTCGACAAGCAGCCGATGCAGCTCGGCCTGCTCAGGGAAGGTGACTGGGCGGGGATCATCAGCATGGCGATCGGCCTCTCGGCGCTGCAGACGGTGCTCGAAGAAGGCAACAAGGAGGACTGGTTCTCCTCGCCCTTCATCGTCAAGCTGAGCATCCTCGCCTTCGTCTTCCTCGTCGCCTTCATCTGGATCGAGCTGACGGTGGAGAAGCCGCTGGTCAAGCTGCGCCTGCTTAAGCAGCGCAATTTCGGCATCGGCGTTGCCGTCAACGTGCTGGTCGGCGTCGCCCTTTTCGGCACCGTCTATATCCTGCCGCAATATCTCGGCCAGGTGCAGCGCTATAATGCCGAGCAGATCGGCAATGTGCTGGCATGGACCGGCCTGCCGCAGCTGCTTTTGATCCCGCTCGTGCCGATGATGATGAAGCGCTTCGATGCGCGTTACATCGGCTTCCTCGGCATCTCGATCTTCGCGATCAGCTGCTTCATGAACATCACCTTGTCAGCCGATACCGCAGGCGACCAGTTCTGGATCCCGAACATCGTCCGCGCCATCGGCCAGGCGCTGGTGCTGACGCCGATCACCGCGATCACCACTGCCGGCATCGCGCCTTCCGATGCGGCCGCCGCCTCGGGCCTCACCAACATGCTGCGCAATCTCGGCGGCGCCGTCGGCACGGCAACGCTCGGCACGGTGCTGACCAAACGCGAGCAGTTTCACTCGAACATCATCGGCCAGTCGGTGACGCTCGGCCGTGACGAAGTGCGCAACCGCCTCGACCAGTTGACAGGCTACTTCCTGCAGCATGGTGTTTCCGACCATGCCGTAGCAACCCAGAAGGCTATCGTGGCGCTTGGGCAGGTCGTCAAACGCCAGGCCCTGATCCTGGGTTTTGCCGATACCTTCGCCGTCATCGGCGTGGTTCTTGCCATTGCAGCCGTCGCCCTTCTGCTCACCCAAAAACCGCGGGCCGGTGGTGGCGCCGGCGCTCATTGAAGACCCCTGGCGCTCGCCCGGCTTCCCGGCGAGCGCTTCTGTCTGTCCCTATTCCGAAATTTTGACGGTGAAGGCGAAGCTCGCCACGGCGCCCGGCGCCAGGATCGTGGTCGACGGCCTCTTCGAAAACTCGCTCGAGCCCCCCGCTTCCGCAGCCGTTCCGTGCCAGGGCTCGATGCAGAGGAAGGGCGCGCCCGGTTTGGTCCATAACGCAAGGTTGGGCAGGTTTTCGAAATGGAACTGCATGGTCGGCCCGTCTTCGGCGCCATAAGTCAGCCCTTCGCCCGCACCATCAGGGAAAATCATCGCATCCTGCTCGAACATCGAATGATCGAGCACCAGCCGGCCGGCTTTGAATGGGGAGGGCAGGGCCGCAGGGTTGATGAGGCCGCCTTCCAGCCGCACAAGCGCCGGCTCGCCTTCATTGTCGAGCGTGACGACGTGGTCGCGGCCGGAAGTACCGGGCAATGGCCAGGCGAAGGCCGAATGGAAGCCGAGACCGAAGGGCATTGCTTTCCGGTCGCGATTGGTAACCTCCGCCGTGACAGTCAACGCGTGACCCTCCACCGCATGCACGACGGCCAGCTGAAAATCGAAAGGATACACCGCCCGGGTCGCATCCGAGGCGACCAGTTCGAACCGGCACATCGTCTCGGTGGAGGCCGCAAGGGTGAATTCGCTGCGACGGGCAAAACCATGCTGGGCCATCGGATAAACCGTGCCGTCGATCGTTACCTTGTCATCCGGGGCCTTGCCGACGATCGGAAACAGGATCGGTGACCGCCCGGTCCAGAAGGCTGCGTCGCCGGTCCATAACCAAGAGCGCCCGTCGCTTGACGTGAGCGACTGCATCTCGGCGCCGAGGGAGGAGACATCGACGGTGAGATCCTGATTCCCGATCCGGATTGAGATTGGCATCGCGTTTCCTTTCGCATTGGTTCCGCATCAAGCCATACCGTTCCGCCCCGGCGATTTCCACCCAATAGCGAGGCTGGACGGCTGCCACACCAACCGTCGCCGCGCTATTTTCGCACTGCGCCCAATCTCGCGATTACTTCGTTGGGGATGCCGTAACGCTGGATGGCGTCGCGGTTGTTGCGCAAGCCGCAGATCTCACGCTGGATGAAGAATGCCCAGACGGCGTCTGATGCTTCATTGAGAAGCCTCTCGCGTTCCTCAGCGCTCTGGCGATCGGGAGCCCAGGCCTTCAGGGCGGCAAGCGTCGCCTCCACCTTCAGTCCGTGACGTCCAAGCGAATCCGCGCGTTCCGACATCAGCTCGTATTCGAGGACGTTGAAACCGTTTTTATTCTGCTCGGATGGTCTGAAGGACTGCGGCGGACGAACGCTCATTGGCGCGAGTTCCCGTTGGTGTGAGCCGCGATATTATCCAATCCTGTTGCAAATTAAAGAAGGTGAGCATGATGTGGTTCGAAAACCGCTCAGGCTTTTCGGCATCATATTCTTGATCGAGAGGGTGGGAAACAGGGCTATCCTGCGCTTTCCCCGCATGGCATAAGCGCGCCAAAATCTCCTTCTCCAGGCGCCGCGTAAACCATGATCCGTATCGAAAATATCAGCAAGCAGCTCAGCCACCGTATCCTCTTCATCGAGGCATCCGCGGCTCTTAACAGAGGCGAGAAGATCGGCCTTGTTGGTCCGAACGGCGCCGGCAAGACAACGGTCTTCCGGATGATCAACGGCGAGGAGCAGCCCGACGAGGGGCAGGTCTCCGTCGAGAGGGGCGTCACCATCGGCTATTTCAACCAGGATGTCGGCGAGATGGCCGGCCACAGCGCCGTCGCCGAGGTGATGAACGGCGCCGGTCCGGTCAGCATCGTTGCCGGCGAATTGCGCGATCTGGAGGCGGCCATGGCCGATCCCGAACAAGCCGACAACATGGAAGAGATCATCGAGCGTTACGGCGAGGTGCAGGCGCGTTACGAGGAACTGGACGGTTATGCGCTCGAAGGCCGCGCCCGCGAAGTGCTCGCGGGGCTGAGCTTCAGCCAGGAGATGATGGACGGCGATGTCGGTGCGCTGTCGGGCGGCTGGAAGATGCGCGTGGCGCTTGCCCGCATTCTCCTCATGCGTCCCGATGTCATGCTGCTCGACGAACCGAGCAACCATCTGGATCTCGAAAGCCTGATCTGGTTGGAGGAATTCCTGAAAGGTTATGAGGGCGCGCTGCTGATGACCTCGCACGACCGCGAGTTCATGAACCGCATCGTCACCAAGATCATCGAGATCGATGCGGGCACGCTGACGGCCTATTCCGGCGACTATGAATTCTACGAGCAGCAGCGGGCGCAGAACGAGAAGCAGCAGCAGGCCCAGTTCGAACGCCAGCAGGCGATGCTCGCCAAGGAAATCAAGTTCATCGAGCGGTTCAAGGCGCGCGCCTCGCATGCCTCGCAGGTGCAGAGCCGGGTGAAGAAGCTGGAGAAGATCGACCGGGTGGAGCCGCCCAAGCGCCGCCAAATCGTTTCCTTCGAGTTCCAGCCGGCGCCGCGCTCCGGCGAAGACGTGGTCAACCTGAAGAACGTTCACAAGAAATACGGCAGCCGAAGCATCTATGAGGGGTTCGACTTCGTCGTGCGGCGCCGGGAGCGCTGGTGCATCATGGGCATCAACGGCGCCGGCAAGTCGACGCTGCTGAAGCTGGTAACGGGCTCGACCGCGCCTGATCAGGGCAGCGTTGCGCTGGGCGCCAGCGTCAAGATGGGTTATTTCGCCCAGCACGCCATGGATATTCTCGACGGCGAGCGGACCGTCTTCCAGATGCTGGAAGACCAGTTTCCCCAGGCCGGGCAGGGGCCTTTGCGCGCGCTGGCCGGATGCTTCGGTTTCTCCGGCGACGATGTCGAGAAGCGGTGCCGGGTCCTGTCAGGCGGCGAGAAGGCGCGGCTGGTCATGGCGATCATGCTGTTCGACCCGCCGAACCTGCTCGTGCTCGACGAACCGACGAACCATCTCGACCTCGACACCAAGGAGATGCTGATCAAGGCGCTGTCGCAATATGAGGGCACGATGCTGTTCGTTTCGCACGATCGGCATTTCCTGGCAGCACTCTCCAACCGGGTGCTGGAACTGACGCCCGAGGGTGTCCACCAATATGGCGGCGGCTACACCGAATATGTAGCGCGCACCGGCCACGAGGCGCCCGGCCTGCGAAGCTGACGGTTTTTTTGCGCAGCATGTCGAAACCGTCAGCGTCGAATCGACAAGCGGAGAGCAGGCCAGCGATATCGGTTGGCCGCTCGAAGCAACGGAGGAGAAAATGCGCATGCTGTCGGATCGGATCGAGGTCGTCACCCTGTTCGTCGATGATATCGACGAGGCCAAAGCGTTCTACCAAAAGGTCTTTGCGCTCGACGTCGTTTATGAAGACGCGGTATCCTCTGTCCTGAAATTCTCGGGAACGATGATCAACTTGCTCGATGCAGCGCAGGCGCCTCAGCTGGTCGAGCCATCCGCCGTGTCAGCCCCCGGTTCGGGCGCACGCATCCTGCTGACGATCAAGGTCGATGACGTCGATTCGGTTTGCGCGGAGCTGCAGAAACTCGGGGTTGCGCTGCTCAATGGTCCGATCGATCGTCCATGGGGCCGCCGCACCGCGGCCTTTGCGGATCCGTCAGGCCATGTCTGGGAGGTCGCGCACGAATTGCGCTAACCCCTCTCGTGCGATTTAAGTTTTGCCGTCATCGGCCTTACGGACGGGCCGCTTCTTCCAAGCGAAGAGCGGATTCGACGGCTATTGCCACTATGATGACCAAATTCCGTGGTGTTCGGAGGCCTCTTCATGCAATCGGGGACGGGCGCATCGGCATGGACTGGATCAATCGTTATATCGATCAGCCGCTACTGCACGGCGCGGCGGGTTTGTTGCGGAGTTGGCATCTCCGCACGCGGCAACCGCCGGAGCTGCTGGAGCCGACATGGAATCTCGTCGTGCTCTCCTTTCTGCTGATCGCGAGCGGGCAGGTTATGGCCGGCAAACCTTTTGCGCTCAGTGTCGCCGCGCTGATCATGCTGGCGCTGCCGTCTGCGCGAAAGCTGCTTTCGGCTGTGAAGGCAGGGCAAGGCGGGTACGGCGCCCGGGAGTACAAGTCGCTGAGAGCGCGCGCCATCGCCAAACGTGAGGCGGAGTGGTCGGTGCGGATCATCGTCCTCTTTGCATCGGCCTGCCTTCCGTTCATCGCCCGCATCGACGATCCGGTGGGAGCCTGTTTCATGTTGGGAGCCAGCATCTGGTTCGTGCTGACCGGGCCGCTCAAGGCCTATCTCGATGCAGCCGAACCTCCCGAGCCGAATGAAGGCGACCGGACGTACAGCGGCGCCTTTCATTTCGGCTGAAGGGAGCCGATGCGACGCCGCATGTCCCGACCATAAGACGGACGGGAACCAAATGCGGCCGTCTCCGTTATCTCCGCAGCAACGTACAAGGAGATTGCGATGCTTTACTACGCTCTGGTGTTTCTCGTCGTGGCCTTGATTGCCGGCGTCCTCGGATTTGGCGGCATCGCAGGGGCGTCAGCTTCCATTGCCCAGGTTCTGTTCTTCATTTTCCTGGTGCTGTTCGTCGTATCGCTCGTCATGCGACTGATGCGAAAAGTATAACGCGGACAGATTAAAGTATAAAAACCCGGTGAAGCACATCGCCGGGTTTTTCTTTATTGCCACATTCGGTTTCATGTCTCCGTCACTGAAGGCTTCCGTCCCGGTCGTGGTCGGCTGTCGCGAAATCCGCCATCACCCGCTGCATGAATTCGCTTCGGCTGATCCGGCCGTTATGGTTCGCGTCGGTCAAAGTGAATTGCTCGACCGTCAGGATCTGCACCGTCTCGTCGGACTGCAGGCTGCCGTCCTTGTTCTTGTCGAGACTTCCGAAAGCCGAGCCCATGAAGGTCTCGTATTCCGATCGGTCGACGGTCTTGCTGGTATTTGCGTCAAGCCGATCCATCTGGCCCTGATACACTGATCCGGGCTGTTGCTGTTGTTGCGCCACTGCCCCAACGCATTGGCACAGTATGAATGTGGTCACCAAAGCCAAAGTTTTCATCGCTTGATATCCCTCCCCAATTATCGGCAAGCCAGGCGGTTACCCACGAAGCCGCCGCCGCCTATGCCGGCGCCGACAGCAAGCACCTGCCCGGTTCCGGCGCCGATCGTGCTGCCGATCAAGCCACCGACAATCGCGCCGCCGACGGTTCCGGCGATGCAGCCGAATTCGGAATTACGATCCGAGACGGCCTGCGACGTCGGGCCGGACTGGCAGGCGGAGACGGCAAGGCATCCCGCCAGTATGATGTTTGTCCTGCGTATGCGCATCTTTCCCTCCCGATAAAATTACCCGTTATCTCCAATAGAGATCGGCGGACGTAAGATTGTCCGGCCCCCGCGAAAATATCGCCTGATTATATTTCTTAAATTCAGACTTAGTTTCTGTTCGAGCAGAAGCAGAATCCGGAAAACAAGCGGAAATGCTGCGGCAATGCCAAGCAATCATGCTGTTTTCTCTCCAGTTGCACTGCTGCATGGAGAGTATCTTCGATACAGTACAGCTATCTATACGGCATGGCAACCTGCGCGATCATCGATGCTTATCCAAATAGGGGCGCCTGCGATGTGCATGATACCGCTCGTCGAGAGTTGACGGCGACCAGGATCGTGCCTTTCCGGCAACCATCCCTGACAACATCGTGAAATAACCGGATGACGCGAAAAGATGCCTTCGAAATGTCCCAATGGGAGCTGAACCGTAAGCGTGTTTATCGCTTGCGCCCTCCCAGGCGCTTTGACATGCGATGCGTAAATGATGCCGGTTCGGGATCGTTTTGCGGTTCCGTCCGTTATCTGTTGCCGAATCTGGTGGCGAGTAGCCGGGTATGCTCCCGTCACGATTTGAGAAGGAGAGACTTATGAACAAAATTCTTGCGACGGCTTTTGCCGCGGTATCGTTGACGGTTGTCGGCGCTGGGGCGGTCAATGCCGCCGATCTCGGCACCAGGACATATGAAGAGCCGGACCTGCGCAATGGCGTGAAGATCGGTTACCTCACCTGCGATATCGGTGGCGGCACGGGTTACGTGCTCGGTTCCTCCAAAGAGGCCGACTGCATCTTCCAGTCGACCGTCGGCAACGAACTTTCGGATCGTTATACGGGTGAAATGAGAAAGCTTGGCATTGACCTTGGCTTCACCACGCGCAGCCGCCTGATCTGGGCCGTGTTCGCGCCGACGGCCGGCTATCACCGCGGATCGCTCGCCGGCCTCTATGTCGGCGCCACCGCCGAAGCGACGCTCGGCGCCGGTGTCGGAGCCAATCTCCTGGTTGGCGGCAGCTCCGGCTCGATCCATCTGCAGACGGTCAGCCTGACCGGTCAGCTCGGCCTCAACGTTGCGGCCGGCAGCGCTTCGATGACGCTCACACCAGCGAATTGATATGGCCTTGTGACGTCCCCTACCGCGACGCGGCAGGGGACGTCATCTCGTTTGAGGCGCGATTTAGCACCCTCGCATGCCCAAGCCGGATCACGACATGATGAATATTCGAATGGCAACGCCCGGCGAGGACGAGATCCTGGTTGGGCACTATCTGAAGATCTGGGACAGCTACGGCACACCACCGGAACATTACAGGCCTGATGCGGCGGCGCGGATTTTATCTTTCATCAGAAGCGGTCGCGAAGAGCGCCGCCTGACATCGTTCCTTGCCATCGTCGACGGCGATATCGCCGGTTCCGCATCCTGCCAGATGCACCAATCGCCGTTTCCGGAGGTTATTCAGCCGGAACAGCGGCTGCACGGTTACATCTGGTCCGTCTATGTTGCCGACGCCTTCCGCCGGCGCGGCATCGCACTGGCGTTGACCAACAAGGCTGTCGACTATCTAAAATCGATCGGCTGCACGACCGCTGTCATCCATGCCTCGGATGCCGGCGAGCACGTCTATCGGGCCACTGGTTTCGAACTGGCGAAGGAAATGCGCCTGAAGTTTTCGGCGGAGTAGCGACCGGCGATCGCCGGAGCCGCCGCCCAGCTTTCCGCCTACGCTTTGGCTCGGCCGGGTGCGATAAAAGTAGCGATCGTCGCCTCGTCATGGCCGGCCTCGCGCAGGAAGCGGCTGGCGAATTCGATGGCCGGGCTTCTAAGGGCCTCGTCCGGTCTAATCAGGTGAAAGGCCACATGGTAATCGAGCGTCCGCTCGGATACGGCGACAACGCGCCCGGTGGCCAGCGCGGCATCCGACAGCGGCGGCCGCGCGAGCGCGATCCCGAGGCCCTGCGCGCAGGCATCGATCACCAGATTGTAATCCTCGAAGCGCCGATCGTGGCCGCGCGGTATATAGTCGACGCCCTCACGAGAGAGCCAGCGCCGCCAGCCTTCAATATTCGAATCGTGAAGGATCGGCAGATCGAGCAGCGCCAAGGCATCGGAGCGCTGCCCGAGCCGGTCCGCCAGCGCCGGGGCGGCGATCGGAAACGATTTCTCCTGCCAGAGCGGCAGGGCGCGCACGCCGGCCCACGGTCCCTTGCCGCAGCGAATGGCAAGATCCGTGCCTTCGCCGAAATCCGCCAGCCGGTGTTCGAGCGTCAGCTCGACATGCAGCTCGTTTCCTTCGAGCTTCGGCAGGCGTTGAAACAGCCATAGAGAGGCGACAGAGGGCGTCACCGAAAGGCGCACCACCGCCTTGTTGCGGCGAGGCAGCCAGCGTTCGCCGCTATTGCCGAGCAGCGTAAGTGCTTCTTCCGCCCGCGCGAAAAACCGCATGCCTTCCGGCGTCAGGCGCACGCCCCGGGCTTCGCGCGCAAACAGGCGCACGCCCATCCAGCGCTCCAGGCGCGAGACCTGCCGCGACACCGCGCCGTGGGTGATGCCGCTTTCCTCAGCGGCGGCGGAAAACGATCCGAGCCGGGCGGCGCGGGCAAAGGTCTCGAGCGTATCGAGCGGCGGAAGCACTGGCGAGCTGTGAACCATACGCACATTTGATCATCGATTGCGATGCTTTTCAAGCACGCATCGAAGGGCTACTCACTGTCGCAGGAACATATGGAGGTGAAAATGAGCATGGCGGCAAGCGCACCGGTTTCGACGAAACAGGAAGGCGGGTTCGATCTGGTGGCCTTTGCGGCGATCGTGGTCACCATCCTCTCCTGGGCTTCCTCCTTCGCGGTGATCCGCATCTGTCTTGGACCACTGACGCCGATCGAACTGGCGACGGCGCGTTATGTGGCAGCCGGCGCCATCGCCCTCGTCTATCTCGTCATCTATCGGCCGATGCCGGAAAAACGCGATTTTTTCCGCCTCTCCGTTGCCGCCGTGCTCTTCATCGCCGCCTATGCGGTTCTGCTGAACACCGGCGAGCAGACCGTTGCGGCAGGACCGGCGAGCTTCATCATCAACACCATGCCCGTCTTCACCGCCCTCATCGCCACATTCGCGCTCGGCGAGCGCTTCGGCCGCTGGGGCTGGGCGGGCACCGCGGTTTCCTTCGGCGGCGTGGCGCTGATTGCGGTCGCCTCCGACGGCGGCTTCAAGCTCGATCCGAACGCCGTCCTCATCCTTGGCGCAGCGCTCTGCTCGGCGATCGCCAGCGTGCTGCAGAAGCCGCTGCTCGGACGGTTGCCGGCACTTGCTGTCACTGCCTGGATCCTGCTCATCGGTTCCGTACCACTGTTTCCAGCCGTCCCGGCGACGATTCAGGCGCTGGCCGCCGCACCGGCGGAGGTGAACTGGGGCGTTGCCTATCTCGTTATCTTCCCGACCGCGATCGGCTACCTCACCTGGGCGATCGCCCTGAAGCGACTGACGGCTGCCCGCGCCTCGAATTTCCTCTATGGCGTTCCGCCGGTCGCCACGCTGATCGGGTTTGTCTGGCTGGGTGAAACGCCGACGGCGCTCGGCGCGGTCGGTGGCGTCATGGCAATCCTCGGCGTGCTCGTCGTTAACGTGATGCGGAAGCGGTAGCGTCGAATTCAGGCCGCGAAAGGCGGCCTGGTAACAGATAAGCATTGCGCCGCCGTTCGCTATCTTTAAAACGAAAGCAGATCGAAAGGCGCGTGCTCATGTTCTTGACCGACCGGCAAACTGAAATCGTGGCGATTGCGAAATCGAGCGGCAGGGTGCTGGTCGAGGAGCTCGCCTCCCGCTTTTCGGTGACGCCGCAGACGATCCGCAAGGACCTCAACGATCTCTGCGATGCGCAGGTGCTGACGCGCATCCATGGCGGCGCGACATTCCCGAGCGGGACGGAGAACGTCAAATACGAAGCGCGCCGCCAGATCGCGGCTTCCGAGAAACAGGCGATCGGCATTGCCGCGGTCGAGCTGATCCCGAGCGGGGCCTCGCTCTTCATCAATATCGGAACGACGACGGAGGCGGTAGGCGAGGCCCTTGCCGACCATCATGAACTGATGGTGATCACCAATAATATAAACGTAGCCAATAGGTTACGTCTTTTTCCAGCAATCGAGGTCGTCATTGCCGGCGGCGTCGTGCGCGGTTCGGACGGCGGAATCGTCGGCGAGGCGGCCGTCGATTTCATCCGCCAGTTCAAGGTCGATTACGCCGTGATCGGCGCGTCGGCGATCGATATCGACGGCGCGCTTCTCGACTATGATTTTCGCGAAGTGAAGGTCGCCCAGGCCATCATCGCCAATGCCAGACATGTCATTCTCGTTGCCGATTCGACGAAGTTCGAACGCACCGCACCGGTCAGGATCGGCCAGCTTTCCCAGGTTCATACCTTCATCACCGATCACTGTCCGGTGCCCTCGATCCGCAATCTCTGCCTGGAAAATAATGTGAAACTGATCGAAACGAACGGCAGATTTCGCTAGACAACGACCCTCGCAAACATTCGTTTGACATTCGTATTCCTTTCGTTTTAACTGTTGTTACTTTCGCAATTGCGCAAGTTTTGTGCGATGCGAAATTGACGGCGGGCTCGGAGGGGGAATTGGGCCGAAATATTCACGACATATTCGTCATCGGTGGCGGCATCAACGGCTGCGGCATTGCGCGCGATGCCGTCGGGCGCGGTTATTCGGTGGCGCTGGCGGAGATGAACGATTTCGCCTCGGGTACCTCGTCGGGCGCCACCAAGCTGATCCATGGCGGCCTGCGTTACCTCGAGCATTATGAATTCCGCCTGGTGCGGGAATCGCTGATGGAGCGCGAGATCCTCTGGGCGATGGCGCCGCACATCATCTGGCCGCTGCGTTTCGTATTGCCCTACCACAAGGGCGGCATCCGTCCGGCCTGGCTGATCCGGCTCGGCCTCTTCCTCTACGACCATCTTGGCGGCCGCAAGCTGCTACCGCCGACATCCGTTCTCGACATGCGCCGCGATCCGGCCGGCAAGCCGCTGAAGGCGCTGTTTTCCAAGGCTTTCGAATATTCCGACGGCTGGGTCGACGATGCCCGCATGGTGGTGCTGAACGCCCGCGATGCCGCCGACAAGGGGGCGCTGATCATGCCGCGCACCAAGGTGGTGTCGGCAAAGCGCGAGAATGGCCTATGGCATATCGAGACCACCGATACCATCACCGGTCGCAATGACAGCCATCAGGCTCGGATGCTGGTCAATGCCGCCGGTCCCTGGGTCGACCATGTCATTCGTTCCGCCTTCGGCCAGAACGAAGCCCACCATGTCCGCCTCGTCCAGGGCAGCCATATCGTCGTGAAGAAGAAGTTCGACGATGTGAGAGCCTATTTCTTCCAGAACCCCGACAACCGGATCATCTTCGCCATCCCCTACGAGGGCGACTTCACCCTGATCGGCACCACGGATCGCGACTACACCGCCGATCCCCGGGATGTCCGGATCTCCGAGGAGGAGACCGTCTACCTTTGCAATGCGGCGTCGGAATATTTCAAGGAGCCGGTCAGGCCGGAGGATATCGTCTGGACCTATTCTGCGGTCAGGCCACTTTATGATGACGGCGCCTCGAAGGCGCAGGAGGCGACGCGCGACTATGTGCTGAAGCTGGAAGGCGAAGGTGCCGCGGCGCCACTGCTCAACGTCTTCGGCGGCAAGCTCACCACCTATCGCCGGCTTTCCGAACATGCGCTGGAGAAGATCGGCGCTGCGATCGGCGCCAAAGGCGCCCCGTGGACGGCCAAAAGCCATCTGCCGGGCGGCGATTTCGCGGTCAAGGGTTACGAGGCGGAGGTCGCCAAGCTGAAGCGGCGTTATTCGTTCCTCGCCGATCGGCATGCCCGCCGGCTGGTGCGCCGCTATGGCACCAGGGCCGAGGCGCTGCTTGGCGATGCCAGCGGCATCGACGATCTCGGACGGCTGTTCGGCGGCGATCTCTACGAGGCAGAGGTCACCTATCTCGTCGAACATGAATGGGCCCGGCACGCCGAAGACGTGCTGTGGAGGAGAACAAAGGATGGTCTGCGCCTTTCGAAGGAGCAGGCCCAGTCACTGGAGGAGTACATGGCTGCCATGCCGGCGATGGCCGGGTAGGAGCCATGTGGTCCCCGATGCGTGGAGGCACGGGAATCGGAATGCTGGAACTGCGAAACGCTGCCAAGATGGTGGGCGCGGACTATCATATCTATCCGACTGATCTGGTTCTCGAGCGAGGCACGCTGAACGTCCTGCTCGGGCCGACGCTCGCGGGTAAGACCTCTCTGATGCGGCTGATGGCGGGGCTTGACCGTCCCACAGGCGGCTCCATCCATTTCGACGGCACTGACGTCACCGGCATGCCGGTGCAGAAGCGCAACGTCGCCATGGTCTACCAACAGTTCATCAATTATCCGGCATTGACGGTCTACGAGAATATTGCCTCGCCGCTGCGGATTGCCGGCAAGGATGCCAAGATCATCGATCTGGAGGTACGCAAGGCTGCCGAACTTCTGAAACTCGGGCCTTATCTCGATCGCACGCCGCTCAACCTCTCGGGCGGCCAGCAGCAGCGCACGGCGCTTGCCCGTGCACTCGTGAAGAATGCGAGCCTTGTTTTGATGGACGAGCCGCTTGCCAACCTCGACTACAAGCTGCGCGAGGAATTGCGGCAGGAATTGCCGCGCATTTTCGCCCAGTCCGGCGCGATCTTCGTTTATGCCACGACGGAACCCTCCGAAGCCTTGTTGCTGGGCGGCAATACGGCAACGCTCAGCGAGGGCCGGATCACCCAGTTTGGCCCGACGGTCGAGGTCTATCGCAATCCGCTCGATCTGACGACGGCGAAAACCTTTGCCGATCCGCCGCTGAATTTCATTGATCTAATCAAATCGGCAGGCAATTTCCTGCGCGACGGCGCTGTGATTTTTGCCGTGCCGCGGCATCTTCAGAACGTGCCAGACGGGCCGGCAACGATCGCGTTTCACCCCCATCATCTTGCACCAACCGCCCAGACGGCTGATTCGGCGCGGCTGACAGCACGGACACAGATTTCGGAGATCACCGGGTCGGAGAGTTTCGTGCATCTGCAATTTGCCGACACCCGCTGGGTGATGCTTGCGCACGGCATCCTCAATGTCGACCCGGACACGGATCTCTCCGTTTTCATCGATACGCGCCACCTGATGGCGTTCGGCGCGGACGGCCAGGCGATCACCGCTGCCAGGCAGAGGGGCTAGGAGAAGATCATGGCACGTATCACCCTCGATCATATTCGACATGCCTATGGGCCGAACCCGAAGAGCGAGAAGGACTACGCTCTCAAGGAAGTGCACCACGAGTGGAACGATGGCGGTGCCTATGCGCTGCTCGGACCTTCAGGCTGCGGAAAGACCTCGCTGCTCAATATCATTTCCGGCCTTATTCAGCCCTCCGAAGGACGAATTCTCTTCGACGGACAGGATGTTACGAACCTGCCGACGCAGCAGCGAAATATTGCGCAGGTATTCCAGTTTCCGGTCATCTACGACACGATGACCGTCTATGACAATCTGGCCTTCCCCTTGCGCAACCGCGGAGTCGCGGAGCCTGATGTTGATCGTCGTGTCCGCGAAATATTGGAGATGATTGATCTTGCAGATTGGGCCAAGCGTCGCGCGCGCGGTTTGACGGCGGACCAAAAGCAGAAGATTTCGCTCGGCCGCGGCCTGGTGCGCTCGGATGTGAACGCGATTCTCTTTGACGAGCCGCTCACTGTTATCGATCCGCATATGAAATGGGTGCTGCGATCGCAGCTGAAGCGGCTGCATAAGCAGTTCGGTTTTACAATGGTCTATGTCACGCATGACCAGACGGAGGCGCTGACCTTCGCCGACAAAGTCGTGGTGATGTACGATGGCGAGATCGTGCAGATCGGCACGCCGGCCGAGCTCTTCGAGCGTCCGAGTCATACCTTCGTCGGCTACTTCATCGGTTCTCCGGGCATGAACTTCATGCCAGCCAAGGTGGAAGGCCGCACGGTTCGGGTCGGCGAGCATGCGCTGACGCTCGACTATGCGCCAAAGATTTCGGCAGCGGCCAAGGTAGAGCTTGGAATCCGGCCCGAGTTTGTTCGGGTCGGCCGCGAGGGCATGCCTGTGACCGTCAGCAAGGTGGAAGATATCGGCCGGCAGAAGATCGTCCGCGCGCAGTTTGCCGGCCAGCCGATCGCGATAGTCGTCCCTGAGGACGAGGACATTCCGGCTGATCCGCGGGTGACCTTCGAGCCATCGGGTATCAGTATCTATGCCGACTCTTGGCGCGCCGGACCGGAGGCTTGATGATGGAAAAAACCTGGAACAACAAAGCGTGGTTTCTGGTCTTGCCGGTCCTTGTGCTGGTGGCATTCTCGGCCGTCATTCCCTTGATGACGGTTGTGAACTATTCCGTTCAGGACACTTTCGGAAACAACCAGTTCTTCTGGAACGGAACTGACTGGTTTACGGAAATCCTGCATTCCGACCGATTCTGGGCCGCCCTACAGCGAAACCTGATTTTTTCGTTGATCATTCTCGCTCTTGAGATCCCGCTCGGTATCTTCATTGCGCTCAACATGCCGAAATCGGGCATCGGCGTGCCGGTGTGCCTGGTTCTGATGGCGCTACCACTGCTGATCCCGTGGAACGTTGTCGGCACGATCTGGCAGGTGTTCGGCCGCAACGACATTGGTTTGTTTGGCTATTACATCAATGCCATCGGCATCGATTACAACTATGTGCAGGATCCGTTCGACGCCTGGGTGACGATCATCATCATGGATGTCTGGCACTGGACGAGCCTGGTCGTCTTGCTTTGCTATGCAGGCCTCGTTTCCATTCCGGATGCTTTCTATCAGGCAGCCAAGATCGACGGTGCGTCTCGTTGGGCCGTGTTCCGCTATATCCAGCTGCCAAAGATGAAGCGCGTTCTTCTGATCGCCGTGCTGCTGCGTTTCATGGATAGTTTCATGATCTACACCGAGCCTTTTGTCGTCACTGGTGGCGGTCCCGGCAACGCGACCACTTTCCTGTCGATCGATCTGGTCAAGACCGCCCTCGGACAGTTTGACCTCGGTCCGGCCGCTGCCATGTCGCTGGTCTATTTCCTGATCATCCTGCTGCTTTCGTGGGTGTTCTACACCGTCATGACAAGCCACGACGCGGAGAATTGAAATGAGCGCCTCCAACGAAACGACAGCGAGCCGAAAAATCTCTGGCGCTACCAGTGTCGCAAGCGGTCTCTCCTCCGATGAAGTCAGCCGTCTGATGCGCCGGCGCGGCGAGGAATCGCGCTGGTGGTGGGTGGTTCCGACGATCTATATCATTGTGCTCCTGCTGCCGATCTATTGGCTTGTTAATATGAGCTTCAAGACCAACGCGGAAATCGTCAATTCTCTGACGCTTTATCCTCATAACCCGACGATCGCCAATTACGTGACGATCTTCACGGAGAAGGCCTGGTATTCCGGCTACATCAATTCAATCACCTATGTCGTGATTAACATGGTGATCTCGGTGGCAGCCGCGCTGCCGGCGGCCTATGCCTTCTCCCGTTATCGGTTCCTTGGTGACAAGCATCTTTTCTTCTGGTTGCTGACGAACCGGATGGCGCCGCCGGCGGTCTTTGCCCTGCCGTTCTTCCAGCTCTACTCAGCCTTTGGACTGATCGATACGCACATCGCGGTGGCATTGGCGCATTGCCTCTTCAACGTGCCGCTTGCGGTCTGGATCCTTGAAGGCTTCATGTCCGGCGTGCCGAAGGAAATCGACGAAACGGCCTATATCGATGGCTATTCGTTCCCGCGCTTTTTCCTGAAGATCTTCACGCCGCTGATTGCGAGCGGCATTGGTGTCGCCTGCTTCTTCTGCTTCATGTTCTCTTGGGTCGAGTTGCTGATCGCACGAACGCTGACGACGACCGACGCGAAGCCGATCGCTGCCACCATGACCCGTACCGTCTCTGCATCCGGCATGGATTGGGGCTTGCTCGCCGCCGCCGGTGTTCTGACCTTGATCCCAGGGGCGCTTGTGATCTGGTTTGTGCGCAATTACATCGCCAAGGGCTTCGCCCTGGGGAGGGTTTGATGAGCTTTTCGCTTCCCGATTTTTCATGGATGGCATGGACCTGGCCGACGGCCACTTTCTTCGTCGTTATCGCATTGCTGCTGATCGGCATGGGGGTCTGGGAATACGCCGCTCCGGGCGGCAATCCCCGGATCGGAATCCTGCGCTTCGAGACGACGCGCGGTGACCGGCTTTTCCTTTCGCTGCTCGGCAGCGCCTTTATCCATCTTGCCTGGCTTGGTCTCGCTGGATCAAGCCTCTGGTGGGCTCTCGCTCTCTCCGTTGTCTACGCCGTTGGCGTATTCCGTTACGTGTGAGGCAAACTGATGCAGATGGCCGGGTTTTTCTGGCCGCCTGAGACGTGAAGACTGCAATCGCAAAACCCTGGGAGGATATCATGCGAAGGCATTTATTGACGACGACAGCAGCCGTGCTGCTGGCCATGACCGGGTCGGCCTATGCCGGCATGGACGAGGCAAAAACTTTTCTGGATAAAGAGATCGGCGACGTGTCGACGCTCTCTCGCGCCGACCAGGAAAAGGAAATGCAGTGGTTCATCGATGCTGCGAAGCCTTTCCAGGGGATGGACATCAAGGTTGTTTCGGAAACCTTGACCACCCACAAGTATGAGTCCGAGGTTCTGGCTCCGGCCTTTACTGCGATTACCGGGATAAAGGTCACGCACGACGTCATTCAAGAGGGTGACGTTGTCGAGAAGATCCAGACGCAGATGCAGACCGGGCAGAACCTTTATGACGGCTGGGTCAACGACTCCGACTTGATCGGCACCCACTGGCGCTATCAGCAGGTGCGCAACCTGACCGACTGGATGGCCGGCGAAGGCAAGGACGTTACCAACCCCGGCCTCGATATCGACGACTTCATCGGCACCAAGTTCACGACAGCGCCGGACAAGAAGCTCTACCAGCTTCCCGACCAGCAGTTCGCCAACCTCTACTGGTTCCGTTACGACTGGTTCAACGACGAGAAGAACAAGGCCGATTTCAAGGCGAAATACGGCTACGATCTCGGCGTTCCGGTCAACTGGTCGGCCTACGAGGACATTGCCGAATTCTTTACCGGCCGTGACGTCAACGGCAAGAAGGTCTTCGGCCACATGGATTACGGCAAGAAGGACCCGTCGCTCGGCTGGCGCTTCACCGACGCTTGGCTGTCGATGGCTGGCAATGGTGACAAGGGTCTGCCGAACGGTCTTCCGGTCGATGAATGGGGTATCAAAGTCGACGAGAATTCGCGTCCCGTCGGTTCGTGCGTCGCGCGTGGCGGCGATACCAACGGCCCTGCATCGGTCTATTCGATCCAGAAGTATCTCGATTGGTTGAAGGCGTACGCACCGCCGGAAGCTCAGGGCATGACCTTCTCGGAATCCGGTCCGGTGCCGGCGCAGGGTAACGTCGCGCAGCAGATCTTCTGGTACACGGCGTTCACCGCAGACATGGTCAAGCCTGGCCTGCCTGTCATGAACGAAGACGGTACGCCGAAATGGCGCATGGCACCGAGCCCGCATGGCGTTTACTGGAAAGACGGCATGAAGCTTGGCTATCAGGACGTCGGTTCCTGGACGCTGATGAAATCGACCCCGACGGACCGCGCAAAAGCCGCGTGGCTCTATGCACAGTTCGTGACCTCGAAGACGATTGACGTGAAGAAGAGCCAGCTCGGTCTCACCTTCATCCGCGAATCCACCATTCGCGACAAGAGCTTTACGGAGCGCGCTCCGAAGCTCGGCGGTCTGATCGAGTTCTATCGTTCGCCTGCGCGTGTTCAGTGGTCGCCAACCGGCACCAACGTCCCCGACTATCCGAAGCTGGCTCAGCTTTGGTGGCAGGCTATCGGTGACGCCGCTGCCGGCGCCAAGACGCCGCAGGAAGCCATGGATTCTCTTTGCGGCGAGCAGGAGAAGGTCATGGGACGTATCGAGAAATCGGGCGTCCAGGGCGATATCGGCCCGAAACTCGCTGAAGAGCAAGACCTCGCTTACTGGAACGCGGATGCGGTGAAGAAGGGCAACCTTGCACCGCAGCTGAAGATCGAGAACGAGAAGGAAAAGCCGGTCACGGTCAACTACGACGAACTCGTCAAGAGCTGGCAGTCGAAGTAAGGCGGACCAGGCCGGAAGCGACGGGGCTTCCGGCCATCACTTCCTGCCACCGGCAACAAGCCGGTGGCACACACAATCTTTCTCTCATGAAACGTCCGCGTCCTGCTGTCCTCGGCAGGAGCGGTTTCGCGCGAGCCGGAGACGGATATGAGCGGCTATATTCTTTCAATCGACCAGGGCACGACCTCCTCGCGCGCGATCGTCTTCGACAGCGACATGAAAATGGCCGGCTCGGCGCAGGCGGAGATCACTCAATATTATCCGCAGCCCGGATGGGTGGAGCACGACGCTGCCGAAATCTGGCAGTCCGTCGTCGATACTGTGCGCAAGGCGATCGCCGATGCCGGACTTGATGCCGCCGACATTGCCGCGATCGGCATTACTAATCAGCGCGAGACTGCGGTCGTCTGGGATCGCAGGTCCGGGACACCGCTTCACCACGCGATCGTCTGGCAGGACAGGCGCACGGCCGAAATGTGCGAGAGCCTGAAGGCCGATGGATACGAGAAGCTGTTCAGCGCCAAGACCGGGCTGCTGCTCGACCCTTATTTCTCCGGAACGAAGCTGCGCTGGCTGCTCGACAATGTCGATGGCCTACGTGAGAAGGCGGAAGTGGGCGATGTCTGCTTCGGCACGATCGACAGCTGGCTGATCTACAATTTGACTGATGGACGCGTGCATGCCACCGATGCGACCAATGCATCGAGGACGCTGCTCTACAATATCGATGACGGCGCCTGGGATGAGGAGCTTCTCGGCATTCTTCGCATTCCGGCCGCCATGCTTCCTGACGTCAGGGAATGTGCCGATGATTTCGGCCGCGTCGACAAGGCGCTGTTCGGTGCGGAGCTTCCGATCCTGGGTGTCGCCGGCGACCAGCAGGCGGCGGCGATGGGCAATGCCTGCTTCGAGCCCGGCATGATGAAATCCACCTATGGCACCGGCTGCTTTGCCCTGCTGAACACCGGCCGGGATCGTGTTTCCTCTTCCAACCGGATGCTGACGACGATCGCCTGCCGGCTCGACGGCGAGACGACCTATGCGCTCGAAGGCTCGATCTTCATCGCCGGTGCCGCCGTGCAATGGCTGCGCGACGGCCTCGGCATCATCGGCCAGGCATCCGAGGCGGGGGTGCTTGCCGCCAAGGCCGATCCCGGACAGCAGGTCTACATCGTTCCGGCCTTCACCGGTCTCGGCGCGCCCTATTGGGATCCGGCCGCGCGTGGCGCGATCTTCGGTCTGACACGAAACAGCGGGCCGGCGGAATTTGCCCGCGCCGTGCTTGAATCCGTCGCCTACCAGACGCTCGATCTGCTGGTGGCGATGAAGAAGGACTGGGGCGTCAACCAGCTGGAAACGGTGCTGCGCGTCGATGGCGGCATGGCGGCTTCGGATTGGACGATGCAGTGCCTGGCCGACATGACCGGAAACCCTGTCGACCGCTCGGCGATCCGCGAGACGACGGCGCTGGGCGCAGCCTGGCTCGCCGGTTCGAAAGCCGGCATCTGGCCAGGCAAGCGGGATTTTGCGCAGGCCTGGGCCTGCGACCGCCGCTTCAGCCCTTCGATGGATGAGACCGAGCGGCAGGGCAAGATCATCGGCTGGAAGAATGCCGTCTCCAGAATGATTTCGGACGCCTCCGCGGGATAGAGCCGCTTCCCGCTCTTACGCGCCGGCGGCCTTTCTATTGATGAAGCTCAGGGCGAGCACGGCGAAGATCAGCGTTCCCGTGCCGACCTGCTGCCAGTAGAAATTCAGATCGGTCAGCAGCAAGCCATTGGCGACGATGCTGAGCAGCAGCGCGCCGAGAACGGTCCCGCCGACATTCGGCCGTCCGAGTGGGCTGAGCGTGGTGCCGATGAAGGTCGCGCCGATCGCATTCAGCAGGAAGGCATTGCCCGAGGAGGGGATGTAGGTGGTGACGGTTGCGGTCAGGATCAGGCCGGCGATTGCCGCGATCAACCCGACCAGGATGAAAGTCACCGCGACATGGGCCGGCGCGGCGATGCCGGAATAGCGCACGACGCCCGGCTGGATGCCGATCGACAGGATGACGCGGCCGAAACGCGTGCGGGCAAAGACAACGGCAGCGGCCGCGATGACGACGATGGCGGCGGCAAGCGGCACCGGAAAGCCGGCGATCGTGCCGTGGCCGAGAAAACGGAAGGCTTCCGGCACGCCGTTCGGCGGCAAATAGACCGGATTGCCGCCATTGGTCAGCAACTGCTGAACGCTGCGGCCGATGAACAGGGTGCCGAGCGTGGCGAGGAACGGCGACACGCCGATCCCGGAAATCAAGAGCGCGTTGAAGGCGCCTACGAACGCTCCGGCGGCCAGTCCCGCGAGGGCGGCGACTGCCACCGGCTGCCCGGCGACGACGAGCGAAACGAAGGCGAAGCTGGCAAAATCCATCGCCGTTCCCACCGAAAGATCGATGCCACCCGATGCGACGGCGAAGGTCATGGCGACCGAGACGATAGCCAGCAGCGTGAAATTGTTGACCAGAATGCTCTGCAGGTTGGCAGGCGTCAGGAAAGTCGGGGTTGCCACGGAGAAGGCGGCAAACACCGCAACCAGGGCGAGGATCAGCCCATAGCGCACCAGGCCGCCGGCGATGAGACGCGGCAAGTCGATGCTGGCGGGGGGAGGGGTCTGGAGCGACATGGTCAGGCCTCCTGCCGGCGCAGCAGCGTGGTCGCAGAAACGACGATGAGAATGAGCACGCCCTGGACGCCGCTGACCAGCGTGCTCGAAATGTTCAGCAGCTGGAAACCATTGACCAGGAAGCCGACCAAAAGGGCCGAAAGCAGCGTCCCGGTGATCGTCGGAACCAGCCGGCGCGAAAAGACCGAGCCGAGGAGGGCCGTCACGACGACGGGCAACAGCATCTCGCCAGCGCCGGTCGTGCTGCCGCTCAGATAGGAAACCGATAGGATGCCAGCGATGCCGCCGGAGACGCCGCTGGCAACGAAGGCGCCGGCCAGCAGTCGGCGAAGCGGCAGACCGGCGGCACGCGCCGCATCCGGAAACTCACCGACGGCATAGAGGCGCAGGCCGAGCGGGGTATATTGCACGATCGCCGTGGTGATGGCCGTGAAGCCAAGGAGCACATAGGCAAGAACCGGGATGCCGAAAGCATCCGAGGCCGAGAGCGCCGACAGGAAAGGCGTCGAGGCCGGCAGGACGGTATTGCCGGTCAGCACCAATTCCAGGCCGGCGACGACGTTCATGACGGCAAGCGTGGCCAGCAGCGGCACGATGCCGGCATAGACGATGGCAATGGCATTGACCGTGCCGATCAGGGCGCCGGTGAGGATCGCCGCCGCAATCGCCGTCGCATCGCCGTAGCCGAGCTGCGTCAGGCTCGCATAGACGGCAGCGCTGAGGCCCATATTGGCAGCCAGCGACAGGTCGATGCCGCCGGTGACGACATTGGAGCCGCCGGCAATCAACACGATCGTCAACCCGATGGCAAGCACACCGGAGATGGCCGATTGACCAAGTACGTTGCCTATATTGCCGATGCTGAGGAAATAGGGTGCGGTCAGCGAAAAGATGATCAGGATGGCGGCGAAAGCGATCAGCGATCCGAAGCGCAACGCGGTCGCTGCAATATTGCCGGCCGGCCGGGGAGGCGGTTCCGCAGCGGAAAAACCGGAAGGCGCGAATTCTACTTCAGCCGACATGGCGTTGTCCCTCGGATGATCCGGTCGATTGAGCGAGCACCGCATCCGCCGTGGTCTCCGACGAGACGAATTCCCGCACCACGCGGCCGCGGAAGAGCACCAGGATGCGATCGGTGATGCCGATGAGCTCGGGCAGATCCGAAGACAGCACGATGACGCCGGCGCCGCGCGACGCGAGTTCGCCGATCAGCGTATAGATCTCGACCTTGGAGCCGATATCGACGCCGACTGTTGGTTCGTCGAGGAGATAGACCTCGGAGCGGCGGCTCAGCCACTTGGCGATGGCCACCTTCTGCTGGTTGCCGCCCGAAAGCGTGCGCAGCAGGGCATCCCGCCCATTGGTCTTCACTTGCAGCCGCGTAATCAGAGTGTCCACTTCTTGCTGTTCGCGTCTGCGATCGAGAAAGCCGAAGCGCGTGAAGCGGCCAAGGCTGGAAAGGCTGATATTTTCCGCGACGCTGAGGTCGAGCGCGACGCCGTGGCGACGCCGATCTTCCGGCACCAGGGCGATCTCGCGACCGGCCGCCTGGGTGGGATTGGTGAAACGGGCAGCCTTGCCGCTGATTTCGATATGGCCGGAAGCCGGGGTCTCCAGACCGAAGAGAGTGCGGACCAGCTCCTTTGCGCCGGAGCCGAGCAGGCCGGTGAGGCCGAGCACCTCGCCGCGGCGAAGCGTGAAACTGATGTCGTTATATTTCCCCGGCGCCGACAGCTGCTCGACCTTGAGGATTTCCGCGCCGGGCGTCACCTGCGGCTTCGGAAACATCTCCTTGATGTCGCGTTCGACCATCAGCCGCGCAATCGCGCCAGCCGAGGTCTCCCCGATCGGCAGGGAGGCGACGTCCAGCCCATTGCGCAGCACGGTGACGTGGTCGCAGAGCTCTTCGATTTCGTTCAGGTAATGCGAGATATAGATGATGGTGACGCCTTCGTCGCGCAGACGGCGGATCAACCGGAAGAGGATATCGGCCTCGCGGCGCACCAGTGCGGCCGTCGGCTCATCGAAGACGAGCACCTTCGGCTGATTGAGGAGCGCGCGGGTGATTTGCACGATCTGCTTTTCGGCAGTCGACAATTCGCTGATCAAGGCGGCGTTCGGCAACCGGATACCGAAATAGTCGTTGAGAATATCAGACGCGCGACGTTGCATCAGTCGCCGGTCGAGGAACGGTGTGCCCGATATCCGCGGTTCCCGGCCAAGGAACAGAGCTTCGCCGACGGTGAAGGTCGGCACCAACAGCCGGTCCTGGTGAATGAAATGGATACCGAGCTCTTCGGCAAGATGCGGTGTCAGCCTGTCGAATGTTTGCCCTTCGATCTCGATCCGGCCGCCATCCGGCTGATGAAGACCGGCCAGCAGTTTGATCAGCGTCGACTTGCCGGCGCCGTTCTGGCCGACGAGACCGTGGATGGTGCCGCGCCTGACGATCAGCGACGCACCGGCAAGCGCCTGCGCACCGCCGAAATGCTTGACGATGCCTTCAAAGCGGATGATGTCGTCGCGTGCCGTCACCGGCGGCTTCAACGAAATGGCCGTCATATCGATCTCTCCGGGCGGGCAGATTGCGAGCGATCCGGCGATGACCGGACCGCTCGTGTTCAGTGTCAGCCGATGCCGAGCTTCTTGGTGACTTCGCCGACATTGGCCTTGTTGGCGAGCAGTGCCGGAACATAGGTCTCGCGCGGCAGCGTCTGGCCGGCGAGCAGCTTGGCGACGTTGCGGATGGCGGTGCGGCCGATTTCCGCCGGCTGCTGGGCGACATCGGCACCGGCTGGCGAATTCGGATCGGCGATGAGCTGGAGCACTTCCGGGCTGCCATCGACACCGTAGGTGCGGATCTCGGTCCGCCCGGCGGCCGCCAAGGCCTGGGTCGCGCCAAGCTGCGGAATGTCCCAGGCCGACCAGATCGCCTTGATCGAACCCTTTTCCGGATACTTGTTGAGGATCGCCGTGATCTGCGTGAAGGCGTCCTGCACGGTATTCGGGATGACGTCGCGCAGTTCCGGCTGGAGGATTTTGACCTTCGGGAAATATTTGACGACATTGACCAGCTGGTCGTAGCGGATCGCGCAGGGGGTTACGCCGTAGAAGCCGTTGAAGACGACGATATTGCCTTCGCCGCCAATATCGGAGACGAGCTGCAGCGCCAGGTCCTTGCCGATGCCCCAGTTATCGGAGGTGGTGTTGTTGATCGAATTGGTCGAACCGACGTCGACGGTCAGAACCGGGATCCCGGCATCGCGCGCCTTCTTCAGCCAGGGATCGATGACGCTGAGCGTTCCAAGGATCTGAACGATCGCATCCGGCTTCTGGGCAATCAGCGTCTGCAGCTGCGAGACGAGCTTGCCGTCATTGCGTCCGGCATCGACGGCGATCGGCTCGCCACCGAGGCGCTTTACCTCCTCGATCTGGGCATTATAGGCCTGCAGGTCGAAGAAGTGATCGGTGCCGGTTGCGCTGATGGCGATGCGCTTGCCTTTCAGCGACAGTTCTTCGCCCGCGGCAAAAGCCGACTTCTGTCCGATGAGCGATGCACCGGCGACGGCGACTCCGGCCGCCGCAGACAGTTTCAGCAGCTCTCGTCTTCCGAGACCGTTTTCAGACTTTTCGATACTCATCGCAATTTCTCTCCAATTAATTATGTCTATAGATTAAATGGATTAATGCGGATGGATAGGAACGAATTTCCAAAAGAACGA